>NC_013158.1:935038-1246718 GCF_000023945.1 Halorhabdus utahensis DSM 12940
GGGTCTCGTGGAAGGCGTCGTAGGTGTGTTTCTCGACGATCAGATCGGCATCGCGGGATTTGAGCTTCGAGACCAGTTCGGCATCCCAGGTGCCCTCGCGGACGTGTTCGCCCCAGCGGTCGAACTCGTCGTAGTAGTGGGCGTCCTCGAACTGCTCGTCGGTGTGGACGTCGCGAGTGTAGACGACTGACGCGCCCATTTCACCGGCGCGATCGACCAGTTCGACGCAGGGGTCGATCGCGTCTTCGCTCGGCGGTGCGTAGAGGCTCCCCTCCTGGTGACAGAAGCCGTTCTGCATGTCCACGACGACCACGGCGGTCGAATCTGGATCGAATATCATTTCACGATCTGATTGGCACGTGACGCGCAAAATGGTTTCCCGACATCGGTTCGGTCGCGTCGGGCCGCACCGCCGAGTGGGTGACGCCCGTACGAGACAAAAAGGAAAATACTTATTACTATAGGTAAAGGGGGCTTTACACACGATGCGACGAAGGTATACAAAGATCCTGACTGCCCTGTGCGTTGTCGTGCTGGCACTCCAGCCAGTCACCGCAGCGACAGCGATGGCAGGCGACGTATCGACACCGGCAGCGAGTGAATCACTCACAGCAGCCGACGTTGCCGAAACGGGGACAAACGAGACGATTTCGAACGAAACCCATCCACCGGACCCTGAAGCGGACGTCCTGGGGTGGGAGAACGGCTACTGGTACAACGAAACGATCGACGTTACCCCAGAAGACGGACTGAACGAGTCGGAACTCGACGCTGTCGTCGCCCGGAGTATGGCCCGCGTCGAGCAGATCCGACAACTCGAATTCGAGGAGACGGTCCCGGTAGAAGTGATCTCTCGGGAGGAACACAGCGAACAGATCACTAACCGGTCGACGAACGCGACCACTGCACAGCGCCTGAGTGCGAACGTCATATACGAAGCGCTATTCATGGTCAACGAATCGGCCAACGCGGTCCGCAATGTAGAACAGAATCAGGCCAATTGGCGCGGCTACTACGACCCGTCGGCTGGTGAGATCAAGATTATCTCGGCGAACGCCTCGACGCCGAAGATGGATGAAATCGTCCTGTCACAGGAACTGTTCCACGCGCTGCAGGACCAGCGTTTCAACCTCTCGTCGTTCAATGGGCCCACACAGGAACTCCGTAACGCCAACGACGGCATCATCGAAGGTGACGCCAACTACGTGGATTATCGCTACCAGGAGCGATGTGAGAACGAGTGGAGCGGGACCTGCATTGTCCCTGAACGGTCACAGAGTGGATCGAACAGCGACACCCACGTCGGCCTCTACCAGATTTTCCTCCAGCCATACGCTGACGGCCCGGCGTTCGTTCGAGACCTCCACCAATCCGAGGGCTGGGATGCGGTGAATGCGGTCTACGAGAACCCGCCAGCCTCGACCGAGCAGACGATCCACCCCGAAAAGTACGGTGAAGACGAACCGTCGCCAGTTCCCATCGAAGATACCAGCGACGACCGCTGGCGACCACTCGATATCAACGCGAGCATCAACTACGCCTCCTTCGGCGAGGCTGGACTGTTCGTGGCGCTTTGGTATCCGGGCTACGAGAGCCAGCTCTCGACAGAGATCATTCCCTACCGGGACCACGTGAATATCGGTGCCGATGGTGCCCTCGACGAGTTCGATCCCTACGACTACGACCACCGGTACACGGCAGGATGGGACGGCGACAAACTCCTGCCGTACGTGACCGAGGAGTCGAGCGAGACCAACGAGACCGGCTACGTCTATAAGACGGTCTGGGACTCGCCGGACGACGCCGAAGAGTTCCAAAATGGGTACGAGCAACTCCTCGCCTTCCACGGCGCTGAATCCGTCGAGGGCCACGAGAACGTCTACCGGATTCCCGAGGGAGAGGAGTTCGACGACGCCATCTCCCTGAATCGGACCGGCGAGACGTTCACGATCGTCAACGCGCCGAGCGTCGATGAACTCTCGGCCGTCCGGGAGGGGGCAACTCCTGAAGTCGAGGAATCAACCGAGTCAGACGAGACGACCGAGACAGACGGTTCGACGACTGACACTGACGAAACAACCGAGACAGACAAATCGACCGAGTCTGACACAGCGACCGACGAACCTGATTCGACGACTGAGAGCGGTGATGAAACCGCGGACGAATCGGAAACGGCAGAGTCACCGACGACTGAGAGTCAAGATGAGACCGACGAACAGTCAACCGAGACGACGACAGCGTCCGGTCCTGGGTTCACGTTCGGGGCGGCAGTTGTCGCGCTCGTCGCGCTGATCGGGACGGCGCGACGCATCGACTGACCGGCGACACGGTGGCTAGACCGACTGCCGGGTTTCGTCGGTACGCCACCGGTACCGAGAATTTTTAACCGACTCGCCCTCCAGTCGAGGTATGGTCTCCCGAACACAGATCTTCGTGATGGTCGTCGGGCTCGCACTGGTGGGCGTACCAGTCGCCGCGGCGGCCGGCTCCCCGAACACAGCCGCTGCCCCAGACAGCTCTCCAACCAGCACAGATCTCTCGAACGTGACGAGTGACGCCACCGTTGCTGATCAGCATCCGCCCGACCCCGAGTCGGACGTCCTCGGCTGGGAGAGCGGCTACTGGTACAACGAGTCGATTGCCGTCACGCCCGACGATGGGCTGAACGACTCTGAACTCGACGCGGTGGTCGCCCGCGGGATGGCACGCGTCGAGCAGATCCGGCGTCTGGAGTTCGAAGAGACGCCGCCCGTCGAAGTGATCAGCCGGGAGAACTACACCGAGCGTGTCGGCAATCAGACGGCGAGCGTGACCACCGCACAGCGTCTCCACCAGAACGTCAAATACGAGGCGCTGTTGATGATCAACGAGTCGACCGACGCGATCGCCGCCCAGGAACGGAATCAGGCTGGTGGTGTCGGTGGGTTCTACGATCCCTCGAACGGCGAAATCAAGATCGTCTCCGAGAACGCCACGACGCCGAAGATGAACGAAATCACCCTCTCACAGGAACTGTTCCACGCGCTGCAGGACCAGCAGTTCAACATCTCGTCGTTCAACCAGTCGACCCAGGAACTCCACAACGCCAAAGACGGGATCATCGAAGGCGACGGCAACTACGTCGACCGGCTATACCAGCAGCGATGCGAAGGTGAGTGGCAAGGCGACTGTATCATGCCCGGGGAGTCACAGACGCCGGCGAACTTCAGTCCGCACATCGGCCTCTACCAGATCACCCTCCAGCCCTACAGTGACGGCCCGGCATTCGTTCGAGACCTCCACCAGTCCGAAGGCTGGGACGCGGTGAACGCGGTCTACGAGAACCCGCCGGCCTCGACCGAGCAGACGATCCACCCCGAGAAGTACGGTGAAGACGAGCCGTCGCCGGTTCCCATCGAAGATACAAGCGACGACCGCTGGCGACCACTCGACATTAACGCGAGTATCAACCACGCCTCCTTCGGCGAGGCTGGACTGTTCGTGACGCTGTGGTATCCGGGCTACGAAAGCAGCACTGCGACCCAGATCATCCCGTATCGAGCCCACCTGAACATCGGCGCTGACGGGCTCAACGAACTCGACCCATACAACTACAACCACACCTACACCAACGGCTGGGACGGGGACAAGTTACTGCCGTACGTGACTGAGGAGTCGAGCGAGACCAACGAGACCGGCTACGTCTACAGGACTGCCTGGGACTCGCCGACAGACGCCGAAGAGTTCCAGAACGGCTACGAGCAACTCCTTGCGTTCC
This sequence comes from Halorhabdus utahensis DSM 12940, assembly GCF_000023945.1. Lineage (NCBI taxonomy): Archaea > Methanobacteriati > Methanobacteriota > Halobacteria > Halobacteriales > Haloarculaceae > Halorhabdus > Halorhabdus utahensis. Next base: position 938,796 of record NC_013158.1, read on the forward strand.
ACGGCGCTGAATCCGTCGACGATCACGAGAACGTCTACCGAATCCCCGACGGCGAAGGGTTCAACGACGCCTTCTACCTCGATCAAAGCGGCGAGACGCTCACGATCGTCAACGCGCCGACCCTTGCAGAACTGTCGGGCGTAGATGTATCGGCCCCGCAGATCGAGGAATCCACAGAGACGACGCCCGACGACGGAACGACCACTGAGGCGGACGACGACGAACCGACGACCGACGACAGCGAGGACGAGACCACGACGTCCGACGGCGAGACGACGACGGACGAACCTGACGACAGCGAGACCACCCAGTCGACAGACACCGACGACTCGACCGACGCGACGACGACCAACGGCCCCGGATTCGTCGCCACGAGCGCGCTGATCGGCCTTCTCGCCGTTGCACTCCTGGCGCTCCGGCGACGGTAAATACCCAAGGTCCGACGGCGCCACGACCGTCTTTTTGCTGGTCAATCTACGCCCAGACAGTATCGTCGGCAGCGAACGCGTCATCGTTGGTGACGATCGCCTCGGTGCCGCGAACGCGGTGATTCCCGATCAACAGCGCGTCGTGGAGCGTATGGTGGTCGAGCAAACTCCCGTAGACCGCGAGGTCCTGCTCGTCGGTCGGCGCTACCTGTACTGGGCCGTCGTTCACGAGGCCGCGCAGTACCGCGTTCGGCGTTGTCTCGACGTCGACGCCGGCGATCGTTCCCTTGTTGACCGCCGTCCAGATCGCCTCGCTGACGGCCACCGTCGGCGCTTCGATCACGTCGATACCCTGCTCGGCCCGCTCGAACACGTCGTCTGCGGCCGTCGGGAGTCGATCGACGAGGTACCGAGCCATCGCGACGCCGTCGACAGTGTAGCGAGTCACGGCTGCCACTCCGAACGGCGCTGCTCGCGGATCTCAGCAGCCATCTCTTCGGCCATCGCCTCTCGCTTTGCTTCGGAGATGTCTTCGTCGACGAGCATGCCGCGACCCGCCGACTGCGTCGCCTTCCGCACTCTGATGCCGTCTTCGGCTTTCTCCCAGCGGACCTCGTCGCCCTCCTCGAGACCGAACTCATCGCGGAGTTCCTTCGGGATCGTGACTTGCCCCTTCCGAGTGACGCGTGTCGTCTCGCTTTCGGTATCGTTGTCAGTTCTCATATGGAGTACTACGAACTGTAGTACCTAAGTGTTTGGCCACGATCCCGTTCTCAGTTCTCGCGCGACGCGACGACCCGGGAGGTTTTTGCGACGCGGCGAGAACCGAGTGGCAAGATGACCGAAGAGACGCCGTTCGACATCGTCGGCCCCGAGGCGATCACCGCGGGACGGGCGACGGACGCCTACTTCGACCGGACGATGGAAGCGCTCGAACACGCCGGCAAGAACCCGAACGTGGTCGCGGAGGTGTCGGCCGATCAGTTTCCGACCGGCGAGTTTGCCGTCCTCGCCGGGCTGAAAGACGCCGCCCACCTGCTGGAAGGACACCCCGTCGACGTCGACGCGCTTCCCGAAGGCCAACTGTTCGATCACGGGCCAGTGATGCGGATCGAAGGCCAATATCAGGAGTTTGCTCGTCTGGAAACGTCGCTGCTGGGCTTTCTCTCTCATCCAACCGGAATCGCGACGAACGCACTCCGGGCACGCCGGGCCGCTCCCGAGTCGACAGTGCTGAGCTTCGGGTCCCGGCACGTCCACCCGTCGCTGGGTGCGATGGTCGAGCGCAGCGCGCTGATCGGTGGGCTCGACGGCATCTCGAACGTCGCCGCCGGCGAGGTGATCGACCGCGAGGCTGGCGGAACGATGCCCCACGCGCTGGTGATCTGCTTCGGGCGGGGCAACCAGGAGGCAGCCTGGCAAGCCTTCGACGAGGCTGTCGGGCCAGGCGTTCCACGGGTCGCGCTGTGTGACACCTACAGCGACGAGGTCGACGAGGCGATCCGGGCCGTCGAGGCCGTTCCAGATCTCGACAGCATCCGGCTGGACACCACGAGTTCACGCCGCGGGGACTTCCGCCGGATCGTCCAGGAAGTCCGGTGGGAACTCGACGCCCGCGGGCACGACGACGTGGGCATCTTCCTCAGCGGCGGGCTCGATCCCACGACGCTTCGGGAACTGCGGGATGTCGCCGACGGGTTCGGCGTCGGCGGGTACGTCTCCAACGCAGAGCCGAAAGACTTCGCGCTGGACATCGTCTCGATCGACGGCGAGCCGGTCGCCAAGCGGGGAAAACTCTCCGGAAAGAAGGCCGTTTACCGAACGGACACCGGCAGTCACGAGGTCGGACTCGCCGACGAAGAGGGGCCGGGCGACGCCGAGTCCCTGTTCGAGCCACTGCTTCGGGACGGCGAGCTCGTCCGGGAGTTCGATATCGACGACGCGACGCGTCGGGCACGCAAAGACGCCGAGGCCGTCGGATTCGGAGATCACGCCGACCAGTAGCGTTCGCCAGTCACTCCTCGGACATGATTGTCAGCGTGATCGCTGTTCCATCGTCTCCAGTCTCGATGTCCAACGAACCCTGCAGCGAGTGTGCAATCCAGGAGACGAGCCAGAGCCCGACACCACTACCGTGTGACAGCTGAGTCTCCTGCCCGTTCGTGATCGGTTCGAGTTCGTACGCCGGAATGCCGGGACCGGAGTCAGTGACGACGATTGTCGCCTGTCGGTCCTCGACAGTCGCGGTGACTCTCACGGCTGGCGCGTCACTGGGATCGTGTTCGATCGCGTTCGTCAGCAGTTCCTCAAGGGCGATCCGGAGTCGCTCCTGCCCGTCGAAAGACATGGTCGTCTCCGGCATGTCCACCGTCAGCTTGGCATCCGGATAGGCCGTCCGGACGTCGTCGACGACGGCTTTCAGGAGTGTATCCAGGGACTTACACGTGTAGCTGTCGCGTTCGAAGGTCCTGAGGACGCGATCGAGCTTTTCCTGTTTGTCCATCATCGCCGCGGCGTTGTCCTCGATGACGGCGAGTCGCTCCCGGACCTCGTCGTCACGGGCCCTCTCGGCGGCGTACTCGGCGTTGCCATGGATCGTCGTCACAGTGTTCGAGAGGTTGTGCCGGAGCAGCCGATTGAGGACGCTCACTTGCTGTCGGTTGTGCTGGCGAGCAGTCACGTCCCGGAGTGCAAGCAGTAGTCCGGAATCAGCCACCGCTTTCTGGGAGAGCGGGGTCACCTGGATGTCGTAGTACCGGTCGACGTTGTCGACCTCGTAGGAGATGGTTTGCTCGGCGCGGTCGCTGTCGAGCCAGTCAGCCAGTTTTGGGGAGACAGCCGAGAGGCCTCGGCCGATGACGTCCATCCGCTCGGCGGCGAAAACGTCCACAGCCGCTGGATTCAGATCGACCACATGACGCTCGTCGTCGATGACGACGACCGGGTCATCGAGCGTCTTGATCAACTCCGTGCGAGCGAGTTGTCTGGCTGCCGGAACGATTTCGAGAAATCGGTGGCGATAGACGGTCATGAGCAGGAGCAAACAACTCAACACGATCCCGAGGATCGTCGGATCGTACGGCGTCTGAATCACGTTGGCGAGATAGAGCGCGTTCGCACTCCACGGTGCAACGACAGCCATCAGAAGAACCCCTGCCTGTGCCCGGTAAAGGAGGTCCGCGTTCACGACGAGCTCAACAAGCAAGTACGATCCAACCGCAAGGAGCGAGTAGGAATACGCGGCATGGAGCCAGAAAAGCGGACCGTACTGGGAGGACCCAGCAGTCCCTGAACCGTCCGTCATAAATCCGAGGTCCTGCCAGAATAGCGAGTGGATCCCGTAGGGCTCGTTCGTGATGGCCGCCAACATGGTGATCACAGGAACAACACCCAGCAGAACGAGTCGGGAGCGCGAGAGCCAGGCTCGTCGTCCGGTGTACGCGAGAACGAACACCACCCAGGCGACAGGGACGACAGCGATACCGAAGTAGGTGGCTTTCGTCAGGACGACGCTCGTGAACAGATCAGTCCGGAAGAGTTCAACGCCAGCCAGCAACGACCACCACCCGGCGGCGACCGCGATCACCCCGAGCGCACGCCCACCCGGCGCATCACGCTTCCTGAAGACAGCGATTGCGACGGCTGTGGCGACCAGCGTCGCGGCAAACAACGGCACGACACCCAGCGAAAACTGCCAGACCATACGCTATGCTGCGTGAAAGATGGGAGAACGAACGGAAGACAGTACCGGCCCAATTCTCACGATCAATAACCCACGTTCAGCCCGATTGACGAGCGTAACCACTAAGGCATCCGGTGGCGGGAATAGACACATGCTGGCGACACCCCGACGTCAGGCTGGTTCCGGGCAGCCACGCTGCGGGGTGGCCCTCGATCGGACTGGGGCAGACCGTCGGGACGGCCCACGTCCGAAGCGCAAGCGTGCGTAAGTGACTCGGGGCGAGCGTGGCACACTCGTTTCGGGTCGGTTTTTTGGTGCGGCCCGTCAATCATCCAGTATCCCGATCAGATCCATGCCACCACAACCACTGTTCGAAGGCGTCTATCCCGCGATGACGACGCCCTTCGAAGACGACGAACGCATCGATTTCGACCAACTGCGGGCGAACGCTCGACGGCTCGAAGCTGCCGGCGTCGACGGGGTCGTCCCCGTCGGCTCGACCGGCGAGAGCGCGACGCTCTCTCACGACGAACACGTCGAGGTGATCGAAGCAGTCGCCGGGGCACTCAAGGACGTGCCCGTCATCGCCGGGACCGGGAGCAACAACACCCGCGAAGCACTTTCCCTGTCCCGCCGGGCTCGAGACGCCGGTGCGGACGCCCTCCTGCTCATCTCGCCGTACTACAACAAGCCCGAGCAGCGCGGCCTCCGCGAACATTACCTGACGATCGCCGACGAGATCGACCTGCCACAGATCGTCTACAACGTCCCCTCACGAACGGGGCGCAACATCGACCCCGACACGGCGGTCGCCCTCGCTGATCACGAGAACATTCAGGCGTTCAAGGCAGCCTCTGGCGATCTCGGCCAGATCACTGAGATCGTGGAGCGGACGCGCGAGAAGGACTTCACCGTCCTCTCGGGCGACGACGCGCTGACGCTGCCGATGCTATCGATCGGTGCGCGTGGCGCGATCAGTGTCGTCGCCAACGTCGAACCCGTCCGGACCTGTGCGATGGTCGGGGCGGCGCTGGCGGGTGACTTCGAACGCGCTCGCGAGTTGCATCACGAACTCGGGCCGCTCGCCCGGGCGCTGTTCGTCGAGACGAACCCGATCCCGGTCAAGGAGGCGATGGCGATCCGTGGCCACGGCTCGCCGGAACTCCGGTCGCCCCTGACCCGGCTCGCCGAGGAACACCGAGCACACCTCCGGGACGTCCTCGACGAGCTCGATCCGATCGACGTCGAGACGCCGGTCGAGACGACGGATCGATAACCATTCCGGGACCGAGGACGGAGCGAGGGGTATGATACGAGTTGGCGTCACCGGCGCGGCAGGTCGCATGGGACGGACAGTCATCGAGACGGCGGGCGATCGCGAGGACGTGACGGTCGTCTTCGCCGTCGACGCCACCGACGAGGAGACGGTCGCCGGCACCCCGGTCCACGAGCCGGATGATATCGGGGCGCTGCTGGCGACCCACGAACCAGACGCGATCGTCGACTTCTCCGTCCCCAAGGCGACCGTTGCGTTCGCCGAGGCCTGCGCTGCGGCCGGCGTCCCGCTCGTGACCGGGACGACTGGTTTCGAGGACGACCAGCTCGACGCGCTGGAGGGGGCCAGCGAGGACGTGGCCGTCCTGAAGGCCGCGAACTTCGCCCGCGGGATCCAGGCCCTGTTGTCTACCGTCCACGCGGCTGCCGAGGCACTGCCAGGCTACGACGTGGAGTTGACGGAAACCCATCACAACGGCAAGCAGGACGCGCCGAGCGGGACCGCAAACACCCTCCTCGACGCGCTCGCCGAGGAACGCGATTTCGAGGAAACGTATGGTCGCGAGGGGATGCAGCCGCGGGAAGCGGGAGAAGTCGGTGTCCATGTCCGACGGGCCGGTGATGTCCGTGGCGAGCACGAGCTCATGTTCGCGGGCAACGACGAAGTAGTGACGCTGACCCATCGCGCCGAGGATCGCGGGGTTTTCGCCGCTGGCGCAATCGATGCCGCGGTCTGGATAGCTGGCCGGGATCCGGGATTCTATACCTTCGGGGACGTAATCGAGGGCTAACATGAGTCTGGAAAGCGATGTCGAGGCGCTATGGGATCGATCGGACGACCTGACGCCCGCAGACCTTGCCGAGGACCAGCAAGCCACCCTGGATCGCTTCCTCGAAGCCCTGGAGGCCGGCGAGGTTCGGGCGGCCGAGAAGCGCGAGGGCACCTGGGAGGCAAACGCCTGGGTCAAGCAGGGCATTCTGCTGAATTTCACTCTTCGAGAAACCGAAGCCCGGGAGTACGGCGACGTGACCTACCACGACGTGCTTCCCCTTCGAGAGACTGCTGACCTTGGCGAGCGTGGCACCCGAAACACACCTGACGGGACCGTCATCCGACGCGGTGCCTACGTAGGCAGCGACGCGATCTTGATGAGTCCTGCGTTCGTGAACATCGGCGCGCACGTCGGCGACGGCACGCTCGTGGACTCCAACGATGTCGTCGGGTCGTGCGCTCAGATCGGTGACGACGTGAAGCTCGGCGCGAACACCGTCATCGGTGGCGTGCTCGAACCCGTCGAGGATGCGCCGGTGATCGTCGAAGACGGCGTGGCACTGGGAGCCGGAAGCCGCGTCACGTCTGGATTCGTCGTCGGCGAGAACTCAGTGGTCGGTGAGGACACGCTGCTGTCACCCCGGATTCCCGTCTACGATTTGGCCGAGGAGGAGATTCTCTATGGCGAATTGCCGCCGGAACGGCGGGCCTTCCAGCGGTTCGTCGAGTCCTCCGTCGGCGAGCACGATCTGTTCGACGGCGGCGCGTTCAAGCCGGCCGTGGTTGCGACCCACGTCGAGGAGGAAACGTTGGAGGGGGCAGAGCGAGAGGACGCGTTGCGGGAGTAAGAGAGAAAACGCGTTGCGGGAAGAGCATCCGCGTGCAGGAACGCAATTACTGGGATTCCGCTTCGATCGGAATACGGTCGTTGGTGAGGTCGTCAAACGCTTTGTCCGAGGAGACGATGGGATCGGTGTCAGCATAGGCGACGTGGTAGGCGTCGAATGCCGTGAGGTCGTACTGTTCCATGTAATCCGCCGCCTGAAAGAGAACGGATTCGTCCTCGGGAACGTCCGCGATTTCGAGGACGTAGCTGAGTGCCTCGAAGCGATCGAACGCGAATCGATCGGAGATCATCAACAACTCGAGCAGCGTTGCCCGTGACGTGTAGATCTGCCCATCGTTCTCCCGGGCGATCGAGACAGCACGCTCCTGGAGCCAGTCGTCGTCTTTGACCAGCGCGATGAAAAAGTCGGTATCGGCGTAGATCATTGCGACGAGTCCGAGAGATCCTCGACCGCTGCTTCCCTGGCGGCCGTCCGCGCCTGCTCTTTGATCTCGGCGATCGAATTTCCGTCGAACGCATCGCCGACGGCATCTCGAAGCCCTTCGATTGGATCCCGGTTGATCGGAATGAGTTCGACCCGATCATCGAGTTCGACGACCCGATACCGATCGCCGTGCTTCTCTCGGATTTCATGCGGAATGACGATCCGCCCCCGATCGTCGGCCTCGGCGGTTTTGCTCATGTGAATATGGCTACTCGGGGAGTGAATAAATATCTTCCCACAATACTCACTGAGATCCCGCAAGGTCGAATCTATTCAAGAATAGACAGCGATCACAGCGCGAAGGTGCAGGAATATCGTCGTGGGAGAAGGCAGCCGGATGTTCGCACCCTGAATGGTAGTGTTCAGATAAGGATTCGAGATGATTGAAACCAGCCAGAAAGCCCTCGTCAGTTCCGGTCCCGCGGCTCGCTGTGCGTGGTTCGAGAGAGCTTCGCTCTCTCGTCATCACGAAAGACCGCAGGTCTTTCGAACGACTTCGGCCGCGTTGCGGCCTGCAGTGTCTGCTCACGGGCGCGAAGCGCCCGTATGCTCGCGGGCTGATGGCCCGCTCGCATTGTTCGTGGGAGCTTCGCTCCCACGCTATTCGCACGGGCCATGCGCGGCGCTGTGCGCCGCGAGTTCGAGGCGGTGAAACCGCCTCGCAAGGCGGCTCTGCCGCCTCGCGGCTTGCGTCGCCGGGGTTCCCGGAAAGGGAGGTCGGCGTCGCCGACCTCCGCAAACCGTGGCGGCAGGGAGACGGCGTCGCCGTCTCCATTCGAGGCGGTGCAACCGCCTCGCAGCCGCCACGCGTGCCTCGCCCTTTCATTTTACCAGAAGACGCAGTCTTCTGGTCGCCCGAAAATCTTCGATTTTCGCAGGCCACCAGGATTTAGCCGATTCGCCGGCAGAAATAGGCTCTTTGATCGGTGCTTATCTGAACACCGCCCCCTGAATATGCCCATCAATCAAAATCATCGAGAGCGGCCTGCCCGGCCGCGTTACGGACGTCGCGGCTCGTCTGCCAGGATTCCCGCGCACACGCCGGGAGTTCACCGTGTTCCGCGATATAGTCCTCCAGAAAGTCCCGGGTCGTCGAATCGCCGGGGTAGCCGCTGCCGAGGTCGCCGTACTCGGCCGCAAGCTCCGCAACGTGGGCGTCGCGTTCGACTTTGGCGATGATGCTCGCCGCCCCGACGATCGGGTAAGCGGCGTCGGCACCGTGTTCGGCCCGGAGGTCAAGGTCGGCCTCGATCCGGTCGGCGACGCGGCGCTCGAAGCGGACGGCGTTGGTGTCCCCAGCGTCGAGGTAGGTGGCGAGTCCGTCGCTGGCGACTGGTTCGAGTGCTTCGGCGTGGGCCACGACGGTGAGAGTGTTCATGTCGGTCTCGGTATCGTCGATCCGCGCGACCGGAATCTCGCTGACTGCCACGGCGTGCGCTCGATCGCGAATGACGGTCGCGAGTTCCTCGCGACGCTCGGCCGAGAGGTCCTTCGAGTCGTCGACGTCGTCGGGCAAGTCGGCGGGGTCGGCGACGACACAGGCGGCGAACATCGATCCCAGGACCGGGCCCTTGCCGGCCTCGTCGACGCCAGCCCGAAGATCGCTCTTGCCGTCGTCGGTCCAGTCATCGAGGCACGTCCGTTCACCGGGGGCTTGCTCGTCCACGTCGGCGGAGTCCTCACCGGCGGTCGAACCGTCGCCACTCCCCGTCATTCCGCTCGGGCGTCCCGGAAGAACGCCTCGCGTTCGAACGGTTCGTCCTCGCCCTCGACCTGGAGGACGTCGAGAGCTGTCACCTCAGCGGGCGTGTCGAGTACTCCGGCAAGACTCGGCTCCGTTCGGCCCTCGTCCCCCGAGATCAGTTCCTTCACGTAGAGGCCCCCCTCGCCGTGGACCTCGATCGTCGCGTGGTTGGCTGTGGACGTGCCGGAGTCGTCGGCTTCCGCTCCGACGGACAGGTCCATCCCCGCCCCGTCCGGGTCGAGTTTGCCATCGATGGCGTAGACGTCACGCGTGCGGACGATGTCGCCGCGGCGGTGAGCAACGCGGTTTGGCGTCCGCTGCTCGATCGTCTTCCCTTCGAGTTCCGCGAGGGCCGCTTCGAGGGTCGGCGCGTCGACATCCTTGTCGAGCGCGACCGTCATCCGGTAGGTCTTGCTCGCATCGTGTGCCTTGACGCGCTCGACCATGTCGTGGGTCGCGAGGGCGAGCCCGTCGACTTCGACCTTCCCATCGGCGAACTCGTTGATGTCGTCCTGGAGGTCGCCGACATCCACGTCGCGCGTCCGGGGTTCCTTGACCTCGATCACGAACGGGCGACCGGTGCCGAGCATGCGCGCGTCGACGTCCTCGCGGCCGGCTCCGTGGAAGACCGCCCGGGAACCGTCCATCGCCTCGCGGACGACCGGCGCGGTGAGTTCCTCGACGCTCTCGTCGTAGCGATAGCCCGTTCCGCCACAGCCCTCACAGGGCTCGCCGTCGACGGTGCCGGTGGCGTTGCAGTCGTTGCAGGGCCACTCAGTCTGTGGGATGTCGCGCTTGATCTTTCGGTAGCGACCGTAGACGAACGCCGAGTTGACCTGGACCTCGATCTGGTCAGCGTCGAGGTCCAGAAGCAACTGGACGTCCGGCCGATCGAAGTCGACCTCGGCGTCGATCTGCCCGCCCAGGCGCTTGCCGACCTCGCGGTTGAACTCCCCCTTGAGCGGTTCGCCCGCGTCGGGTGCGAGGCCGGCGTCTTCTCTGAGCAAGCGCTCGTTCTCCTCGATCAGTGCGGGGACGCGCGTCCCGACCTGATAGGTGTCGAAATCGTATTCGGCGATGGCGTCCGCGGCGCGGTCGGCCCAGTCGTCGAAATCCTCGCAGGCACCCTCACACACCCAGCACTCGTCGGGAGCGTCGATCGGTTCGTCGTCGTCCAGTGCGACGGTGGTCCGTAACGCACGGCCGCGCTCGGTGTTCGTGAGTCCGAAGCTCCGGTCGGCGACCGGCCGGCCGAGACACGCGTCACAGAGCGGGCCGGTCGCGCGGGCGGCCCGGGCGAATTCGAGGAGATCCATAGGGAACGTGTATCGGCAGGGGCGTATTTCCCTTTCGTGTTCGGCTCGGACGAATTCATCCCAAGCCGGGAAACGGGCCGACCGGACAGTGAGTACTGCTCCGTACGATCACCCGGCGTCGGGTGAGAACTTATATGCCCGTGAGTGGCTAACTCCCGGGTAGGCACGCGGGCCCATGAGCGAGGAAGAACGAAAGATCCTGGACATCGCCGGAGACTACCGGCAGGTCCGCCGCGACGGCCAGCCGGTCGAGGATCCCGACTGGCAGTCCGCACGGATCGTCCTGACGGACAGACGGCTCGTCCTCGCGGGCAACGGATCGAACCGGACGATCCCCCACGGGCGGGTCACGATCCCGGACGACCTCGATGGGGCCGAAAACGCCGCCGAGACGCTCGTTTTGCAAATGGGCTCGACCGTGATCGAAGTGTCCCCCGCGGGTGAGACGGATTTTCAAGACGCGTACTATCGGGCAAACCTCGCCGGCGAGGTCGTCCTCGTGAATCATCCAGCAGTCGTCGGCGGTGTCGTCCAGGAGGACGCAGCGTGGGAGAAAGCGAAGTTCTCGACCACCGAAGACGGGTTCTCGCTGACGTTTCCCGGCGGGGATCGCGTCAGGTGTGACTTCGCTGACGTCGGGACCGTCGAGACGGGATCGCGATCGGTCATGGGAGAGACACGACCGGTCGTCGAGATCGAACACACCGACGATGATGACCGGAGCGTCGAGACCCACCTCTCCGGGACGGAGCGACACACGTCCGTCCTCCGGGAACTGTTCGAGGAACGCGTCGCCGAACGCGACGAGGATTACGAACTCACCGAGACAGAGAGCCAGGTGTTGATGGCACTGTACTCCGGCGTCTCCCCGTTCGAGATGAGCGACTTCGTCGGCCTCAGCGTCGATGAAGTCGAAGAAATCTACCAGAAGCTGCTCGACGTCGGTGCGGTCGACAAAGTCCGCACCCGCACGGAAGTCTCACTCAACGCTCAGGGCCGCAACATGGCCAGCGAGGCGATGAGCGAGCAGTGAGCTCGGTGTGTTTGAATTGCTTCCTGACGGTAAATGATATCAAATGGTCATACTTTTCGGCGGAAGTCCCACGCAGGTTGTGCGATTCGACGACTATTTTTCCCAAAACACTAAGTAAAATCGTGACGAACCAACCAACCGCTATACACAGATGACAGACGATAGATTACACGTTCACGGCGACAGGCGGACGTTCCTGAAGTCCGTCGGGGCACTGGGGGCGGCAACTGCAGTCGGGTCGGGGACAATTGGGTCAGTGGCAGCCGATGGCCACCTCGACGAGTATCACCAGACGCTGCAGAGTGAACTCCAGGAGCAGTACGACTTGCCGGCTGGGTCGTTCCTGTTCGGGGCGACCGAGCAGGCGACGATCGACAGCTTCGAATTCCAGTCGGGGGATAGCGGGAATCTCTCGGAGATCTCGATCGACAACGACAGCGTCCCGATCACACAGGGCGTCCAAATCGAGGTAAACGAGGAAGGCGCAGACTCCTGGTCGTACTCCTACCAGCGGTTCCTCACGGAGCAGGACTTCGCGCAAGGTGACGTCCTCCTCGGTGTCGCGTACCTCCGGAGCGAGTCGGACAACGCGGAGACGGAAGGGTTCTTCAAATATCGGTACAAGGACGCCGAAGGCGACGACTGGAGCTATCAGAACGCGAACTACATCACGGACAACTCGGCCGTCCAGCCCGGCTCGGAGTGGACGCGCTATTACTTCCCGATCGAAGTCGGGTCCCGCCCGGGTTCAATCCGGGACGCATACGTCGAATTCTGGCTCGGGATGGCCCAGCAGACCGTCGAGTTCGGCGGGATGGCGCTGATCGACTACAGTGACGCCGACGTCGGGATCGGCAACCTCCCGAGCGGGGAGGCGGTGCCGCCCGAGGAGAGCAGTGGCTATCAGATCTGGACGGACACTGACGACCCGTACTACTCGGATCTCGTCAGCGACCTCAAGGGGTACAACCTCGGTGGGGCGGGTAAGTTCGCCTACGGGACGACCGAAGCCGCGACCTTCGACGCCTACGAGGTCGCCGGCGGCAGTTCCGACCTCGCCAACCAGGAGTCCATCGATGTCGGCGACGACGTCCCGTTCTCGGAGGCGACCCGGATCGAAGTGACCGAGCAAGCCGACGACGACTGGCTCGTAAACCTCAAGGCGTACGGCGATCGGGCACTCGAGAGTGGTGACGCGTTGCTCGGCGTCGCGTACATGCGCGCCCCCGAGGGAGACACATCGATCACCTACAAGATGACCTCCTCGGGTGACGAGTCGGCCAACTACGTCACCAAGCCGCGCCCGCCGCTCACCGGCGAGTGGAAGCGGTTCTACTTCCCGATCGAGGCCGGAAGCGCCGCCGCATCGGGCGAGTGGTGGACCGAGATCTGGCTCGGCGCACAGGCCCAGACCGTCGACATCGGCGGCCTCGCCGTGGTCGACTTCGCCAAGGGTGTCTCGGTCGGTGACCTCCCTGCCTGGGAGCAAGAGATCAACGAGGAATGGGAAGACGAAGCCGATGCTCGGATCGAGGAACACCGCAAGACCGACGTCGCGGTCGAAGTCGTCGACGGCGACGGCAGCGCCGTCGAGGGGGCCGACGTCGAGGTCGCGATGCAGGAACACGACTTCAGCTTCGGCACCGAGGTCACGGCCGACCACCTGATCCAGAACACCGAACCGGGTGATCAATATCGACAGGTCATCACGGAGAATTTCAACACCGCCGTCCTGGGCAACCATCACAAGTGGCGCTTCTTCGAGGAGGCACAGGACATCGCCGACTCGGCGACCGAATGGCTCGTCGAGCAGAACATGCGGATCCGCGGGCACGTCTGTCTGTGGGCAGCCGTCGACTCCTACGCCGTGCCGGAAGACGTCGTCGCGGCGATGGGGCGCGAGTGGTCGGAAGTCGAGAATCCCGAGCTCGATCCGGAGTACGTCCGCGATCGGACGATGTCTCACATCGAGGAGATCATCAACCACTACGCGGACTTCCAGGACTACGGCAGCGTCATCGACGAGTGGGAGGTTCACAACGAGACCACCCACGTACCCGGATTCATCAAGGCGGTCCGCGGTGTCGGTCCCGACGAGGAACTCGACATCAACGCCGTCGAAGCACCGGTCCTCGCCGAGTGGCACAACCACGCCGAGGATGTCGCCCCCGACGACGTCGGGATCGCGATCAACGACTACAACACCATCGAGGGGCCGTATCAGTCGACGCGTGACAACCACAAGCGGATGGCCGAGTTCCTGATCGAGAACGACGTCGATCTCGACGGGATCGGCCTCCAGAGCCACTTCAGCCAATCGTCGGCACTCACGCCATCCGAGATCTGGGAGGCCCTGGAGTTCTACAGCGGCCTCGGTGCCGGCATCCGGATCACCGAGTTCGACATGGCCGACGACACCTGGATGGAAGCCGACAAGGCCACCTTCTTCAAGCAGTTCCTGAAGATAACGTTCAGCCATCCGAACGCGGAGACCTTCATGGTGTGGGGCTTCCAGGACTCCCTCCACTGGCGGGACGACGCTCCGTTCTTCGACTCCCAGTGGAACCCCAAGCCGGCCCTGGACGTCTGGCAGAACCTCATCTTCGACGAGTGGTGGACCGAGGAATCCGGCAGCACGGACGCCGACGGAATGTTCGCGACGGACGCCTTCAAGGGCACGTACCACATCACCGCGACCCACGGCGAGGAGACCGTCGAGCGCGAGGTCGAGATCAGCGACGACACCGACACCCTGACGATGACGGTCGGCGAAGGCGATGGCGAGCAAGACGACGGCGAAGCAGACGACGGCGAAACAGACGACGGAGAGGACGATGGCGAAGAAACGCCGCCCGGTGCACTGCCCGGCGGCAAGGGAGCCCCCCAGGACCTCGACGGTGACGGCCTCCACGAGGACGTCAACGGCGACGGCAACGCTAACATCGCCGACGTCCGGTCGCTGCTGAACAATCGTAACAACGAGATGGTCCAGTCGAACGCCGACGCCTACGACTTCACTGGAGACGGCAAAGTCGGCGTCAGCGACGTCCTGGAGCTGTTCCGGAAGCTCTACCGGTAACGCCCGTCCCGCAGCCTATCCGGTCCGGGAATCGACTTCGCTTGAACACCGTTCGATGGCGGCGTATTCGATAACTAACCTTTTGTCCTGTGTGCGCGAAGCAGCATTCGCACAGCCGGCAGCGTGACATCAAACCGGGGCGGACCCGGGCGATTCGACACCCGACTTAAATGCTTTGTGGGAGCGACCGCGATCGAAGAGGAAGAAACCGGGAATAGAGTGACGTTCGCGGCCAGTCGTGGGGCTTGCGGGGGTCGGGCATACCCGGCCTGAACCAGAAAGCATTTACCACATCTGGTAGATGGATTACAACGTGAACCGTCAGTCCCGTCTACCACTGGAGGGCCGACGCAATGTGTCCCCAGTGGCAGGGTGCTGACGGGGACAGACACACTACAAACTATGACAGACACAACAAGCAAACTCCGCGCGCTGTTCCTCGCAGCGCTGATGGTCTTCAGCGTCTTCGCTGGGACCGTCGCGCTGAGTGGCAGTGTCGCGGCAGCGGAATCAGGAAACACCAGCGGCGTTGACGGCCCGGTGTTCCAGGGAGAAGAGCTTACAGTTGACTCGGGAACCTATTCGGCCCAAGGTGGCGGCGACGACGTGATCGTCGGGAACGGCGACCTCGTCCAGGTTCGAAGAGGTATCCTCGGCGACCAGGACTCGACGCAGGAGGCCGTTGCCGAGGTTGAGAGCGGATCGGCCGTATTCTCGGGTAGTCAGATGGATCTCGAGACGGGGTACTACTTCCTCCGTGCAAACGGGTCGAACCTTCAGGGTACCCAGTTCGAGATCGTCCAGCAGGACCTCGAGGTATCAAACTGGGGAGGCGTCTATTACGATGACGAGGCCGGATTCGACGACAACGGTCTCAACGTCAAGACGGACAACCTCGGCGTCGCCGAGGGATCCTTCAACATTCTCGTCAACTCCACGAGCCTCGACCAGAGCGAACTGAACACGGTCTTTGGCGGGGCAGCATCGGCCCACGGAGACCACAAGATCCAGCTGACCGTTGACTCGTCGGACAAGTACTTGGGTGTCAACTTCTCCAGCCTGGACCTCGGCACGTACGACTTCACGGTGGAGTCCCAGACCTCGAATGCCGAGGGCACGTTCAGCATCGAGTACAAGACGGCCGGAGAAACCACGGCATCCTTCGAGAACAACGTCTTCAGCCAGGAAGTCGGTGACAACGCCGCGTTCACCGTCAACATGGAGAACACCGACACGGCGACGGTCAACATCACCGACGATTCCGGTGAATACTGGGCCAACCTCACCGTCATGGACAGCACCAACGGCGGCGACGCCGACGACGGTCAGGTCACTGTCCAGATGAACACCTTCCTCGCCGGCGGACACGGAAACGCATTCTCGCCGGCAGAGGGTGCAGACACCGTGAACGTTGACTACGAAGAATCCATCGGAGACTTCCGCCTCGCGACCGGCTCGTACGACCTGACGGTCAACGCCGGTAACGAGGAGCAGGACGTCGCGACGCTCGCGCTGAACCCGCGTGAAACGGTCAGTGCATCGACGATCGTCGCGCCGATGAACGACAACTTCGAAGATGTCTCCGAGATCACGAACGGGACCGAGATGTCCCACGTCGCCTTCGGTGACAACCTCGCAGTCGAGGTCGAGGCATCCGGTGTCTTCGCCTACCTCGGTAGCGCCACCAGCGACGGACTCAACGTCACGTTCAAGCAGGAGAACTTCGACGGCAAGTACGGCAACGCGCCCGAATTCGACATTAGCGGGGACGACTTCAGCATCGAGCCGGACGCTGCCAACAACCGCTTCTTCGTCGTCGTTGATACGGACGCACAGACTGGCCTTCCGGACACGCAAGACATCAGTGCCGGGGAGGAGTACTCGGTCACCTTCGAAGTCGACGGCGATAACAACCCGTACGTCGCCAGTGGTGAAACCGAAACCGTGAGCACGGACATCACGTTCGCCGAGCGGAGTAGCTCCTTCGACCTGGTCGAGTCTCCGTACGATGTCGAGAACGTCGACAGCGCCGAGATCAAGGGTAGCAGCAACCTTGCGCCCGGCACCACGATCACGGTCCAGGCGCTGAAGTCCGGTGACTTCCTCGAACAGGACACTGACGTCGAAGTCATGGACAACGGCACGTGGACTGCCCAGTTCGACTTCGGCGACCGCGAGGTTGGCGAAGAGTTCGAACTCTCGCTGAAGCGCGCCGGTAACACGGACGCTGTCGACGCGGTCTTCTCGGACACGCCCGAATGGGAGACCCAGGAGTCCGCCGAGGCACTCCAGGCCCAGATCGACGAGCTCGAGACGCTCCTCAACAGCACGATGGACGAGCTGAACGCGACCGAGAGCATGCTCGAGCAGAAGAACGCCACGATCGAAGAGCTCGAACAGGAGCTCAACGAGACCGGTGGCGCAAGCCAGGAACTCCTCGACCAGAAGAACGCAACCATCGCGGAGCTCCAGAACCAGACCGAGGAGCTGAACCAGCAGCTCGCGGACGCTGAGAGCCAGCTTCTCAACCAGACGACCACGATCGCGGACCTCGAGTCCGAAGTCAGCGCGATGAACCTCTCGGCCCGGAAGTGGGAAGCGGAAGCCTCCGACCTCCAGAACCAGACCGAGAGTCTCCAGAGCATGCTCGAGGCCAAGAACTCGACGATCTCCGAGCAGGAGTCGACGATCTCCGAGCGAGACTCGACGATCAGTGAGCTCGAATCCGATGTCTCCGATCTCGAGAGTCAGATCGAAGACGCACAGAGCACGACCGCCAGCGGCCCCGGCTTCACGGCCGTGCTCGCGCTGGTCGCACTGATGGGCGCCGCACTGCTCGCAGTCCGCCGCCAGCAGTAAGACACCCATCCGAATCACGACTGACCGCCGAAAGCGGTTCTGACGCGCGATCTTCATTTTTTGGTGCGCTACGTCGGACAGCGATAGCTCCGTCCGCGACACCGATAGGCCAACGGCCGAAACGCCTAATCACCCGGGTGCCGTATCTCGAAGAGAGCGAGATCACTATCGATGAGCGAGGGCGAGCGTAAACTGATGGACGATCGGGGGCAGTACCTCCAGGCAGCCACGGACGGCAGAGACATCCAGGATGCCGACTGGACGCAGTGCCGAATCGTACTCACGACAAAGCGGATCGTCCTCATCGCCGACGAGAAGCAGGTGATTCCACTGACCGACGTCGACGACGTCGGTGGTCGCTTCGACGTCAACCAGAACGCGGCCGGCGTCGCGAATTACGTCACGCTCCATATCGACGATGACGTCATGCTCCTGCGGGCACCTGAACAGGAGGCTTTCGAGACGGACCTCTACCGGGCGTTTCTCGATAATACGCTCATCTACGTCCAGCATCCGGCGGTCAAGGGTGGCGTCGTCCAGGGAACGGAATGGCAACGGGCGAAGGTCAAGCTCACAGACGAGGCGATCAAACTCGCGGTCGCCGACGGGCAATACGTCACCATCGGCCGGGACGACATCGGTGACGTCGAGACCGACGAACGGACTGTCGACGGGGCCGAACGACGGATCTTCGAGGTCGAGCACACCGACAGCGAGGACCGGAGCGTCGAGACCCACATCACCGGTGAAGGCCAACAGATCACGATCCTGGAGGCGATTCTGGAAGAAGGTGTCGAGCGAAACCGCGCGAACCTCGACCTCTCGCCGACCGAACAGCAGATCGTGATGGCGCTCCACACGGGCGTCTCGCCCTTCGATATCCCCGATTTCGTCGACGAAGACGTCAGGGAGATCGAGGAGATCTTCGATCGGCTGATCGAACTCGACGTGATCGAAACGATCCGCGAGCGGACCGAAGTCGAGATGACCTCCCGAGGGCGACAGGTCGCGAGCGAGGAGATGGGGTCACAGTAACGTCACGTGGCCGTCCGATCCGGAGTCGTGGCTGGCAATTCTCGCAGAAATTGTGTGAACCCATCAGGTTGAAACCAGGTCCACGCGTCTGTCCGATATGAGCTGTCAGACAGCCATCGTCCTCGCAGCCGGAGAAGGCACGCGTCTCCGGCCGCTGACACACAACCGCCCGAAGCCCATGCTCCCCGCGGGAAATACGCCGATTCTGGAGTACGTCCTCGACGCACTCGTCGAGGCTGGTGTCGAGGAACTCGTCCTCGTCGTCGGCTACGAGCGCGATCGGGTCCAGAATCACGTCGGGCCGACCTACCGGGGGCGGCCGGTCACGTACGTTGACCAGACGAAACAACTCGGCACGGGTCACGCACTCCTCCAGGCCCAGGCAGCCGTTGAGGGATCGTTCCTCGTCGTCAACGGCGACACTCTCATCGACCCGACAATCGTCGAGGACGTCACCGACCAGTTCGAAGAGAGTGAGCCGCGAGCGACGTTGGCCGTCCTCGACGGTCCCGACCCCACGGATTATGGAGCTGTCCTCGTCGAGGATGGGCTTGTCACGAATCTGGTCGAGAAACCGGACGCTGGCGAGTATCGCTACATCAACGCTGGCGTCTACGCGTTCGAGCCGTCGATCTTCGAGATGATCGAACGGACGCCGCGCGAGGCGGGCGAGTTGGCGCTGACCGACACCCTGGCACGGCTGATCGACGATCGCAGCGTCGGCGCAGTCGAGACCGACGGCACGTGGGTCGACGCAACCTATCCGTGGGATCTGCTCGAACTCGCACGAACGGTCCTCGCGAACGGCCGGCTCGATCCCCCGGAGTCTCGCGACCAGGTCTGGATCGACGCGAGTGCGTCTGTCCACGAGGCAGCGACGATCCAGCCACCGGCAGTCATCGGTCCGGATAGTGAGGTCGGTGCAGGTGCGGTGATCGGGCCAAACGTCGCGATCGGTCGGAACGTCACCGTCGGTGCCAACGGGACGATCGCCACAGCCGTCCTCGACGACGACGCACGCGTCGGCCCGGGTTCGACCCTGATCGATGCGATCGTCGGCCAGGCCGTCACTCTGGGTCCGAATGCCGTCGTCTCGGGTGGACCGGGCGACGTCCGGATCGGAACGGCGATCTACGAGGACGAGCCACTCGGCGCACTACTGGCCGACCGGGTGGAGGCAGGGGGCGACGTCAGCTTCGCACCAGGGACACTCGTCGGGCCGAACGCACATCTGGCGACCGGCGTCAGCGTCGAGGGGTGTGTCACCGAAGGGGCGGAGGTGCGGCGCTGATGTGCGGGATTATCGGCTGTGTGGGTCACGACACGGAAACGACCGACGTCCTCGTCGAAGGTCTCTCGACCCTCGAGTATCGCGGGTACGACTCGGCGGGGGTCGCACTGGCAGACGGCCAGCTAGCGGTCACGAAGCGATCGGGCACGATCGACGAACTGCGGAAGGCAGTCGACATCGAGCAGCCCGACGGGCCAGTCGGCATCGGCCACACGCGCTGGAGTACCCACGGCCCGCCGACCGACGAGAACGCGCATCCCCACACCGATTGTACGGGTGACGTCGCCGTCGTCCACAACGGGATCATCGAGAACTATCAGGAACTCAGAGACGAACTCGGCGAGGACCACACCTTCCTGAGCGAGACCGACACTGAAGTGGTTCCACACCTCATCGAGGAAGCCCTGGAAACCGGTGCCGATCCGGAGACTGCAGTGCGCCAAGCTGTCTCCCGGCTGGAAGGAAGCTTCGCCGTCGCCGTCGTGATCGCCGGTCTGGAGACCGTCTTTGCCGTTCGAAACGACTCGCCGCTCGTGCTCGGACTCGGCAGCGACGGCGGCGAGGGGCCGGCAGACGCCTACTATCTCGCGAGTGACGTCCCGGCGTTCCGTGCGTACACTGATCGCGTCGTCTACCTGGACGACGGCGAGTTCGCCCGGATCGATCCGGACGGGTGGACAGTCTCGACGATCGCTGGTGAACCCGTCGAGAAGACGGTCGATACCGTCGAGTGGGACCCCGAAGAGACGGGCAAGGCCGGCTACGATCACTTCATGGCCAAGGAGATCAACGAACAGCCCCGGTCGTTGCGCCAGGGTCTCTCCGAACGGGTCGACGAACTCGCCGGCGAGGTCGATATCGGCGACCTGGCGTACCTCAACCCGCGCGGGGTTCAACTGGTCGCCTGTGGCACGAGCTATCACGCGGCAGTGTACGGCGCTCAACTGTTCCGGGACGCCGGCGTCCCGGCACAGGCCTTCCTGGCTCACGAGTACGCGAGCGCGCCACCGCCGGTCGGCGACGATCTGGTGATCGGTGTGACCCAGAGCGGCGAGACGGCCGATACGCTCTCGGCACTGCGAGCGGCCCGATCGAAGGGCGCAACGACGCTCGCGGTCACCAACGTCGTGGCTTCGACAGCCGCACGGGAGTGCGATCACGTCTTCTACATCAAAGCGGGCCCGGAGATCGGCGTCGCCGCGACCAAGACCTTCGCCTCGCAATTGACAGCGCTCAACCTGCTGGCGACCGGAATGGTCCCGACCAAGGACGATCGCGAGTCGATCGCCGCACTCAGAGATCTGCCCGCCGACGTCCAGGAAGTCCTCGACGAATCGCAGGCCGAAGCGGTCGCCGAAACGTATCTCGACAGCGACGCCTACTTCTTCCTGGGTCGAGGACTCCAGTACCCTGTCGCCCTGGAAGGGGCACTCAAGATGAAGGAGATCACGTACAAACACGCCGAGGGGTTCGCCGCCGGTGAGTTGAAACACGGTCCGCTCGCGCTCGTGACGGCGAACACCCCGGTGTTCGCGATGGTGACTGGCGACGGCGAGCAGGCCCGCAAGACCATCGGCAACGTCAAAGAAGTGGAAGCGCGGGACGCGCCGGTCGTCGCCGTGACTGACGGTCAGAGCGACGTCGAACGCTACGCCGATCACGTCCTCTCGGTTCCCGAAAGTCCGCCTCGGACGGCCGCGGTCCTGACGAACGTGCAACTCCAACTCGCGGCCTACCACACGGCCGCGAAACTCGGTCGCCCCATCGACAAGCCCCGGAATCTGGCGAAAAGTGTAACTGTCGAGTGAAATCGGGGTTCAACGAGTTCGCTCTCTTGGGTCCGGATCGGCCTTATCACCGCCATCGGACAGTTCAGGCGGTTCAAACACTGTCTGGAGCACCTGGGCCGTTCGGGAGTTTGCCGCGGTTGTGGTGAGACCACCGGGTCCGTCCCCGGGTGCGAGTCGCGACCCACGATACCACTGGGAAAGAATCGACCCAAGTGGCTGAACCAGTCGAAGAACGGGGCCGACAGTCACCGTCTCTCGGAGGTCGATCACGATCACGTCGGCGTCAGGTTCAGACGTGAGCCAGCGATAGATCGGGGAGTGGCGAAGGAAACGCTGGATCGTTCGGAACAACCTGCACGCGGCCGATGACCGCCGACCGGCCCCAAAGAGCATGCCGACGAAGACGACGAACTCGCGTAGCCGTGACCGACTGACAGCCCGTCGAAACGTGGTGCTGTAGTTGTCGACGGCACCGATCACCTGCGATGACTGAGTCATGGGTCGATCGGTCATCCTGGTTCAGATGCAAAGCTCGTGACCGTTCCGTTGACGGAGACACGCCCGAAGTCAAACGTGACGCTACGGCCGATCTCGAGCGGCTCGTCGTTGAAACGATACGCCGTCACTCCGTCGTCGGGTACCTCACTAACGGAGAGGGTCACCGCCATCGTCACAGTGCGATTCAACGGATGGTCACGTTCGTGTAACGTCCCGTTGTCGGCTCGAACGGCAACGGTCGTCGGTCTGATCGACTTGTTGTGAACGGCTACGACCGAACTGCCGTCAACTGAGCCTTCGGGAATAGCTGCGGCGACGTACGGCTGGACGGGTGGCGTTTGTGCGGAGATGGTTATTTCCCGGGGTTCAGCTGGAGACTCCTGGCCAACGACCAGGGCCGCGCCGGCGACAACTGTCGAAAGGACGACAAGGACGACCAGCGCGTCGATGACGTTGACAGTGCCGAACAGTCGACCCTGCTCGTCGATGACATCCATCGTAGTAGTAGCGACACGCGGTTGTCGGATAGACTTTTCGCGTCGAAACGAATCCAGGCACGAGGAGTTGTCATGGGAAAATATATTCCACACGGGCGCAGGATTTATTCGATCCGGTAACGCACACTACGTCGATGGAAACCCACTGGCGGTACCGGATTACGGGCGTGTTCGGAACCGCCATCATCGCGTTCGTCGGGGTCGTCCTGTCGAACGAGCCACTTATCCGATCGGTTACCGGTCTGGTGCCGGTGTTGTCGACACTGCCGGCCGATCGGGCGGTCGGCGGTGAACTCCTCTTCGAGGCCACGACGGCGACGGTCGTGGTGCTCGCGGCGATGGCACCGCTGTACAAACCGCGCCCACGCCGGATCCTGGACACGTGGATGAAGGCCGTCCGTCGGACGATACTGGCGTTACTTTCGCTTGCGACCATCGGCTACTTCGATTACACCTATCAGCTTCCACGGGCGACGTTGCTTGTAACCGGTGGCTTCCTGCTGGTGGCCCTGCCGCTTTGGTTCGTGGCGATCCGGCGTCGACCGGCCGAAACCGGCGAGCGCACGATCATCATTGGCGACGACGCAGCGCCAATCCGGGAGATCTTGCGCGCCGTGGATCGACGTGTCATCGGCTACGTTTCACCACCATCCGCGTACGTGGGAGACGACCAGCCACCGGCGGTGCGCGCCCGAAAGACGGACGGTGGAGAAGTGCCGAGCCCTATCGAGACCCTGTCGTATCTCGGGGGGCTCTCACGGCTCGAAGAGATCCTGCTCGATTACGACATCGACACGGCCATCCTCGCGTTCGACCGACCGGACCGTGCGGAGTTTTTCGGAGCATTAGACACCTGTTATAAGCACGGTGTCGCCGCGAAGGTACACCGGGATCACGCCGATGTCGTCCTGACCAACGGGGCCGCAGGCAGCGAACTCGTCGACGTCGAACTCGAACCCTGGGACTGGCAAGACCATCTGATCAAGCGCGCGTTCGATCTCGCGTTCGCCACAGTGGGATTGATCGTCCTCTCGCCGATGATCGGGCTGATCGCCGTCGCGATCAAACTCGAAGATGGGGGCTCAGTTCTCTACAGTCAGGACCGGACGGCCACGTTCGGGGAGACGTTTACCATCTATAAGTTCCGAAGCATGGTGCCTGATGCCGAAAGTGAGACCGGCGTGAAACTGAGCGAAGAAGACAGCGGAGGACGCGACCCCCGGGTGACCAGAACGGGCCGGATCATCCGTCAGACACATCTCGACGAGATCCCACAGTTGTGGTCAATACTGGTCGGAGACATGAGCGTCGTCGGCCCGCGTCCGGAGCGGCCCACACTGGACGACGATATCGAGAGTACCGTCTCCGAATGGCGACGACGGTGGTTCGTGAAGCCCGGATTGACGGGACTCGCCCAGATCAACGATCTGACCGGAACCGAACCCGCACAGAAGTTCCGCTACGACATGACGTATATCCGCAAACAGTCCTTTTGGTTCGACCTGCAGATCGTGGTTCGGCAAATTTGGAAGGTGCTGGGTGACCTCTGTAAGCTAACCCACGGCTAAAGCCGTGGGCTTTCAGCGTGGACTCCCGCTCTGGCCGATTTGGTTCGAGAGACCTCCGGTCTCTCGTCATCACGAGACGGCTTTGCCGTCTCGAACGACCTCGGTAGGAGGCTCAAACTCTCCGTTCGCGTTCAGCGTCCCGCTGTTCAAGCGCACGCCTACGGGTGCGCCTCCACCAGAACCAGTTTGGTTCCGGCGGAGATACCGCAAACCGATATTCTTCGCCGCATTGTAATCCGCGTGGTTTTCGTAGCCACACTTCAGACACTCGAACGATTCACTCTCACGATTATCCGGGTGCGTGAACCCACACTCAGAGCAACGCCGCGACGTGTTCTCGGGATCAACTTGTTCAACCGTGATCCCGTACTCGGCGGCTTTGTACTCGACATATTCGTACAGGCGGTTAAACGCCCACTTGTGGCCCCACGACGCGCCAGTACGCTCGCGAATGTCAGTCAGGTCTTCAAACGCTATCACCGAACAGCCGTTCTCGCGGGCTTCAGCCACCAACTCGTTCGAGATACGGTGAAGCGTTATCTTGAACCGACCTTCTTCCTTGCGTCCGACAGCCTGCATATTCTCGTGTGCCCACCGCGTGCCGTGTTCCTGTAAGTCCCCACGCCGTTTCTCGTATTCCCGTTGCCAGTGGTCGAATTCGTCGCCCGTCCAGAACGTGCCCGTCGAGGCAACTGCGAGATTGTTCACGCCGAGGTCTACCCCGAGAACTGTGCTGTTCTCGGTGGCATCCTGTTCCGGCGTGTCAGGCTCCACGTCCGTCTTGCAGTGGATGTGAAGCATCCAATTACCGTTGCTGTAGTGCAGTTCTGCCCCCGTGGTTTCGTACTCGTCGGAGAAGAAATAGTCCGCGTGGGGCGTGTCTCGCTTTTCGTCAGGGAGCACGTAGTCGGCTTCGATGCGCCCGTCAACCGTTGCTAACGACACGTACTCGTCGTGGAAGGTGGCTGTTCGGTGGTCGTAGACGAGGTGCGGGCTGGTGAAGTGGGGCATCGACGCCTTCTTCCCCTGTTTCCACTTTTTGACCACGCTTTTACAGGCGTCAGCGGCCTTGTTCCGGGCGGCTTGGACGTGATTACTGTGTAACGCCGTCCCATCGCGCACGTCTTCGTAAGTGTCGTCGTGGAGCGTGGTCTTGCTCGTGGTAACGTATTCGCCCTCGAAAGCGTGGCGTGTGACGTAGTTAGCCGCCCACAGAAACTCGTCTACGGTGTCTTCGAGGAGTGCGGCGTCGTCACTGTCCACGTCGAGTTTGACCGGGACAGTCCGCCGCTTCTCCATACATCATATGTATGCTTGATAGTTCAAAAGCGTTGGGGAGTCAGCCCTGTCGTCGTTAGTCGATTGTCGCACGGAGCGGACGCGCTTCCTCCCACCCGTGAACGGGTAGGTTTCCGCGCTGTATCCGCTATGAGATGGTTGTCGGGACTGAGAGCAGTCGAATCTGAGTTTCACTGATCGAACAGCGTCGCGAGACCCGTTTCGAGTGGGACAGAAGGTTCGTATCCGAGCCGTTCGCGCGCCGTCGTGATATCAGCACGACTCCGTTGGATGTCCCCCGGTCGCGGATCGCCGTGAACGATCGGCGAATCAGTGCCGACCGTCGCCTGGATCGTTTCGGCGAGTGATCGGATCGACGTCTCCCCGCCAGTGCCAATATTGTAGGCTGTCCCGACGTGTTCAGTCGTCGCGGCCAGCAGGTTGGCTGTGACCACGTCGGAGACGTGAACGAAGTCTCGGGTCTGGGTGCCATCACCGTTGACGGTGATCGGTTCGCCAGCGCGGGCCTGCTCGCCGAAGATGCTGATCACACCACTGTAGTCACTCGCGGTCTGACGCGGCCCGTAGGCGTTGAAATAGCGGAGTGCGACGGTCTCCAGCCCGTAGAGGTCGTGATACGCCCGGAGGTACTGGTCGGCGGCACACTTATCGATCCCGTATGGGGATTGTGGATCCACTGGATCGGATTCGGTGATCGGGAGAGTGTCGGGGTCGCCGTAGATCGCCGCACTCGAGGCGAAGACGACACGCGCATCCACCCGTCGCGCCGCCTCAAGGAGTGTCAGCGTCCCGTCGAAGTTCACCTCGTGAGAGAACGCCGGCTCGTCGATCGATCGCTCGACACTGACGACGGCGGCTTTGTGGAAGATCAGGTCGACCCCATCGGAGACGTCGGCGACCACATCCGCATCACGGACGTCGCCCTCGACGAAGGTCGCGCCGTCAGGGACGTTCTCCCGTTTCCCAGTGGAGAGGTTATCGAGGACGATCACGTCGTTGTGCTCGACAAGTGCGTCAGCGAGGTGGCTCCCGATGAATCCGGCACCGCCGGTGATCAGGACGGTCTGTCCGCTCACCCGAGGTTGGCTCATGACAATAGCAGCGAACCACGACGTACAATAAGGTAGTGATATCAGTCGACGTAGCCGAGCGCACGTTCGATCCGACCGAGCTCCGGCCCGGTCGTGTCCTGCCCGACCACATAGCCGTTCCCGTTGGCGACCAGCCCGGAACCGACGAGCGGGCCACCGTAGTTGATGGTTCCGACGTCCGTCGGCACGTCCAGCAGATCAGCCACCCGGTCGAGTTCGGTATCGGTCGCCTTGGGATGGCAGAGTGCACCCCGGTTGGTCGCAACGGCCGCCGCCCCAACCGTCTGGGTACCGCCAATGTCACCGCGTTCGACGGGGACATCCAGCGCATCTTTGACGGCCTGGACGGCGTCTCGTGAGAGATCAGGGTGGACGAACGCGCCGTTGTCGTTCGCGAGGACGACGTTCCCGGCGGCGTTGATCCGCCCCGGGAGTTCGACGACCGGGGCGTCGATCGACGCTTCGATCCGGTCGCGTTCCTGTTCGGTCACGCGACTCGTCACGAGCAGCCCGTTCTCGTTGCCGGCGGCGAGGGCACCCACGGTCCCGGCCCCGCCGATCGTCGTCTCGACGATCGGGACCGACAGCTCCGAACCGAAGGCGTCGATGACGTCCTCGTCGGCGTCGGGGCGGACCAGAATATACTCGTCAGTAGCGCGTGCATAGACACCGACGTACGCCGATCCGGCGAAGGCCGTGCGGAGCAAGTTTACTCGGCGGGTTCAGCTTCGACGACGCTCTCGCCCGCTTCCTCGAAGCGCGCAGCGCGAACCCGGATCGAACTCGGCGGGTTCGAGCGGCCGTCCGCCCAGATCTCCTCGTTGATCGACGGGTCGAGGCGGACGTCATCGCCAGCGACCGAGAAGTGCTGTGCGAGGTGCTCACGGACCAGCGACATGGCCCTGCCGGCCCGGTCGCCGCTCGGTACGGCCTGGACGTCGCGGAGCGGGACAGTGACGACCCGCTCTTCGAATTCTTCGGCGCTCATTCGTCGGTATCGTTCCGTCGCCAGTGGCGTCGTTTCGGGTTGCGCTGTACGTCCTGATCGGTCTTCATCACGACCCACGCGGGGACGCGGCTGTTCTGGCGTTCGAGCTTCGCCAGACGCTGCTTCTTGCCCTTTGATTTCTTACCCATTGTACAGCCTCGTTCGCTGTCGTCGTTTATAGTTGTGTTCTTTCGGCCCTCAGATCAACGCGAGCGGAACCATGATCGCCACCCCGACGACGACGCCGGCAGTCAGTTCCGGCCGTCCCCGGGAGGGCAGGTCCGCGCCCGTCTCCAAGGCCTCGGGAATGAACTCCGTCAGGACGAGGTAGATCATCGCCCCCGCAGCGAACCCAAAGCCGTAGGGCAGAAAGTCCCTGGCTACCCGGACGAACGCGAACGCGAGGACGGCCCCGATCGGCTGGGGGAGACTCGAGAACACCGCCCACCAGACCATCCGCCACTCGCCGACGTCCATCGACCGTAGCGGGATGGCGATCGCCGTCCCCTCCGGGACGTTGTGGATCGAGATGGCGATCGTCATGAAGACTGCCAGGATGGGGACCGTCACGCCGAAGAGTATCGGGCCTTCCGCGCCCTCCAGCCCCAGTTCGGCGAAGGAGACGCCGACGGCCACGCCCTCGGGGAAGCTATGGACGGTCAGAATGCCGAGGATAAGCACGAGCTTCTTGTAATCGGCCTCCGCGTACTCCTGGGGGTCGATCTCCGCACCGTCGAGGACGCGATGGGCGAGGACGACCAACACGACGCCCGCGGCCATCCCGATCGCGATCTCGATCGCCGTTCCCTCGGCGAGCCCCTCGAAGATCAGGCCAAAGAGCGACGCGGCCACCATGATCCCCGAGGCGAGGCCCCACAGCGCCACATACCACTGGTCGCTGATGTCCTCGACCAGGAAAAACGGCAGCGCGCCCAGTCCGGTCGCCAGCGCGGTGATGAATCCCGCGACGAACACCAGCGTCAGATTCGCCAGCAAACTCATTAGACGATGGTTGGGTCGGGACGCACTTAAGAATTATCAATATACCAACCAATTTTGGTTGGCCTAAGTCGTTTGTCCGGCCTAAATCGCCATCTAATCCGATTAGAGCCGATATTTATTGGAAGTCCCCTGTTCCAGAATACACCATATTTCTTATATTACACACCACAGGCGTCACAGTTCGAACGATTCGAGCGTCGAATATTCGGGGCCACCGTCGGTGAGGACGCTCTCGGTCAGGCGGACCTCGGTAACGTCGAGGGTTCCGACGGTCGGATCTGCCTCGCGAAGGACGGTCTGGACCTGCTCCTTCCCGCCAGCGTGGTCCATCCGGGCGATGGTGACGTGGGGCGTGAACTCGTGGTCTTCCGGGTCAAAGCCCATCGCGACGGTTCGGTCCTCGATGGCTTCGTGGAGGGCTGTCATCGCCGGGCCGCCCTCGCGGACGCCGACCCAGACGACGGTGATGTACTCCTCGCTGGGGAACGCGCCGAGGCCACCAAATCGGGCCTCGAAGGGGGCGACGCCGCTCTCTTCGACTGCCGCGGTGAGTTCATCGGTGAGTTCGGGGAGGCGGTCCGGATCGGTGTCACCGAGGAACTTCAGCGTGACGTGGGCCCCCTCGGGATCGACGAAGTTCAGGCCCGAAGCACCCTCGAAGCGATCCTGGACGGCCGCGAGCGCCTCGGCGAGGCCGTCAAGATCGATGCTGACGAACAGTCGCTTGCCCATACCAGCCATTGGTGACGCAGGCCTTAACCATTTGACTGCCGTAGACGGTCTACATGACTGAGGAACCCGAAGACCACGAGTTCTCGGAGGGGCAGGGCTTTTCAGAGCCCTACGAAGGGTTCGACCTCGAACCGCCGGAACTCAACGTCGACCCCGACAGCGTCGACCCGGTCGACTCCCGCGTCGTGAGCGACCTCCTCGACGAGCGATCGATCGGTGGGGACGAAGTCGACGCCGAGGAATTGCTCGACGTCGGCATCAGCTACACTCGGATCCAGCGCTTCGAGGAGGCGACCGAGACCCTCGAACGCGCCGCCCGCTACGCCGAGGACGACTCGGTCGCACAGGAGGCCTGGGCGAACAAAGGAGCCGCCCACGCCGAGTTGGAGGAGTACGACGCCGCGATGGGGGCCTACCGCGAGGCGATCGAGATCGATCCCGACTCCGAGCACGCCGCGACGGCCGAGACCAACCTCGCGTACGCGCTCTGGGAGTCCGGCCGCTCCGAGCAGGCGCTCGAACACGCCGAGCGCGCCGTCGAGATCGACCCCCGATTCCCGCAGGCGTGGTACAACCGCGGCTTCTTCCTGCTCGAACGCGGCCTCGCAGAGGAAGCCATCGACGCCTTCGACAACGCCATCCGCCTCGGGTTCCGCAACGCGACCCTCCTGGAGGAGAAAGCCCGCGCCCACGAGGAGGTCGGCGAGGACGAACGCGCCGAGGAACTCGTCGAGGAGGCCGAAGAGCTCCGCCAGGAGACCGAAGAGGAGTTGATCGACGACGGCGCACAGACGGAACTCTACGAGTAAGATGACCGACGACGAGGGAACGGACGCGCCGGCGGATGCCAAACTCCTGCTCACCGAGCGCGAGACCGAGGAGGGACTGCTCGTCTCGGTGTGTGACGCGGACGTGCTGGGCGAGACGTTCGAAGATGGCGAGCTCTCGCTTTCGGTGACCGAGGAGTTCTACGGCGGGGATTCGGCGAGCACCGAGGCGGTCGCTGCGAGTCTGGCCCGGTGTGATACGGCGAATCTCGTCGGTGAGATGGCCGTCGAGATCGCCATCGATGAAGGGTTCGTCGACGAGGCGAACGTCCTCGACATCGACGGGACCCGCCACGCACAGTTGCTGTGGATGTGATTGCTCGACAGCGGCGCGGGCTGTGACTCACTCGACGAGCGGCTCGAGTTCCTCGGCGAGGTTGTGCCCGATCTCGACCATCCCGGCGTCGCCGGGGTGGAGGATATCGTCCATCAGCCCGGGCACAGAGAGGAGCTTCGAGCCGTCGATAAACGAGAGGTTGTCGTGGGCCGATTCGGTGACGAGTGTCTCAAGCGTCTCCCGGTAGGCCGCCGCTCGTTCCGGGTCGTCGCCCGCAACGACATCGGCATGGTACGGGAACAGCGAGACGGCGACGATCGGCTTTTCGGGGTGTGCGCCGGCCACCGTATCGAGCAGCTGGTCGGCGCTCTCACGGAACTGCTCGACAGTGAATCCCCGATTCGACATGTTGACCGAGACGGCGATCGTGGCGAAGTCCCAGTCGTCTCGGCCGGCGATGTGGTCGGCGATTGCCGGTTCGCAGTACGCCGACCCGGCCATGCCGAGGTTGATCGGATCGACGCCGAGCTGTCGAGCGGCGGTGGCGACGTACGCCAGGTGTGGATTCGAGAGCGCCCCCTCGGTGATGGAGGTGCCGTAAGCGAGATACCGGGTGTCGGGGAGTTCTGCGTCTCGGGGTGGACGAGCGTCACCGGCGACGTCGTGGAGCGCAACCCGTGACCACGCGTCGAAACGAAGGCGGCAGATTCGGGTGTCATACGCGGCGTCCTCGGCAGCCGCCGGATCGAGGTTCCGGACGCGGTCCGGGACGGAGAAGGTGTGCGTCGAAGGGTCCGGGCCGATCTCGAACGGTTCGGCCCCCTGGAACGGCCCCCAGAAGGGCTGGACGGTCGTCTCCCCCGCAGCCGAGAGCGTCACCTCGACAGTCGCGTCGTCGCCGTCGGGGACGAACCGAATCTCACTACCCGTCGGGCTCTGGACGCGGTCGCGGGCCATGACGTTGAGGTTCGCGGCCACGTCCCGCGGGACCCGATGGAGATGACCGCCGCCGTTGGTCCAGTCGGCCGGGGCGAGTTCGGCGACGTTGTGCAAGGACACGGACGGAAAGGCCTCGAGTTGCATGCGGACGCCCGGAAGATTCCGGCGACGGGCACAAATAGCTACGGTTGTCCCGTCATGGAATCCCGAGCGAGAAGATCGCGATCGAAGACGCCCTCAAACCGTCTCCATCTCGCGTTCGAGTTCCTGGAGGCGATCGATTCGCTTCTCCGTCGAGGGGTGGGTCCGGAAGAGGTTGGCGATCATCCCCTTCGAGATCGGGACGATGAAGAAGGCGTTCATCTCCGACTGGCTTCGGAGGTCCTCCTTGGGAACGCGGTCCATCCGATTGTCGATCTTCGCCAGCGCGGAGGCCAGCGCCGAAGGTTGGCCGGAGATGATCGCGCCGCCTCGATCGGCCGCGTATTCCCGGTACCGCGAGAGGGCCCGGATCAAGATGTACGAGACGATCCAGACGACCAGCG
The DNA here is from genome assembly GCF_000023945.1 of Halorhabdus utahensis DSM 12940. NCBI lineage: Archaea > Methanobacteriati > Methanobacteriota > Halobacteria > Halobacteriales > Haloarculaceae > Halorhabdus > Halorhabdus utahensis. Next base: position 970,694 of record NC_013158.1, read on the forward strand.
AGACGGCGATCGCGACGAAGATACCGCCGCCACCGCCCCGGCGGTTGCGCCCGCCGCCGAACAGCCATCCCCACCGGACGATCATGAACGCGATCGTCGAGAGGAAGGAGGCGATCGTCATCACCACGACGTCGCGGTTCTTGATGTGGGCGAGTTCGTGGGCGATGACACCCTCGAGTTCGTCTTGCTCCAGGGTCTCCATGATTCCCGTCGTCACACAGACCGTCGAGTTCTTCTTCGAGCGCCCGGTCGCGAAGGCGTTCGGGACCGAGGAGTCGGCGACGGCGACGTCAGGCTTGGGGAGGTCGGCCTGCTGGGCCAGCCGGGAGACGCTCCGGTGGAGGTCGGGGTACTCGTTCTCGTCGACCCGTTTCGCGCCCATGCTCCGCAGGGCGAGTTTGTCGCTGAAGAACAGCTGACCGAACGAGAACAACCCCATCACGACGACGATACCCACGAGGCCGACGCCAGCGGACGCGAGGACGCCGACGAAGACGATGTAGAGGGCAAACAGCAGGAACATCGTCACGACCATGCGCCCGCGCAGCCCCCAGTCCGGTTGCCACTGCATACGGGGGTCGTAGGCGGTCAGGGAAGAAAACCCCTCCGGGCACGGATACGGACCGGCCGACTGCCTCCACCGGAGCTATCACTCACCCCCAATATCAGGGGTACAGGTGGGAACACTCTTGGGGGAGACGCCGGATTGGGCTGTATGGTCGAAGGGTACGACGTGGTGATCGCGGGCGCCGGCCCGGCCGGGTGCCAGTGTGCACGTGACGTTGCGAGGCGGGGGTACGACGTGGTTGTCCTCGAAGCGGAATCGGCGGCCGAGTTCCCGCGCGGGAGCAACAAGTCCACGGGAGGGACGTTCCCGCCGATGCTTGCGAGTTTCGGCATCCCGGACGACGTGGTGATGCAGTTCACCGATAGCGTGGTCATCGAGTCCCCAACGGAGTATTTCCGGGCGGACCAGGTCGGTGCGGTCCTCGAGTTCGGTGCGTTCAAGGAGTTCCTCGTCGCGGACGGACGCGAGGCAGGGGCCGAGTATCGCTTCGACGCACGGGTCAGCGAGCCCCTGCTGGACGGCGACGACGTCATCGGCGTCCGATACAACGGTTCCGAGGAGGTCCACGCCGACGTCGTGATTGACGCCACGGGACCGGCCGCGCCCCTCGCCACGGCGCTCGGGGTCTCCGACCTCGAGCGAACGCGGCAGGCGATCGGGATCGAGTACGAGCTAGAGGGCGTGACCCTCGACGCCGACGGGATGGCCGACCTCACTGACGCGATGATGCTCCGCCTCGATCACGAGGTGGCCCCCGGCGGGTACGCGTGGGTCTTCCACACCGGCGACGATACCGCCAAGGTCGGCGTCTGTTACATCAACAACGAGGGCTATCAGCGCCACGCCACCGACGATCGAACCATCGACGGGTACCTCGACCACTGGTTGACGATCGACGACCGCTTCGCGAACGCGACGCGGATCGAGGGTCGACAGCATCGCGGTTCGGCACACATCCAGTCGCCGGGACGGATGACGACGGCCGGGTTCATCGCGATCGGCGACACGGTGCCGTCGCTCGACCCGCTGTGGGGCGAGGGCATCCACAATTCGATGCAGTCCGGGCGGGCGGCAGCGGTCACCGTCGACCAGGCGTTGACACCATCGCAGCCGGACACGAGTGCCGAGGCCATGGCGTACTACGAGTCGATCTGGCACCGGAAGATCGCGCCACGGATGGACTCGCGCCTCCGGATGACCGAGTTGCTCTACCTCGCGTCGAACGACCGATACGACCGGCTACTCGCCGAACTCCAACGTCTCGACGACGAGACGCTTTCGGCCGTCAACCAGGGGAGCTGGCGGGCCGTCGCTAAGCTGTTACACATCGAGGACGTCCCGCTGCTGGCGAAGTTCGTCAAAAAGCACGTCACGTAGCGAGAACGCGCCGCTTTTAGACGCCTGTCCCCTGCGGAAACCCAATGACGCGATCGGGTGCGTTCTGTCCGCGCTGTGGCGATCCAATCGAGTGCGGCCCTGGCAAACGGCCGGACCACTCGGCCGCCCGCGCAAGTCCCAGTCCGGTTGCCACTGCAGACGGGCACACGTAGGCAATTCAGGGAAGGACACCATCCGGGCGGCGGTGTCGGACAGCGGACATGTCGAGTAAACGACCCTCCCGGCCACCGATCATCGGGTGGTTCAGACCCACCGGTTTCATCCCGCGCCCGAAGGGGCACCCGCCTCGACTCAGTATGACACAGATGGCCCAAATAGTTCGCCAATATAGCCGAATGTAGTATTAGTTCGCTTTCTAAGCCGAATACATGATTGATTCACTTCTAAAGCCGAATGTGTGGTTTGTTCGTCCTGATCACGAACTCCGACCGCAGTCGAAATACTGATATGAGTTGGCCCAAAAACCCGAACCTGGTCCCAATTCGGCAAATGAGGCGAACAAATGAACGAGGACAGTGCCACTCCCCGATACGTCGCACTGATCGGAGACATCCGCGGTTCCCGGGAGCTGGCGGACCGCAACGAAGTACAGAATGAATTCAAAAGCGTTGTAGACTCCCTCAACAATCACGTTCCGGACAGGTCTATCGCGTCACCGTTCACCGTGACGACAGGAGACGAGTTCCAGGTACTCCTCACGGATGCCAAGGCTGGCGTCGAAGCTGCGGTCTCGGCGAGCGATCAGTTCCACCCGGCCGGATTGCGATTTGGGATCGGCCAGGGCGAACTGGACACGGCGGTTAATCCGGATCAAGCCATCGGGATGGATGGCCCATGCTTCCACCGAGCCCGGGAAGCGATCAACTCGGCTCGAAAGGACGGGGCGTGGATCCGCGTGGCCGGTTGGTCGAACGGGATCGACGACCACGTCAATTCGATGTTCGACCTGGTGCAATGTGTCCGTGAGGATTGGACGGACCGACAGGCCCAATTTGGGCGGGCACTGAAGGAAGAAGACACGCAAAAACGTGTCGCGAGCCGCTATGGGGTCTCGAAATCCACCGTCAGCGAATCACTCAGTGCCGGACACGTCCATGCGGTACGGGCTGGGGAGAACTCGCTTGGGACGTTACTACAGGACACCTTCCCCGGCGGTGAGAGCCCATGACCGGGTGGTTGACCGCGCTCGGGCCGGAGGGGACGGCCCTCGCATTGCTCCTTCTGGGTCACGTCCTCGGCGACTTCGTCTTCCAGACGGATGCACTGGCACGGAACAAACACAGATGGGGGCCACTGCTCGCTCACGCCGGGATCGTCCTCCTCGTCCACGGTGTCGCGTTCATCCCGCTATTGACTCCCCAAACGGTCCTGATCATCGGCTTCGTCGGCGCCTTTCATTTCCTCATCGACGCCGTCTCGGCCCGGATACGAAAGCAGAGGGCGGCGTCTGCGCATCTCTTTCTCGGGGATCAGATGGCTCACCTGGTGGTCCTTCTCGTTGGCTGGTCCCTGATCGACCCCTCGGCCTGGACGAACGCGCCGGTTGTGACCAGCCTCGGCGGGGAAACCTCCCTACCCTGGTCAGAAATGACCATCGGGGCGGTGTACCTCTCCGCGTTCGTCTTCGCTCACGAAGGCGGAAACACGATCGTCCGCGGAATCCTCCCGGCAGACGGCCCCGAATCTCCGGAAGGGGATCTGGAGGCTGGTTCCCTCATCGGGAGCTTAGAACGGTGGCTCATCCTCGTCCTCGGCCTGGCTGGCCGCTGGGAAGCGGTCGCGCTCGTGGTGGCGGTCAAGTCGATTGCTCGTTTTGAGGAGCTAAAGCAACGTCCGTTCGCCGAGTACTTCCTCGTCGGAACCCTGGCCAGTGTGCTGGTGGCAATCGCGCTGGTAGTACTCGTCTCTGTCCTGGTGTGAGAACGGGGGCGACACCTGCTTGCCGAAGACAGTGTCGTAGATATGAACCCCACGGGAACTGAAGCAACGACAACGTCGACAGACACCGAACACTCCTGAGAGAAGCCCACAGATCCAGGACGACCGAACCCGCGCCGTTTTTACAGACCAATCCCCTACCGCAGTGTAATGACGCGATCGGGTGCGTTCTGTCCGCGGTGTGGCGATGCGATCGAGAGCGACCCGACCGAGCGGCCGGGCCAGCCTGGCGCGCACGATCCCGACAGCGTGCTGTGTGACGCCTGCTACTTCGAGGAGTTCGACCTCGTGGACGCGCCCGAGCGGATCGAGGTCCGCGTCTGTTCGCGGTGTGGGGCCGTCCACCGGGGCAATCGGTGGCTCGACGTCGGTGCGGAGGACTACACCGACGTCGCGATCGAGGAAACCAGCGAGTCGCTGGGTGTCCACCTCGATGCGACCGACGTCTCCTGGCAGGTCGCGCCCGAGCAGGTCGACCGCAACACGATCCGGATGCACGCGACGTTTTCGGGGGTCGTCCGCGGGACGGCGGTCACCGAGGAGGTGGTCGTCCCCGTGAAGGTCTCCCGGCAAGTCTGCACGCGGTGTGGCCGGATCGCCGGTGGGTCCTACGCCTCGACCGTCCAGGTGCGGGCACGCGACCGGACGCCGACCGACGACGAGATCGAACGTGCCAAAGCGATCGCCCACGAAATCGTCGCCGACATGGAAGCGACGGGCGCTCGTGACGCGTTCGTCACCGAGGTCGGCGAGGACGACGACGGGGTGAACATCAAGGTCTCGACGACGAACATCGGCAAGCAGATCGCCAGCCGGATCGTCGGCGAGTTCGGCGGATCCTTCTCGGACTCGGAGACGCTGATCACCGAGGACGAGGACGGCAACGAAGTCTACCGGGTGACCTACGCCGTCCGGTTGCCGCCCTATCGACCAGGCGAGGTTATCGACCCGGAGGACAGTGACGGGCCGGTCATCGTTCGGAGCGTCCAGGGCAATCTCAAGGGAACGCGGCTGAAGACCGGCGACGCCTACGAGGCGAGTTTCGAGGCGGGTAATGCACCCGACGCCCGACGGCTTGGCGATCAATCCGACGGCGTCGAGACGACGCTGGTGGCGATCGAGGACGACCACGCCGTGCAGGTGCTCGATCCCGAGACCTACGAGACCAAATCGATCCCGCGACCGGACTATCTCGACGCCGACGCCGAGACAGTTCCGGTGTTGAAATCGCGAGCCGGGTTGCACGTCCTCCCGAGCGGCGAGGCGGACGAGATCAACGATGAGTGACGACAGTCCGATTCCGGACGACGAAGAGGAGGTGTCCGAGGTTCTCAGCGGCGAAAGTGAAGGGGCCGGGGTTCTCACCGGGGAATCTGAGGGTGAGCTCGCCGTCGTCGTCGAGAAACCCCGCGCCCAGCAAGCCATCGACGCCCTGACCGACGAGGGCGTCTACGACGCAGACCGGCGCGTCCGGGCCTACGGCGACGGCGGCGTCTCGATCCCCGTGACGGCCGTCCCCGAAACCGTCGACTTTCACGAAGTCGTCCGGCAGGTCGGCGATCCTCGACTGCGGACGCTGGCCGATCACCTCCGCGAGCGCGGGTGGACCGGAGCGGAGGTCGACCGTGCGCCGTCGTCGTGGGCCGTCGTCGGGAGCGTGATCCTCGTCGACGTGGGTGACGCGCCGCGACCGGCAGAAGTGGGTGAAGCGCTCCTCGACCTCCACGGCGAGGCCGACACCGTCCTCCAGCGCCACGGGATCGCCGGCGAGCATCGCGAGCCGAACGTGTCCGTCCTCGCTGGCGAGGGCGACACGGAAACGATCCACACCGAGCACGGCACGCGCTACGCGTTGGACCTCGCGAAAGTCATGTTCTCGCCGGGCAACAAGGAGGAGCGGTCCTACATGGGAGACAGAGTGGGAGACGACGAGACCGTTCTGGACATGTTCGCCGGGATCGGCTACTTCACGCTCCCGATGGCCCGTGCCGATGCTGACGTGATCGCCGTCGAGCGCAATCCGACGGCGTTCCAGTATCTGCTCGAAAACGCCCGGCTCAACGACGTGACCGACCGGGTCCAGCCCTACCGGGCCGACTGTCGCGACGTCGTCGACGGGGTCAGTGTCGATCGCGTTGTGATGGGTTACTACGACGCGTACAAGTATCTCGACAGCGCGCTCGATGCGCTCGAACCCGGCGGCGTCCTCCACCTCCACGAAGCGACGCCCGAAGACCTGATCTTCGAGCGGCCGATCGACCGGCTGGAGGCGGCCGCGAGCGATCGAGGCCGGTCGGTCGAGGTACTCGACACCCGCCGGGTGAAGTCCTACAGCGAGGGGGTCGACCACGTCGTCGTTGACGCTCGCGTCGACTAACAGAGACGGTAGTCATCGCGATGAGAGGGCAACATCTATTCGTCCCGGCCGTCAAGCAGCGATATGGACCGACAGCAGATCCTCGCGATCATCCTCGTCGTGCTGATGGTCGGCTCGTCGTTCGCCTACGCGGCAGCCAGCATGTTCTGAGCCGACCCGGGACGGTCGCTATTCGAGTGCCGAGAGCCGACGCTCACTCGAGTTCCGGGAAGCGCTGGAGCAGCGCCGTCACGTACGTCCGCAGATCGTCCTCAATCGTCTTGATCGTCTCGACGACCTCCTCGTGGGAGAGCGGGTCCCCGACCACGCCGGCAGCGTAGTTCGTGATCGTGGACATCCCGACGACGTCCATCCCCAGTTGGTTGGCGACGATCACCTCCGGCACGGTCGACATCCCGACGGCGTCAGCACCGACGGTGTCAAGCATCTCGATCTCGGCCGGCGTCTCGTAGCTTGGCCCCGGCATCCCCGCGTAGACGCCGCCGTCATGGATCGTGAGAGAGGAGTCAGCGGCGAGGTCGCGTGCCGCCGCGAGCAGGTCCGGGCTGTAGGCGTTGGTCATATCCGGGAACATCGGGCCGTCGCCCAGCCCCGCCCGGCCGATGAGCGGGTTGGTCCCCTGCATGTTGATGTGATCCTCGATGAGCATCACGTCCCCGGGTTCGTAGTCGGCGTTGATCCCGCCGGCGGCGTTCGTGATGAGGAGGCGCTCGCAGCCGAGTTCCCCAAGGGCCCGGATGGGCGCGACGATCGGGTCCATGTCCCCGGTTTCGTAGTAGTGGACGCGGCCGTCCATCCCCAGGACGCTGACCTCGCCGACCGTGCCGACGACGAACCGCCCTGCGTGCCCCTCGACGGTCGAGGCTTCGAGCGTCGGGACGTCCTCGTATGGCACGGACAGTTCGATCTCCATCTCGTCGGTCATCCCACCCAGCCCGGAGCCGAGAATCATCGCGGTCTCGGGGGTCAAGAGATCGTTCGCCTGGAGCTGTTCGCTGAGGTAGTCGGCCGGTGTCGTCATGGTCGATTTTGCGACTGACTCCCTATAAACGGGTGTGTTCACGGATCGCCGCCGGATTGTGCGGCCGCGACGCGCCCCTATTCCGTGTCCCAGACGTCGGCGACGGGGTTCGATTGCGACCGGGAGGAACTGGACCGGCGCGATCGCCGTGAGCCGCCCGACCCTGACCGACCGCTCCCGCCGTTCGACCGGCCGTCGGTCAGTCCAGCGAGCGCAGCGTCAGGATCGGCCGCCGGGAGATCGGGGCGCTCCATCCGGTCGACCTGCTCGGCGAACCACTCCGGCATGTCGGTCCGGGCGCGATCGAAGAGGTCCAGCAGGCTCGCGTCGGCGAGGTAGGTCACCCCGTGATCCTCGGGCGAGCGGACGATCCGCCCGGCAGCCTGAATCACCGTCCGGAGCGCACTCCGGTAGTACCACGCCCAGTCGCCGTCTTCCAGGCGACGCGCGACCCGTGAATCCCGCGTGTTGGGGTAGGGAGCCTTGCAGAGCAGTTGCCACCGACAGAGATCACCGTCGAGATCCAGGGCTTCTTCCATCTTCACCGAGAGAAAGACCGTCGGGTCGTCGCTGCGCTTCCAGGCGGCGAGTTGGCCGTCGCGGTCCTCGCTGTCGTGAGAGCGGACCCGATCGCCGACGCCGAGCGCATCGAGTTCGTCGGCAAGGGCATCCTGGATCGCGTAGGAGTGACAGTGCACCAGCCCGGGTTCTTCGGGATGACGGGCCATCAACGAGACGAGCGTCTCGGCGACCTTCGGAATCGTCGCATCGCGTTCCTCGTAGGTCATCTTCCCCTGCGTGACGTCCACTAGCGGTCGGTTCTCGACGGGGAAGGTGTGTTCGAGGTCGACCAGCGCCACGCGGCCGGGATCGAGACCGGCGCTCGCGCAGAAGGCGTCCTTGTTGAGGATCGTCGCCGAGAGCAGCGCGAACTTGTTCCCACGATCCCAGACCGTATGCGAGAGAAAGCGTTCGGGATTGAGGGGTTTAAACGTGGTTCGACCTCCCTCGCCGTCGGGCTGATCGACGACCCACGTCGTCGGACTGTCCGGATCGCGGACGGCCTCCTGGAACCACGTCAGATCCGACCGGAGTTCCTCCAGCCGGTCGCGTTCGGCGGCCTCCTCGGGTTCGAGTTCGACCTGGGCGCGGAGGTCGGTCAGCCGACGATCACAGACCCGGGAGAGCCCCGCGGCATAGTCAGCAGCCGTCTCGACATCGTCGATCTCAGGGGGCGGACGGGCGTCCCAGACGGGGACCGTATCGGGTGCGAGGTCGATCGCGGCGTACATCTCGGCCCACTCGCCCAGGCCGTGGGCCTCGTCGATGACGACCACGTCGCGCGTGCCGAAGACGTCCGAGCCGGCGGTTTGCATGAAATAGGCGAGCGTCATCGCGGCGATCGACTGGTTGGCGGCGATCGATCGATCCGAGAAGTACGGACACCGGTGTTTGACCTGGCAGTCGAACTCCCGCTCCCGGGCACAGGGTGCCTGGGTGACAGGGGTATCAGTCTCCCCCGAGAGGATGCACTTGTAGTTCGATTTCCCGCGGATGATCGAGAGGTCGTCGAGTAGGGGGTCGGCCGCCACGTCGTCGAGTTGGGAAACCTGCGGGGTGGTGTAGTAGGCCCCGATCGCGTCGGTCGCGCTGGCCTGGCTGCCCTGGCGGGCACACCCGGCGATGGCTCGCGCGAGCAGAGACTTGCCGCTGCCGGTCGGCGCGCGGACGAGGACGACGTCGTTGCCGGCCTCGAACGCCGCCCGGATGCGACGCAGGGCGTCCTCCTGGTTGCCACGGTAGGACGGCGCAGGGAAGGCCGACTCGATACGGGAGGGATCCACGCTTGCCCCGAACGGACGGACGGTCCTAAGCGCACCGATCGACGGTGTGGGTCGCCGGGACTCTCACCGTCACCCGCCTCACGTCGCCGAACGCAACGGTTCCGGCCCACCCACACGTCTTTGGTTCACGATAGCGTCTACCGAGACATGGAGGTCGACTGCGAGGGGTGTGCGGGCTGTTGCATCGACTGGCGACCGCTCGCCGCAGGGGACATCGACCACGAGCGCCGCGGCCCCTACGAACCGCTCGACGACGAGTACAACCTCGTCCCCCTCCATCGCGACGAGGTTCGTGGGTTCGTCGAGGAAGGGCTGACCGACGCGCTCGTCCCACGACTCTTCGCGAGCGAGAACGGGATCGACGTCGGCGGGATCTCCGTCGCGGCGATCGACGGCCGCCCGGCGTTTTTCGTCGGCCTGCGGTCGGTCCCGAAGCCAGTAGCTCCGTTCGGCCACGAGCCGACCTGGCTGTCGAGTTGCGTCTTCCTCGACCCGACGACGTTGCAGTGTCGGATCCACGATACCGAGCACTATCCGGCAACCTGCTCGACCTATCCGGGTGAGAATCTGGTGCTCGACGTCGAAACGGAGTGTGAGCGCGTCGAGGGCGAACACGGCGGCGACCGGTTGCTCGACGACGAACCACCCGCGGACGCGACGCCGAACTTCGGTCCCGCGGCGATCGGGGAGACAGTCTTCGCCCATCCGGATCCGGATCGGATCGAGGACGCGATCAGACGCCTTCGCGACGGTGACTCGACGAAGCAAGACCGCGCGGAGTTCGTCGCCGTCGCCGCGGCGTCGAGTCCGGGCACGCTCGAGATCGAACCGACCGAGTACGAACAGGTTCGCGGGCGGGCAGCGACCGCAGAGTCATGGGTCAGTGCGGCGATTACCGACTGGCGACGGCGGGGAGGAATTGAGACGGCCGACCCGGCACTCGCGACCACGGTCGAAACCCAGCGCGGAGCGACACCGACGCCCGGCTGGAACCGCGACCACTGATCGTGCCAGGAGTGAGTCCTCCCCAGACCGGCCGAGTGCAGGCCCGGATCATGACGGTTGACTCTTCGGGCGTCCGTGCGAGGAGCGTCGCCGGCTGGACCTGCTGGCGAACCAGATCGGATCGTCGATTCAACGTGCAAGCGACCCGCGAAACCAGCGCCAATGCAGCCGGAGATACTTCGCGTTACTGCCGCCGGGCGAGCAGCGCCGCGCTCACAACACCGATCAGCCCCGCGACGACACCGAATCCTGGGCCGGACTCGTTGGTGACCGCCTCGATGTCAACGTCTTTGTCGAGGTACTCGGCGGCCGCCTCAGTGTTCGGCTGTGGGAACTCCCGGTCCCACTCGGCAGGCAGGTGGACGGTAGTGCGCTCGCTCACGCTCGTGAGAGCGTGGACGTCAGCGGCCGTCACGGCCGTCCCGTCATCCACGAGATCATCGGCGAAGACGTACAGGGTAGCGGTGTCGCCATCCGTCTCGCTCGACGCGCCGGTCGGCGTGCCATCGAGGCGAGTCGGCATCATCGCAGCCGCATCTTCGAACCGGGCACCGACCTCCATTTCGGCTCCATCTTCCCCGGCGCTCATGTCCATCCTGGCGATGTCGGGGTCGGCCGCGTCGATCGAACCCGCCAGCGTCTGCATCTCGGGACCCATCGTCCGGTCCTCAGCGATCATCTCGAACATGCTACCGACGAGGTCCTCCTGATTGACGGTAAGGGCCCCGTCGGCGGTGATCTCCTCGCCCTGTGTCGCGGCCTCCAGGGAGAACGCCATGCCAGTCCCGATGTCGATGCCGCGGTCTTTGAGTTCCGCAACGTAGTTGTCCCAGTTGTCCGTGTCACTGGAGACCATCGCCTCGATGACGAGATCCTCCTCCTCCTCAGTAGCCATCGAGGCGTTCCAGGTGAACTCGGTCGCCAGATCGGATGCCTGCTGGGCCGTCAGAATTGCCTTGAGATCCGCAAGCTCGTCCGTGTCGACACCCTCGGTATTGGCGACGTCAGCCGACTCGATCAGGGAGATCAGCGCCGTCGTCATGCTGTCAGTTTCCTCGAGTGCGATGTCCCAGCTTACGTCCGTCGTGGTCGCGGATTCCGCCATGGAGAACTCGAAGGTCTCGATGTGCAGGTCAGTGATCGAGGCGGCGATCTCCCGGGCATCGTCCTGGGTCACGTTGAGATCGGACTCCTGGAGGAGCTGTCCGGCCAGCATGTTCTCCAACCCGTCCTCGATGCCAGTGTACTCGACGGTGAACGCAACGTCGATCCAGTAGGTACCGTCATCGAGTCTCTCGAAGTCGTGACTCTCGAGGGTCAACTCGCCTTGCCCGCCCATCATCTGGGCGGTGGCAACATACTGAGATTTGAGGGTTTGGCGGGCCTGCTGTTCGCTCTCCCATCCACCAGCCTGGAACTCGCTGACAGCCTGTTTCTGGGTCACCGAGGCAGTATAGCCCTCGTCAGTGTCATCGACCGAGAGTTCGAGAACCTCGGTGCGGTTGGGACCGTCACTAAGCCCCATCTGCTGTTCGATCGAGAACTCGCCGCTGGTCGCGATCGTGTCCGACGTCGTCGTGAGATCGCCGCTAGTCGCGATATCGCCGAACAGCATTGCCATACCGCCCGACTCGGCGATCGTCATCGAGAGGTCGCCGTCGAAATCGTTGCCCTCATCGGAGACCTCACCCGAGAGGTCAACCGAGAGGTCGGCGAGATTCTCCGGGCGCTCGGCGGTCATCTCACCATCCACCCCGAAGCGATCGCTCTCGAGGACGCCGGTCATCTCACCGCTAACGTTTTCGAAGTCCGAGTTCACGTCCTCACTGCCCACCGTCGCGTGGAACAGCCCCTCGGCCACGTCGGCGTTGACCGCTGTGGATTCACCGTCCTCGAGGTCGGTCTGGTAGGCGAAGACGGCATCACCGTCTTCCTCGACGTAGACGTCGTCGGCATCGCCCCAGCCCCCGGCAAAGACCTCCGTCTCGCCAAGTTGCTGGCTGTCGGCCGCCACGATACCACCCGTTAGCACCACCGCACCGCACAATCCCACGACGAGCACGACCATGACCGACGCCGGCCACGAGCCGTTCCCGTCGGAGTCTGTCGTCCGTGACTGTCGAGCCATGCACAAATGAATTCTACAGCTTTCATTAAGTTTTGGTATTCCCACAATCAAGATCTTCTCACGGCTGAACGGGTCTGTGGATCCAGGCTGGGGCCGTCTGCGTTTGCGCACCGACCATTGAACGGCCACGTGACGATGGCTCAGGTGGTTCCTGACCGACAGCGCACAGGCTACCGATAGCGAACACTCAGGGGCGGCACTGTCACCGGCGAGCAAGCGGGGCGATCAATCGGACTGGATCTCCTTGAACGTCTCCAGCAGTTCTTCGGTCGAGTCGTCGCTGTCGTAATCGACACTGCCGTGGTAGTCCGTTCGGTCGTCGTCGAAACTCGCATCGACCGAACTGTTCTTGCGTTCACGGCGCTCGTGTTCCTCGTCGTCGTACGCACCCATAGACATGGTGTACCATACCGACCTTCACGATATATCCCTATCAATGTAACGGTCTCCCACGGGGGAGTGACACACGGGATTGAACGCGGAATATGATCGTCAAGCAGGCGTCGCGTGGCCAATTCGGGGCCCGCTGGCCAAATTTGCGGCACGCCGAACTGTTTTGAATCCCTCCGACAGAAAGCAGGTATGGAACCGAAGACCTGTGTCGTGACGGGTGCATCACGAGGGATCGGCCGTGGAATCGCCGAACGGTTCGGCGAGGCAGGCTGTAAGGTCGCTGTCAACTACCGAAGCTCCGGCGAGGCCGCCCGTGAGGTCGTCGAGACGATCGAAGACGCCGGTGGGTCGGCGATCGCCGTCAAAGCCGACGTGACCGAACCCGAACAGGTGCAAGCGATGGCCGAGGACGTCGAAGACGCCTTCGGGACAGTCGACGTGCTGGTCAACAACGCCGGCATCAATCAGGACGTCTTCTTCAAGGAGATGAGTCACGAGCAGTGGGACACCGTCCTCGACGTCCACCTGGACGGGGCCTTTCACTGCACCCAGACCTTCTACGACGACATCGCGGCCGCTGAGAGCGGTCGCCTGATCAACATCTCCAGCATCGTCGCCAAGGGCGGTAATCTTGGGCAGGCCAACTACGCGACGGCCAAGGCCGGCATCTTCGGGTTCACCCGGACGCTCGCCCAGGAACTCGCCCGCGAGGGATCGACGGCCAACTGCGTCGCCCCCGGGTTCATCGAGACGAGCATGGTGACCGACCTGCCCGAGTCGATCATCGAGCAGGTCGAGGAAGACACCCCACTCGGCCGGATCGGCGACGTCGAGGAAGTCGCCGACGTCGTCGCCTTCCTCGCGAGCGAGCGGTCATCGTTCATCACCGGCGAGGTCATCGACGTCAACGGCGGGATGGATCTCTGATCGTGGTCACCGTGGGCGGTGCCCGCCGGAGTCGGAACCCATCGAATTGATGGCCGTGGCGGGCCCCTGTATCGGCATGGCCGACGAAGCACTCGCGCTCGATCCGATCGGCACGATCCACTCGCCGTTCGAGTCGGCGGTCGATATGCCGATCCAGCCGGCCGGGTCCGATGCCCGCGGGACAGTCGAACTCGAAGGAAGGTACGCCGACGGCCTCGCGGACCTCGGGGGCTTTTCGCACTGCATCCTCCTCTATCACTTCCACGAATCACCTGCGGACGCGCCGCTGTCCGTCGAGCCGTTCCTCGACGATCGGCCGCGGGGCCTCTTCGCGACGCGCGCCCCACGACGGCCCAACAGCGTTGGCCTCTCGGTCGTTCGGATCGAAGCCGTCGACGGCCCCACCATCGACGTCTCGGGCATCGACGTGGTCGACGGGACCCCGCTGCTCGACGTGAAACCCCTCGTCGGCCGCTTCGACGTGCCCGACAGCGTCGACGACGGCTGGATCGCTGCGAGCGACGACGCGGTCGAGCAGCGCCGGGCGGACGACCGCTTTCTCTGACGGAGACATACGACATACGTCTAATTCTATTTCAAATTACTGGTAGGAAACCCAAACGACATCGAAACTATTGCTATCTTCCAATTATTATTTCCGCTTTCTGGTCGAGTTCGTCGATTGATGTACACGGTACTGATGCCGGTCGACAGTAGTCGCGCCCGTGGAACAGCCCAGGCCGAGACCGTCAAGGCCCTGCCTGATGCCGCCGAATCCGTCGACGTGACGGTGCTGTACGTCTTCGCCGACGAGGCCGACGCCGATGGGCAGACGGTGGCGGACGTCCCCGGCGGCGAGGCGGCGATCGAGCGTCTCGAGGGGACCGACGTCGAATACGAGGTCGAGTCCCGGATCGGCGATCCCGCCTCGGAGATCCTGAACGTGGCCGAGGAACTCCCCGCAGACCAGCTCGTCCTGGGCGGCCGCAAGCGCTCGCCGTTCGGCTCGCTTCTGTACGGCAGCGTCACGCAGGCCGTCGTTCTCGACGCCGACCTGCCCGTGACGATCACCGGCCGCTCGAAGTGAGCGGGCGATCCCGGGTACGGGATCGCACCTTCGATCACGGACATCGGTTCGGCTCGTCCGGGAAGATGTGCAGCGCGGTGGGGTCGATCGCGATCGAGCGACGGTCGCCCGTGGCGATCTGTTCGGCGGTCCTGGCCGTGAGTCGCCCGAGGCCGTCGGCCGCGAGGACGACCGTCGCGCCGTCCCGTCCCGGCACCACGCGCTCGACCTCGACATCGAGGGTGTTCTCGGCGTTAGCCCCGTTCGCGAACTCGATCGCCGTGGGTCGGAAACCGACGACCACCTGCTCGATGCCAGTTTCGACTCTATCCGCCACGCGCAGTGTCGTCCCCCCGATCTCGACCGTCGTCCCGCCGACATCGGCCGTCGTCGCCTCACCGTCGCGACGCTCGCGGACGGTCCCCTCGAGGAGGTTCTCCACTCCCAGAAAGCGTGCGACCGTCGGCGTCGCCGGGTCGTCGAAGACGGTCCCGACGGGCCCCGCCTGGCGGATCGTCCCGTCGAAGAGCACGGCGACGCGATCGGCGACGACCGCGGCCTCCTCCTGATCGTGGGTGACGTAGACGACCGGAACGTCGAGACCGGACAGGATGTCCCGGAGGTCGAGGCGGAGTCGCCGCCGGATCGGTGCGTCCAGGCTCGAGAGCGGTTCGTCGAGCACCAGCGCGTCCGGATCGGTTACCAGTGTCCGCGCCAGGGCGACACGCCGGCGTTCCCCACCCGAGAGCGTCGTCGGGTCCCGATCCAGGAGGTCGCCGATCCCCAGCGTCCGGACCGTCCTCTCTATGTCGGCCCCCTCGGGCGCGCCGTATCGCAGGTTCCCGGCGACACTGAGATGCGGGAAGAGCGCGGCGTCCTGAAAGACCATGCCGACGTTTCGCTCCTCCGGCGGCAGTCCGTCGATCCGGGTTCCAGCCAACGAGACCGTCCCCGACTCCGGCGTCTCGAACCCGGCGATCACTTCCAGTAGCGTGGACTTCCCCGCGCCCGAGGGACCGAGCACCGCGGTCACGCCGTCTTCGACCGAAAGCGAGAGCGGGCCCAGCGAGAAGTCCCTCCGGGTCGCCTCGATGCCGGCCAGCGCCAGGCTCATGGCGAGAACTCCAGGGACGTACCCAGCAATCGAAGGACGAGCACGACCGCCACGCCGGCACTCAGCAGCGCGACCACCAGCGGGACCGTCGCGTCGGTCCCGCCGGCGACGAACTCGACCCAGATCCGCGTCGGCATCGTCTCGGGCGGATGGCCAAGCAGCATCGTCGCGCCGAACTCACCCAGCGCGCGGGCGAACGTCAGGACGATCCCGGCGACGATGCTCCCCCGTGCCAGCGGCAGCGAGACCGTCCAGACCGTCGCCAGCGGCCCCTTTCCGAGGTTCCGGGCCGCCCGCTCCAGATCGCGATCGACCGACGCGAACCCCGAGCGGGCGGTCACCACGAGAAACGGCGCGGCGACGAACGTCTGGGCGAGGACCACCCCGGCGTAGCCCTGCGTCAGCGGGAGGCCGAGCGCCGCGGCGGCGCTCCCGATCGGCGTCAGCCGGCCGAAGGCACTCACCAGCACGACGCCGCCGACGACCGGCGGCGTCACCAGCGGCAGGATGACCAGTGCTTCCAGGAGTCGCTTGCCCCGGAAACTGTACCGGGCGAGGACGTACGCCAGCGGGACGCCGAAGACCGTCGCCAGCAGCGTCGCCACCGGCGCGGTCACCAGCGAGGTGACGATCGCCGACCGGACCGCCGGATCGGCGAATGCGCCGGGGGCGGGAAGTCCGTGCTCCAACAGGAACGCGACGAACGGCCCCAGGAGGTACGCCACGAGGACGGCCCCCAGCAGTGCGACGATGGTCCACTGGCCGGTCGCGCCCGGCGTCGGGAGCGTCCGGTTGCCGCCGGTGGCCGATTCCCGGCCCCGATCGGTGGCGCTCACGGCCGTCCCTCCCGCTCGATGCTTTCCGGGACCGTCGAATCGGTCCCGATCACGGTAGCACCCCGTCCGGCACGTCTCCGTGCCCCTTCGGAACGCCGTCGGGCACGACCAGCCCCGACTCCCGGAGAGGGGCCGGCCGCTCGGCGAGCAACCGGACGAACCGCCGGCCCGCCTCGGGGTGCTCGGCGTTCGCCGGGACGGTCGCGTTGTATCGGATCGGCCGCCCGGGCAGCGAGGTGCCGTCCTCGGTCGTGTAGGTCGCGGTGGCGTAGTGGTCGGCCAGCCCGGGGTCGGCGAAGTTCAGCTCCGGCGGGAGTTCGACGCTTGGCACGTCCCAGTCGTGGGCCATGTTTCGGTAGGCGACGGCGGCGGCCCGCTCGCCGCTCTCGACGGCCGCGAGTAGTTGCGGTTCCTCGGGCTCGATCACGGTGTTGGCCCGGAGGGCCCCGGCCAGTCCGGGCTCGTCGTAGTACGATTCGGCGAGGTCGAACAGCTGGATCGCCCGATAGCCGAGCGGATCCAGGTCCGGATCGGTCCGTGCGATCCGTCCGTCCGCAGCGGCCAGTACCGCGTGCCAGGGTTCGCCGTCGGCGAGTCGGGCCCCGATGTCGGTCTCGGGGTTGTACGCGATCACGAGCGCGTTCGTCGCGAAGACCACGTCCCAGTCAGCGAGTGTCGGCTGGAGTCGCTCACGAAGCAGTTCCGCGTCGGCACTGACGACCACGTCCGGGCGACGCTGGCCGTCCTCGACCAGTCGCATGACTGCACGGGACCCGTAGTACGTCCCCTGGAACCCGAAGTCAGTCGCTTCCTCGAAGGTCGACCCGACCCGCTCCTCGAAAGCCGACGCCAGACTCCCCGCCGAGAGGACCGACACCGTGCTCGCGCTGCTGGCGAGACACCCTCCAAGTGTCCCCACACCCAGCGTGGCCGCTCCCGCGAGGAACCCGCGGCGCGAAACCCGCTCCAGGCCCCCGGATCCCGGGTGATCGTTCCGTTGTTCCATTCGAGATATAACGACGATGTGTCTTCTCGGACATAACGGTTGTGTCGAACCCAATAGTTGCCCGGCGGTGGAAACCTCTATGCCCGGCCCGGGGCTAGGCGCCGACATGGACGCGGGGTTTTCCGCCCACCTGCGGATCGGCGGGGTCACCTTCGACGGCGACGACGCCGCGCTGTTGCGGGCGATCGAGGATCACCGGTCGCTCAATGCCGCGGCCGAGGCCCTCGGACGGTCGTATTCGCGGGCCCACCAGCGCGTGACCGACCTCGAGTCGGCCGTCGGCCCGCTGGTCGAGCGCCGCCGTGGCGGGGCCGACGGCGGCGGCAGCGAACTCACGGACGACGCCCGGGACCTCCTGGCGCGGTTCGCCCGCCTGCAGGCCGCACTCGAGGGGACCGCCCGGACCGAAGAGGTCGTCCTCTCGGGGACCGTCCGCGAGCGCGACGGCGAACTCGCCACGATCGAGACCGGTGCAGGGATGGTCCGCGCGCTGCTGTTCGAGGACGCGACGGACGTCGAAGTCCTGTTCCGGGCCGACACGATCACGCTCCATCGGCCCGACACGGCCCCGCCCGCCGCGGACACCAGCGCCCGCAATCGCTTCCGGGGGACCGTGACCGATGTCGAGCGCGGCGAGGCGATCGCCCACGTCTCAGTCGCGGTCAGCGAGGAGGTGACCCTGCGGGTCGTCGTGACTCTCGCCAGCGTCGAGCACCTCGAACTGGCGGCCGGCAGTTCCGTCGTCGCGACGTTCAAAGCGGCCGCGACGCGGGCCGTCCCGCGCTGAACGGGACCGACTGATGGGCGCGCTACTCGAACTTCTCGAGCAATCGTCCGTAGAAGTTCCCCTCGCCGTCCTCGCGATCGTCGCCGTCGGCGAGTTTTTCGACGATCAACTCGGGCGTCGAGCGCGCCAGCGTGTCCTTCCGGGGCGTCCGGTCGACCTGTAACTCGCCGTCTTCGAGGCCGAGTGCCTGGATGCCGTCGACACCGATGTCCTGATCGGCCGTCTCGCGGATCTCCCGGGCGAGGTGGGAGACGAACACGGCCGTCTGGTCGCGTTCGGCCAGCGCCTCCAGAATCCCGGCCATGATCTTCGCGCTCGCGCCGGGTTCGGTGATGCTCTCCAGCTCGTCGACCAGCACGAGTGTCTCACCCTCGTTCGCGGCGTCAGTAACCAACTCGCCGAACGATCGGAGCGTGCTCTCGAAGGCCCCCGCGTCCAGCGTGCCCTGGGTCTTGGCGTGGTAGTGCAGCGCGTCGATCCGCCCGACTCGGGCCCGGTCTGCGGGCACCGGTAGCCCCATGTGCGCGAGGATGACAATCAGCGCGAGCAGGTCCAGCGTCGAGGTCTTCCCGCCGCTGTTCACCCCCGAGAGGAGGCGAACACCGCTGACCTCATAGTCGACTGGTTCGACGTCAACGAAGTCCACGTCGAGCAGCGGCGACCGACCCCCCTCGATCGTGATCCCGTCGCCGTCGAGTGCCGGCATCGTCGCGTCGAAATCGGCAGCCAAGCGGGCGATGGCGAGTTCGACGTCCAGTTCGAGCGCGGTATCGACGAGATCCTCGGCCGGCTCTCGCATCGACGCCAGTTCGTCGGCCAGCTCGGTTTTGAGCCGTTCGGCCCGGCGGTCCCGGGCCGTCGTGAGCTCCTCCCGGAGTCGGGAGACGACGCTCTCCTCGCGCTCGACGGGAAACGTGGGTTCGTCCGGGAACGCCCGCTTCGTGATGTCAGCTACGTCCCGCAGGTCGAGTGTGTCGATCACGTGCTCGCGGGCCGCTTCGACGGCGTCGTCGTACTCGTCGGCCAGTTCCCGGGAGAGCACCTCGTCGACGCCAGCGCCCCGCTCGACGAGCGAGAGCAGGTCCGCCCCCTCGATGGTGACATCCTGCGCTTCGATCGCTTCCCGGAGGCGGTCGTTGGCGACCGATTCGGCCTCGCTCACGGCGGCGTCGAGGTCGTTGACGGCAGCCTGCAATCGCGTTAGTTCGTCGTCACCGGTCGGCGTCCCCTCCGCGTCGAGTCGGTCCAGCGCGGCTTCGAGCGCGTCGAGGTCGCACGGCGGATCGAAGTCGGCTGCCCGGTGGACGGAAATCGCCGCGAGGATGCGGTCGCGGTTGTGCGCGAAAAAGGCAATCGGGCGCTCGGGCACGACCGAGGCCGGATCCTCGAGGGCGTCGGGTTCGACGCGGACGTCACCCTCGACGTCGACGCCGGCGAAGGAATCGTCCAGTGCGACGACCGTCGCGTATCCGCGGGCGAGTTCCGCCAGATCGCGGCTGTCCTCGACGACTTCGACGCTCATCTCGGGGATCGCCTCACGGGCGCTGGCGTAGGTCTCGCCGTCGGTCGTCGCGAGACACCGGTCCCGAACACGAACGTCGCCAGGCCGCTCCAGCGGTTCGACGTCTTCGAGCGCCTCGAGGACGGTCTCGTCGGGATCGCGTTCGATCGCCCGCTCGCTGAGTTGGCGGACTTCGGCGATCCGAGAATCGCTGGCGCTGGGGTACAGCGTCTCCAGGCGGGCGGCGGCGTAGTCGGTGACGGTGCGTGCTTCGAGCAGTTCCAGAACGTCCCGGTACACTTCCCGGGCGCGCGGCGTCGCCAGGAACTCGCCCGCGTCGCCGTGGCGCTCGCGGATCGCCGCGCGGACGATCCGGGCGGCACGACCCTGACTGATGCCGGGGGCCCGAGCGACGGCCGCGACGTCGCCGTTCTCGATCGCCGCCGCTGGATCGTCGAGTTCGGCAAGCGACGCCGCGGTCTTCTCGCCGACGCCGGGGATCGCCGTCAGGTCCATCTATCGATGTCTCGACGCCCCGTGAGAAAAAACCTCACGTCCTGCCCGATCGCCCAGTCACTCCCCAAGTAGTGATGGAGAACACCGGTCTCGATTCCGGCCACGGCTCGTCCGATAGTTCTGTGTCCGCCGGGAACTATCGTTCGCAGGTGTCGATGCCAAGCGGCCGGTAGAGCATGCACTGGCGGGTCAGCCCCGTCCCGAGCATGACAGCCCCGGCGACCAGCGCGATCGCGCCGACGATCGTTCCCAGACTGGACAGCGGGCCGGCGAAGACGGCAGCTCCGACGATCCCGAGGACGATACCGATCGCAATGCGGACGGTTCGATCCAGTGACCCGACGTTTGGTTCCATTGTACCCATACGTTCGGCGGCTGACCATTTACCTGTTGTGGGTGGCTGTGACAATATCGAGAAGCAGAGTCTCTCCAGTATCGCGTTGACTTGCCGCTGTGTGCTCGACATCCCAGATCAGCCCGCGGAATCACTCGAACGGGACCACCGGTCCGGTCATTCGACAATGTCGACACCAGTGAACTCAAAGCGCGCGCCACCGGCCGCCCCGTCTGTCACGTCAACGGTCCACCCATGGGCCTCGGCGATCTGACGGACGATGGTCAACCCAAAGCCCGTTCCCTCGTCCTGGATCGAGAACCCGGGCTCGAAAACAGTCTCGTGATCGGCCGCGGGAATTCCGGGGCCGTCGTCTTCGACGTAGAAACCGTCGTCCCCGAGCCGACCGACGCTGATCGTCACGGCCTCGCCAGCGCGCTCGATCGCATCTCTGGGAGTCGAAGACGAGTGAGGGGTCCTGGAAGCATGTTCCACGGCATTCCGGAAGAGGTTCTCGAAAACGTGCTGGAGACGGTCGCGGTCAGCTCGCAGGGAGAACTTGTCGGCGATCTCGAGGGTTGTCTCCCCCGTCGTCACCGCGTCCCAGCACTGCCCGACGAGGTCCGCGATGGCGACCGCTTCGGTCTCGCCGACGGTCTCGCCTTGCCGGGCGAGCATGAGCGTGTCCTCGATGATCGACTCCATGCGATCCAATGCGTTGACGACAGGGGCGATGTGCTCGTGGTCGTCGCCACACTCCTCAGCCGCCAGCGTGATTCGGCTCTGGGCGACGTTCAGCGGATTTCGGAGGTCATGAGAGATGACGCCGGCGAACTCCGCGAGTCGGTCAACCTCCAGTTCGAGCTGTCGTTCCCGCTCCTTCCGAGCAGTGATGTCCCTGGCGACGCTCAAGACGGCCTCCTCGCCGAAGTACGACACCAGACTCGACGTGATCTCGACCGGGATTTGCTCGCCGGACGTCGTGAGGTGGACGGTCTCGAATGTCAACTCACCCTCGTCCCGGATCGTCTCGACCGCTTCACTGATCTGGCCCGTCAGCTGGCCGGCAGTGATATCATGGGGAGTCATACCGAGCAGTTCACCCTCGTCGTATCCGAGCCGCTCACGGGCTGTCTCGTTGACGGCGAGAAACTGACCGTCGAAATCGTGAACGAAAACGGCGTCGTTGATCCCGTGGAACAGGCCTTCGAAGGTGTCTCTGGTTTCCCGACGCTCGCGCTCGCGTGCCCGCTGTTCGGTGACCTCCCGCAACGCGGCGACGGCACCCTCCACCGTGTCGTCGTCAGCCACGAGCGGGAAGTACCGGACGTCGAACGTGCGATCGTCGCCGTCCGGGCCGGGACGCGTGATCTCGTAGGCCAGCGATTCGCCGGCCAGCGCCCGGTCGACAGCGGGCTTGATCGCTTCGAAGGTTTCGGTCCCGTAGACGTCCGCGATCGTCAGTTCAGCCGGGATCTCCTCGCCCAGGCCGTGGAATCGCCGGTAGTTTCGGTTGGCCAACTCGTAGGTGTACTCCCGGTCGACGACTGCGAGTTGATTGGTCGAACTCTCGACGGTCTGTTCGTACCGGCGGAGGCGTCGCTCGGTTTCGGCCCGCTCGGTGACGTCCGACCCGGAGACGAGCAGGTGCGTGACCTCGCCGGCGTCGTCGCGAAGCCCGGTGACGTGCCACTTGATGCGTCGGATCTCGCCGTCCACGGTCCGGACCGTGTTCTCGTGGACGTCGAACTCGTCGTCGTCTCTGAGGCCGTCGAGAACCGCCGGCAGACCCACGTCACTCTCCTCGGGGACGACGGTCTCGAACCAGTCCGAACCGAGCAGTTCGTCGCGATCGTACCCGAGGACCGCACACCCGCGGTCGTTGATGCGCTGGATCGTTCCCTCGATGTCCAGCACGAGCATGATCGTGGCTGCCTTCTCGAAGGCTTTCCGGGCAACTTCGTCGTCAGACGCCATTGGTCACGGTACGCGTCAGAACTCCTTTAAATATCGCTTCGGCCGAAAACTTGCTTCACCAGCAACTGGCGACCCACCCCGTTCGCTGGCCACTCTCACCGGTCAACACGGGGCGATCCCGACGCCCTCGGCCAGCAGTTCGTGCGAGCGTAGCGCGTCGTCGTGGTCGGCGACGACCTGCTGGATCATCATCTCATCGACGCCGACCCTGTCGGCGAGTTGCTCGAGCAGTCCCGCGAGCGTCTCGGGACTCCCCGAGATGGTCCGCGGCCACTCCCCCGCCTCGAGCGTGGCCGGCGTCGGGTCGGGCACACCGTCGAGTTCGTCGATCGCTTCCTCAATTGAGGGCGTCGAGCCGACGACGCCGCGTGCCATCCGCTGGAAGGACGCCTCGGCCACCGCCCGCTTGCGCGCCGCTTCCGCGTCGGTCTCGGCGGCGATGGCGTTGACGGCGACCATCCCTTCCGGTTCGTCGATGCCGCCGTCGCTGTCGGCGGGCTCGAAATGCTCGCGGTAGGTCTCGAAGGCCTGGGTCACGAACCCGGGGCGGATGAACGCCGCGAAACAGTAGCGCAAGCCGAGTTGCCCGGCGACTTTCGCACTGGACGGGCTCGATCCGAGCACCCACGGGACCGGCGGCTCCTCGCCGGAGCGAGGGATCGCCAGGTCGCTGTAGGCGTGGTCGTCGGGAAAAGCGTCGTAGAGGTGGGCGACGACGGACTCGATCTTCTCGCGGTGCTCGGCGTCGGGGTTCTCGACACGACGCTCGGTCCCGAGGGCGCGATCGGCAGCCGGCGAGCCGTTCGCTCGGCCCAGTCCGGCGTCGATGCGGCCCGGCGCGAGTCCATCGAGCGTGCCGAAAACCTCGGCGACCTTGTAGGGGCTGTAGTGGTTGAGCAGGACGGCTCCCGAGCCGAGCCGGATCGAGTCGGTTTCTGCCGCGAGATGGCCAAGCAGCACCTCTGGCGTCGTTCCGGCGAGGGTGTCGCCCATTGCGTGGTGTTCGGCCACCCAGACCCGCGAGTAGCCGAGTTCCTCGGCCTGTTTCGCGGCGGTGACGGTGTTCGCGTAGGCATCGGTCGCGGTGCCGCCCTCGGGGACCGGAGAGAGATCGACGATCGAGAGGTCCATAGTGGAAGGCGGGGACGGCGCGGGGTAATCGTTCGGCTCCCGGCAGTTTCGTGGCCGGAGGCTGTCCCGTCGCCCCGCCCTGGGTAGTGTGTCGTGTAGTAGGGGTCGCTGGCAACAGCCAGAAAGTCCCCCCGCTCTCAGCTGCCGCGACTCTCACGGCTCACTCCGTTCGCCGTTCGAGCGGACTGAGACGCTCACTCTGTTCGCGTCTCGCGCTCGCTGCGCTCCGGTGGGTGCTTACGTCACCGGGAGAGCTTCGCTCTCCCGAGCCACGCGGCAGAGCCGCGGACGCCGGGGGTCGCTGCGAGCGCGGCCCCTTTCAGTCCCGCCCGATGCCGGTTGATCAGCCGGCCTGGGCGGGACTGAAAGGGGCGAGTGGCTCCGGGAAGACGGCCGACGCTAGGCGCGAGGCGGCAGAGCCGCCTCGGCACGCGCGAACGGGCCCACGGCCCGTGAGCGGACACCGTGGTTCGAAAGAGCGAAGCTCTTTCGTCATCCCGGAAATCTCTGATTTCCGGAGACAACGCAGTGAGGAGCGTGGTTCGAGACGGACGAAGTCCGTCTCGTCATCCCGGAAATCTTCGATTTCCGGAGACAGCGAGGGCCTCGACCGGAGCCACTCGGGGCTTTCTGGCTGTTTCCAACCGCGCTCGCTCAACTAAACACCACCCCGCCGCGGGACAACGGGCTTTTGCGCGTCCATTCCGTACCGCGGCGTAATGGAATCCACCCAGCGGTCCGTCGAGGACAAACTCGCGGCGGCCCGCGCCGATCTGGCCGAGCGCGACGGCGTCCTCGTGGCATTTTCGGGCGGGGTCGATTCGAGCGTCGTCGCCGCGATCGCCGAAGACGCACTGGGCGCGGACGCGGTCGCCTGTACGGCCAGAAGCGAGACGCTCCCCGAGGCCGAACTGCAGGAGGCCAAGCGTGTCGCCGAGGAGATCGGCATCCGCCACGATATCGTCGAGTTCTCCGAACTCGAAAGCGAGGCGTTCATCGAAAACGACGGCGATCGGTGCTATCACTGCCGGTCGATGCGCCTCTCCGCGATGTACGACCGGGCGAAGGAACTCGACATCGAGACGGTCTGTGACGGGACGAACGCCGCCGACCCCGGCGAGGGACACCGCCCCGGATTGCAGGCCGTCGAGGAACTCGACGCGACCTCACCGCTGCTCGAACACGATATCACGAAGGAAGAAGTCCGGGAGATCGCCGACCACTACGACCTCTCGGTCGCCGAGAAGCCGTCGATGGCGTGTCTCTCCTCGCGGATCCCGACCGGGCTGGAAGTCACCGAGGAGAAACTCACGCGGATCGAACAGGCCGAACGTGTCCTCCGGACCTGGGGCTTCGAGCAGTTCCGCGTCCGCGATCACGACGGCATCGCCCGGATCGAGGTCGGCGAGGAGGAACTCGAGGCGGCGCTCGATCCGGAGTTCGTCGCCGCGGCGCGCGAACACATCGGCGATCTGGGATTCGAGCACGTCACGCTCGACCTGGAGGGGTATCGGACGGGAAGTGTGAGCCCGGCGAGCGAAGACGACTGATCGGTCGCTACGTGTGGATTTCGAGCGAGTGGTCTACTGCTGACGATCAGTTGTTGGACGGCAGTCACGAGATGCCGTCTGGCGCGTGGGATATCTTCGGTCTAAGTTGGACGGAAAATCCGAATCGACCAGTAGAATCAAGTACCAGTCTCAAGAGCATACGAGTATGATATCGCGCCGTCACGTCCTGATTTCGCTCGGCGCTTCTGTCACAGGGGCCGTCGCTGGTTGTTCGAGTAGCGGCGACGACGAACCAGCAAACACCGACACAGCAATCGGCACGCCGGTCCACACCTACACCGAGCACCAGCCGAACGAAACAGAAGTTGAAGTCGAAACACCGAACGGAACAACCACAGTCAGGAACGAAACCACACCAGAAAACACAACCACTCCAGACAACACGACAACTCCGGAAAACACTACAACCCCTGACAATACAACCACTCCAGAAAATACTACAACACCAGACAATACTACAACTCCGGAGGAAACAGTCCCTGTCCACGACTACGAACCATCACAAATCAACGCCGGAGACATCCACGCACAGAGACTGGAAGAATCCAAACCAGAAAGCACGAGCTCAACAATCAGACGAATCGACTTGGAAGAAATCCAGTCATACGACACCAGAACAGAACAACTCACAGAACTCGCCGTCCAAGTCTCAAAAATAACAGGAGACAGAGACGCCGCCGCAGACGCAATCAACTACATCGCACTAACAGAACTCGACTGGACCAACGAAGACAACTTCCGCGGCAACCACACCCGATTCTACAACGGCGGCCCCGGCGACTGGACACAACTCCTCTACCAAACACAAGAAGACGAACAAAAACAATTCGACGCATTCAGCCCCCAAGCCAACGTCACCGACAAAAACAACATGATCCAAAACGTACCCGAAGACAGCTACTTCGATGACAGCGGAACTGCTACAAGATCATACTTTGATAAGAGTGCTTTCGATACAGATCATCCGGAATGGGGCTCAAAAGATTGGGAAGGCTGGCATGAAAACCTGCATCAGGTGATTTACGGAGATACAATAGACCTCATCAACCACGACGACTTTATTGCATCTGAAAACTTTGAAATAGGATTCACTGATGCAGGCTTTGAACTCCTCGAAAGAGAGTTTGAAGAGTTTGACGGTTGGGAGTTCCTCGACCACATCAACGAGGAGTATGAGAAAGCCAGACAGGGCGTCCAGGAATATGAACACGCTCTTGAAGATGATGAGTACCTGAGAGTCGGTGCCAACATTGAGCAAGTTGACGACATAGAAGAAGCCGAATTCCTGTACGACGTCGGCGATTTGGAGGAGTGGGAGACGGGAGCCGGAATGGCTCCTTCACCCTCCTAATCTTCCTCCTTAACAGCTATCAGTAAACGTTTTACAGAATACTCTTGGATTTCTCCTTATTGGATTCAACCCTCCTGTTTCGGCGGGGAAGTCGGTGAAGATGTCGGTGTTGGTGCTGGAGGTGTATTGGTCAAGTTCGTTTTCTTCCGTGTTGAGCGGTGTGCCCGGATTGAAGTTGATTAGTCCGCCGTAGTCTGTTGGTGATTCGGCGGGGATTCCTTCGATGATTGTTCCTTGAAGCGGTACGTCGTCACTCCATCCTGCAGCGTTGGTGCCACGCCAGGAGTTGTGAACCGGTAAAAGATCAATACCCGTGTTCTGAGCGAATCCGTACAGGCATTTGAACCTTGACTTGTTTTCTCGGGACAGTCCGTTCCGTTCCGGGATCTCGGTGACGACCCGGGTTGGTTCGCCGTCACCGAGTTCGACCGTTGCCGTCGTGTTCGATACTATTTCCGCGTCTTGCCTGTTGGGAATGTCTGTGCCTTGGAAGCATTGCGCGACGACTTTGACACTGTTTTCGACATCCGGGTGCTGGTCGGCGTCGGCGGGGATGCCACGGGCTTGCTCCCAGTTCCGCATCTCCGAGTCGTTGATCTGGAAGCCGACCGGTTGACCGGAAAGCGTCTCCCGCAGGCCGCTAGGATGCAACTCTCCTGCGGGCCGATACTCGTTCTATTCATCGTGATCGCCGATCTCGTCTTCCAACGCCGCAAGTTCGGCATCGGTTTTCTCGTCAGTACGATCTGCAGCGATCTGTTTCTCGGGCGCTTCCGGCGTGGCGTCCGCATCGCGGTGGTGACCGAACAGTCGATGTGCCTGCTCAAGGCTAGAGACATACCGTCGAATGTCATCTCGTTCGCCCAGGGCGTGGTAGTAGCCGTCGTCGGTTTTCCCGACGTAATCGTCGTCGTACAGCCGTTTGAGTGTCGTCGTGGCGGTCCCTCGCGGGATGTCGAGGGCTTCCGTGATGTCCTTCGGCGAATATCCCCACTCGGGGTTTCGATAGAGGTACGCGACGATATCCGACTTCGTGGTCCCTGGCCGAAGGGTAAGGTCGGAATCGTGATCGTTGAGGAGGACCGGCATATTGTAATCAAATGTAGTCAATTGTAGTATAAGAGTATTTCGGTCAGTTCACACGGTAACTGGCCTGACCGGGACGCGGAAACATCGCTCGCAATCGTCTGACAGTTGCGTGACGGTTGGCCAACCGACTGCAATCGATCATCGATCGAGGGGCAATCGCTGGCCTTGTTCCGGCCGAACATACCGCCAGATAGCAAGCGTCACTTCGAAAGCGACGATCAGCCCGCCGGCCAGTGCTGCGGCCTCGACCGGCGCGAGCGCGATCTCGTTCGCGCGATCCAGCAGGAACGGCTCCGGGCTCGCGAAGTATCCGATCGTCAGCGAGAGAATCCAGACCGGCGCGCGGAGTCGGAACAGCGACACACGGCCCGTGAACAGCACCTGCTTGAGCCGCCCCATCGACAGCAGCCGGATCGCCAGAAACACCAGCAGTTCGTAGGTCGCGATGAGCGCGCCGCCGACGACGACCGGCGTCATGCCGAGCAGGCCGTTGCTCTCGATGAAGCCACTGACCACGCCGGGCAGTTGCTCGTAATACCCCGCCGGAAGCGGGGCGTCGCTGGCGAGATAGCCGGTGACGAGAGCGAGGAGCCAGGCGTAGGGCCGGCGAGCCGCGATGCTTTCGGGGGAAGGGAGGATTCCATCGGACCCAGTCCAGGACAGCAGGAGGAGTGTCCCCTCGAACAGCGCGATCATCGTGGCGGCGACGATGAACGGGGCCATCCCGGTCGGATCGGGGTTGAAAATGAACGCGATCCCGCCGAAGGCCGCCCAGAACAGGAGTCGACGGTCAGCCAGCCACTGCCTCGAAGTCACGCCCATCATGATCGCGAGCATGATGAACAGCGGAATCTGGAAGATGGCCGCGAAAAAGCCCATCATCAGGACCATCAGATCGAACGTCTCGGTGAGGGCGAAGGCGATGTCCGCCGCGCTCTCGGAGTAGTACAGGAAGTACGTGAAGATCGCGGGGAGGACCAGGATGTACGAAAAGGCCAGTCCAACCGTGGCGAGTATAAGACTCGTCGGCACGGCGGCGAGATAGTATCGGCGCTCGCGGGGGAACAGCCCGGGGCGCATGAACAGGTACGTCTCGTAGACGAAGGCAGGGAGCGCGACGACGAACCCGGCAAGCGTCGCGACCTTGAACCGCGCCAGGATCGTCGCGACCGGATTGTAGACGCGTGGACAGGCCGGCTTGATCGTCACGCCCGCGGGTGTCACGACCGTCCCCGTCGTCGGGCATTGCTCGAAGGTTCCCGGCAAGAAGGAATACCAGATTGTGTTGATGATCTGCTCGCCGAAAGGAAAGACGACGGCACTCACACCGGCCATCAACACCAGCACGACGCCGAGACGACGCACCATCTCCTCGATGTGATCGGCCAGCGGCATCTCCTCGTCATCCGGTGCCTTGTTGTCATCGACCGGTTCGGTCGGATCGGACTCGAAGGTGGGGCGTGGCGGCTCCTGATCAGGTGGTTCGTCCGCCGTCCGAACCGGCTCCATCGAGTTGATCGTGCCGTTGCCGTCCGCTGACTCCGCACCCGTACCGTCACCGTCCTCGTCGTCTGCCCCTGAATCGTCCTCCGTGGCGTCGTCCGTCTCGGGGTCGGCATCCGTCTCGTCGTCTGTCCCACCGGAACGATCTTCGACCCCGGCTTCGTCATCGGGTTCGGCTGACTCGTCCCGATCGAGAGTCGAATCATCGGATCCGTCGGCCGTCCCGGGAGAATCGACGGCGTCGTCCCTCGCCGAGTCGGGGCTGTCGCGTCCGTTCTCGGATGGATCCTCGGAGTCGTCGGGACCGTCGCCGTCGGTCATCGTTTCGTCGGGTTTGCACCCTCTTGTTGTAAGCCTTCTTTTCGCGTCCGGGTAGCCCCTCCCCACGGGCAAGCCGATACGTCGATGAATAAATTGATAACGGCGAGTTCGTTACTCCTCCGAACGAAGATGTCCGGAGCGCTCGACGACGGCACACGTCGCACACTCGCGAGTGGTCGAGAGACGCTGGGAGCGATGCTTCGGTCTGCACAGCAGGATCTCCAGAAGGTGTTTATCGCGTTCGTTCTCGGCCTCGTGGGGACGATCTGGATACTGCAGTCGTTCGTCTGGGATCGGCTCAAGACCGATATGTTTGCGGGCATGAGCGAAGAGGTTCGGGAGGGAACCAACGTCGTTACCGTCTCGCCGTTCGACGTCATTCTCTTGCAGGTGAAGATCGGACTTATCGTCGGTGCGATCCTATCGGTCCCGCTGTTTCTGTATTTCTCGCGTGACGCACTCAGACGACGCAACTGGTTGCCACAGGCTCCGATCGCCCGCTGGAAGATGGTGTTTTTGGTCGTCGCTATGCTCGCGCTGTTCGTCGGCGGCATCGCCTACGCCTATTCCGTCTTCTTCCCGATCATGTTCCGCTTCCTGGCGTCAAACGCGATCAACGCCGGGTTCGTCCCGACGTATCACATCGTCAAGTGGGTCGAGTTCATCCTGTTGCTCTCGCTGTCGTTCGGGATCGCATCCCAGTTGCCGCTCGTCATGAGTACGCTCGCGTACGCCGACATCGTGCCATACGAGACGTTCCGTGACAAATGGAAGCACGCCATCTTCGGCCTGTATGCGGGGGGTGCGGTGTTCACCCCGCCGGACCCGATCACGCAGCTGATGTGGGCGACGCCGCTTGTCGGCCTCTACGCCGTCAGTCTACAGATTACGAAACTCGTCGTCGGTGCAAAGCGTTCACGCGGGCAAGTCGACGTGAGTGAAACGCTCCGTGCACGGTGGAACGTCCTCGCCGGGACAGCGATCACAGCTTTCGCCGTCGTCTACGGCTTCTTCAGTGCCGGCGGCGTGGGAGCGATCAACGAGGGACTCTCGATGGCTCCCGGCGATCTTGGACCAGTACCGACCATCGGGGCGGCCCTGGGGCTACCCGAGTCCCAGGCGGCAGCACTGGTTGCCGGTGTCGTCGCCGTGATGGCAGTCGCTATCGTCGGGTTTCGCTTGGTCGCCAGTCAGGTACAACAGGAAGCAGGTCTGGCGATGGCGACGATGGGCGATCCGTCCGCGATCGACATCGGGAACCTCGATAAGGCCGGTATCGAAGCCGCACCGCCGGAGGCGTTCGAAGCACTCGAAGAACACGAAGCGATGGCCCACGTCAACGAGGCGATCGGGAACGGGAACACGGACAAAGCGGAACTCATCCTCGACCGGTACGACGAGGCGAACGAGCGGGCTCAAAACCGACAAGACGCGACAGCCGAGGGGGGCGAAGAAGGCGATTCGGGCGTCGTCTCGGAGACGGCGACCGGTGTCGTCGACGCCTTCACCGAGGAGGAAACGACCGAAGACGACATCGGCGGCTACATGTATGACCTGCGGTTCATCCTCGAATCGCTCACGTCGAAGGCGTTCAGACTCGTCGCGGTCTTCATGGCCGTGCTCGCGGGATCGTTCATGTACCTCTACTCGGGCGGGATCGGTGACATCCGACGCGACTTCCTGCGCCGACTGCCGGCTGACAAGATCGATCAGGGGGATATCGCCGTCCTCCACCCCGTCGAGCATCTCGTGTTCGAGATCAAGGTGAGCGCGTTGCTCGCCGTCGTCGCCGTGCTTCCGCTGGTGCTGTATTACGTCTGGCCGGCCCTGAAAGAGCGCGGGTGGGCCGCCGGTGACCGACGGACGTTGCTCGTCTGGGGCGGATCGCTCGTGGTCGGCATCAGCGTGGGGAGTTACATCGGATACAGCTTCGTCGCGCCAGCCGTCATGTCGTGGCTGGCTTCGGACGCGATCAACGCCCACATGGTCGTCCGGTATCGGGTCAATACCTTCGGGTGGCTGCTGGTGTTCACCACTGTCGGGATCGGCCTGCTCGCCGAAATCCCCATCACAATGCTGTTGTTCTACCGTGGTGGCCTCGTCTCCTACGAGCGCATGCGCTCCGGGTGGCGCGTGGTCGTGTTGGCGTTTTTCGCCCTGGCAGCAGTCGTGACGCCCGGCGGGATGTTCTCGCTTTTGATGGTCGCCATTCCGGCCGCACTGGCGTACCTCCTTGGCCTTGGCATCCTCTGGCTGTATACGCTCGGCGGCAGACGGAAGGGGCCGCTGACGCCGGCGACGACCTAGCCGGCGGGCGAGCCCGAACCGCTCCGATCGAGCGGTCCATGGCAGCGGGACGAATCACGCCGACTGCTGACAACGTACAAACGGGGAGCACTCAGACGACGAACAGTAATTCAAAGGTCGCAAACGACGCGATAGTGGCGAGCATGGGGACGAGGTTCTGCATGAGGAGGACACGAGCAGTCGTCGACGGGTCGAAGAGGTTCGACTGGGCGGGCGGTTCCTGAGCGGGTTCGTCGCCGATCGGCTCCGGGTCGTGTTCGTCCTCGATCAGTTCCGGTTTCCCCACCGTCGGGGCATCGTCGTCCGCAGCCAGCGCCCCGACAGACACCGGTGGGGTTTCGTCGCCGACGACGGCGTCCTCGATCTTGACGACTCGGGTCGCCCGCCCCCATCCGAGGCCCACGATGTTCACCGTCGCGATCACGACGAAACTCGCCGGGACGCCGGCGGCCGATAGCGCGATCACGATCGTCGAGCTGACGACAGCGACGACGATCGCCGCGGTCAGCGGCAGATCGGTGATGTCGTTGCCGAGCGTCTCCATGGTCCGGCGAGCGATCGTAAAGGCCCCGACGGCGACGGCCGCACAGCCGAGAAGGATAGCGGGGTTCATCTTGAGTTCGTTCGAACCCACCAGCGGCGCGATCGCGTTGGCGATGTTGCTCGTCCCGGAACTGAAGGCCATCAGACACCCGATCGCGACGAGAACGACAGTCCCGACGATCTCACGACGGGACGTGTTCGGGCCGGGAGCGGGTCGGGGGAGCCCACCCTCACGGTCGAGCGTCAACAGTGGTCCCTCGGACTGGTCGATCGCGATGAGTCGCCGCAGGTGCGTATAGAAGTATCGGCCGATGACCGCGGAGATCCAGAAGCCGATTACCGGTGAGACGATCCACCAGGAGACGATCTCACCCACGACGGTGAGATCGAGCGTCCCGGAGGCGATGCCGAGCCCCGCGATCGCGCCGACGGCAGTCATCGACGTCGAGGCGGGCGCACCCGAGAGGTTGCCGATCAACAGCGCCCCGCCGATGAAAAACAGGACAGCGATACTGACCGGCAGGCTGAAGATCGTCGGATCGGTGACGAGTTCCGTCCCGAGCGTGTCGACGACCTCCCGGCCGATCGTCCACGCGCCGACGAAGAAACTGACGGACATCAGCGCGGCCGCGCCGACCTTGCCGATCGCCCCCGCGCCGACTGCCGGCCCGAAGGCTGGACCGGTCGTCGCGCCGCCGATGTTGTACGCGACGAACGCGGTGATGACGATCCCGACGACGAGGAGTGGTTCGACCATCTGTCTACCTGAAACGTGGCCGCTCTGTCAGTAGATACTGTCGGTTCTCGTATCAAACTCACGGTCGCCAACACCCCCGGTTCGCGGGCGACCGCTCACTCGGTCCGCGGCGGGGCTTCGCCGAGGCGTCCCTCCACGAACGCAGCGAAGTCCTCGGCGAAGGCCTCAACCTCGTCCCAGTCAGTGTACTCGTAGTCCCGCGAGGTGTCCGTATCCCCCGTTGCCCGCTTTGCGATCTGCTTCATCAACAACCGCTTGAGGAACCCGTACTTCGAGTACCGCAATGCGCCGCCGAACAGGCCGACGCGGTCCGGATGAAACGCCGTCGAGTCCTCGAAGTCCTCAACGTAGCCCGCGGCCTCGGCACGCCGGTCCGGGTCGTCGGTGGCGGATGATAGCGACACCTGGAAGAACCCCGTCGGACGACCGGCGAGCGCCTCGCGGTTTTCGCGGACGAACCCCTCGATGCTTGACTGGTGACTCCCCATGTGGATCGACGACCCGATCACGACGGCATCGTAGCCGGTCGGGTCGAGGTCGTTCTCGGCCACGTTCCGGACCGGGGCGCGGTGGCCACGTTCGGTGAGCCGGTCGCCGATCCGTTCGGCGATCGTCTCGGTCTGGCCCTCGCTGGTGCCGTAACACACGAGAATCGTTGCCATAGGAGACCTACGACTGCGGCGGGTAAATAGATATCTGAGTGACGAGTGTCGCGAGCGAACCGCGAGGCTAAAGTATTCTTGAGAGAAGTCCCCAGTATGCCCAAGATAAGCGTCGAAGTGCCCCAGGAACTCCTGGCGGATCTCGACGATCACGTCGGCGAGGAGGGGAAGTTCGTCAACCGGTCGGAGGCGATCCGGGCCTCGATCCGGAAGACGCTGGATCTACTCGACGAGATCGACGAGCGCCAGGGGAGGCAGACCGATGAGCGCTGAACGGTCTGCGACGCCGTTGCCGCTGGCTCGCCTCGGGCTGATCGCGGTCTTCGTGACGGCGCTGATCACCTCACAGGTGACCGCGAGCAAACTCGTCGGCATCGATATCCCGTTCTCGCTCCCGCTGGCCGGGTCAACGCTGATCGTCCCGGCGGCCGCCTTCGCCTACGCGGTGACCTTTTTCGCCTCGGACTGTTATGCCGAACTCTACGGCCGCAGCGAGGCGACCAAGCTGGTCAACGTCGCCTTCGCGATGAACTTCGTCCTGCTTGGGCTGGTATGGCTCGCGATCGAAGCACCCATCTTTGTCGGCTCGCCCGTCGACCAGTCACCGTTCGCCAGCGTGCTGGGATCGAGTACGGGCGTCGTCGCCGGGAGCATGCTCGCCTACCTCGTCAGCCAGAACCTCGACGTCTTCACGTTCCACTGGCTTCGGGACCGCACCGACGGCCGACTCCTGTGGCTGCGCAACGTCGGGTCGACGGCGACGAGCCAGTTCGTCGACACGGTCATCTTCATCACCGTCGCCTTCATCCTCTTCAAGGGGATACCACTGGGTGACGCCGCCGGGTTGATCGTCGGCCAGTACCTCGTCAAGATCGGCGTCGCGGTGTTCGACACGCCGTTCGTCTACGCGGTCGTCCATTTCGTCCGGGACCGCGAGGTGGGCGCGAACGTCGTCCCGAGCGACTGAGAACAGAAGGCAGTCGACTGCTACTTACTCGTTGACGATCGCCGTCTCGTAGTCGCCCGCCGACCCGGAGACGCCGGCCGCACACACAGCGTGTTCGAACTCGTGATCGTAGAGTTCTCGCGCCGCGCCCGCGGCGTCATTCGCGCCGAGGTCGAACGGGACCGGGTCGTCGCGCTCGTAGGTCGCCACGAGCGTCGGCTCCTCGACGGCCTCAACCACCAGCGCGTCACGACGGACGATCCCGATGGCTGCGCCGGCCTCGCCGGCAGTTGGATCGTCCTCGCTAACGCCGACGATGCCGGCGATCCGGGGCGTGTCGTAGTCGTCCTTCTCGAAGTCCAGCGCTTTCAGGGGCTCGGCCAGCGCGTCCCGGGCCGGCGTGCCGAGCGCGAGTTTCTCGGCGATGGGATCGACGTGGCTGCCGTTGCCGATCACCGCACCGCGGTCGGTCAGCCGGACCGCGTTGTAGGAGATGTAGGGGTTGTCCGTCTCGGGGGCGTCTGCCGTCGGCGCGACGGTGATCGTCCCGTCGCGATCGACGGCCTTGCGGTTGGGAAACGAGCGGGAGGAGACGCGATACGCGCCGACCTCCGGGGCTACGACGACGAATCGTCCAACGTACATGTTCCCTCCTGAGACGCAGACCGGAAAGTAGGTGTCGGTTCCGCGATCGACAGCATCGGACTCGGTGGCGTTATCCGCTCTGAGTTCCTCTCCAGTGGCAATGACGACTGGCCTGGACAGCGAGATCGGCGGGACCGAGGCCGCCGCCGAGCGCCGCGACGAGGTGGTCGCCGAAGTCACCGAACACGCCGGCCGGATCGCCCGCGAACTCGCCCGGCTGCAGGGCGGCGACTACGGCCAGGCGGACTTCGAGACGGAGGCGGGGACCTGGACACTCAAATACGAGGCCGGCGACGTCCAGTACCTCCGCTTCGACGGTCGGGGGGCGGACGTCTACGTCGTCTCGACCCAGCAACCGCCCGATCCGGACGCCCTCGCAACGGCGATGGCGGATTACGACGCGTTCGTGGCGGCGTTCAACGAGCACGTTCGCTCGCTCGCGGGCGTGCTCGACGACGTGAACAGCGACTTCCCCGCCATCGAACCGGTCGATAGCGTGGTCGCGGAACGCGAACGGATCCTCGGCCAGATGCGCGAGGCGACCGACGCTATGGCGCGCCAGCTCCAGCGCTACGAGGGCGGCGACTACGGGACGTTTTCGGCACGCGTGACAGACAACGGTGGCTCCGGTGGATCGAGACGCGGTAGTTCCGGCTCCGGGGGCTCGCGGTGGGAACTCAAGTGGGAGGACGGCCGGACCAGTTACCTGCGGGTCGGCGGCGAAGGCGGGATCTATCTCCTCTCACAGTATCAACCCCCCTCGGCGCATGACCTGCGCGCTCACGCCCCGAACTTCCCCGGTTTCGTCGCGGCGTTCAACGAGGAGATCGCCGCCGAATCCGAATCACTCGAAGACGTCTCGTTATAGCTCGTTCGCGCTGAACCCGATCGTCTCGAGGTCGCTTTCCGCGTAGACGAGTCGCCGACCGGCGATGTCGACAGTCAACCGAAGGTCGGTGGGTTCGTGTCGGCCGTCGCCAGTGTCGACAGGTGCATTCCGTTTCATGCCGAAAGATGGTAGGAGACACCACCTGATACCGACTCCGTCGAACTGCTCCAGACTTTATAAGCAACATAAGGCAGTCCGCAGGGCTGTCGGCACTCACTCGGTTTCCGCGGAGTCGGAAGGCACGTCGGCGACAAGACTCCCGACGACGTGACCGAGCGCCCGCCGGAGTCGGACCGACATCGTCGATTCGGAGACGTCGAAGTGCTCGGCGAGGTCGGCAAGGGAGGTTGCCCGGGGGACTTCGAAGTAGCCCGCCTCGAAGGCCGTGGCCAGAAGCTCGAAAGCGTCGCGTTCGACGGGCATCGCGATTTCGCCGACCGGATCGCTCGCTTCGAAGACCCGAGCGAGTCGGCAGTCAATGTCCTGCTCGGCACAGAACGCCAGAAATTCGCGGATCGAGGCGCGGTCGGTCGTCCGAATGCGGACGCGCCAGCCGTCCGCGGTCGAACGGAGGTCAAGCAGTTCGTCGCCGAAGCTGGCGACGTGTTCGGTCATCACGGGGACGTCGGGGGCGATCGTGAGCCGGTACGTCCGCCGGTCGCCGTACGCCGCGAACACCTCGCTGTCGGCGACAGTCGGGTCCGCGGCGAGCGCGTCCTCGAACGCGTCGAAGTCGGCAGCCAGGACTGTCACCTGAAACCAGGTCGTCCCCTCGTGAGAGACCGGCAATCGTTCCGCGTAGACGGTGACGTCGAGGTCGCTCGCGAGCGTTGGGCCGAGCACGACCTGCGGCGAGGTGACGTCGAGTTCCACGATGATGGTCTCCTGATCCACATTGTTTCGTAGGAGGGGGCGTAACAAGCCCATTTCGGCTTTGCACACCGAAATCGTCAGTGGCTCAATCGAGTGTTCCACCCTGCGTCAGTGAAGAAGCCGAGTCGCTTCCGCGTGCATGAATCCGTCATGGAGTTCCGGCCGATGCTCACAGCTGTCACGAATCTCGCGTGCGGACACGGCGGAGAAAATCGTCCCCCAGTCAGCAGGCATGTCCTCGTCCGTCAGAGCGTAGACGACGCCCTCGATACGGGCCCAGCAACACGCAGCCGTACACATCGGACACGGTTCGTGGGTCGAGTACAGCCAGCAGCCGTCCAGCCGTTCGGAGTCGAGTCGTTGGCACGCCTCACGGATCACTTCGATCTCCGAGTGAGCGGTCGCGTCGGGCCGTTCGAAGATCGCGCCGGTACCGCTGGCGACGATATCGCCGTTCTTGACGAGCAGCGCACCGACGGCCTCTGGATCGGTACCGAGCGAGATTGCCGTCCGCATCAGTTCTTCGTTCGGATGGTCCATGGTGATCCAGTATTTGACAATCACGGCATAAATCATTCACCCGACCGAGGGCGTGAGCGGACCCGATCATCGGCCACGTGAGATCGGGTTCCGTCGAATCGGGTCGTCAGTACCTTTACATATCGGGACGGAGCCAGCGGTTGGCGTGACGACCGAAGAAGAGTGCCTCGACGCTCTGCAGGACGCCGCGGAGGAACTCGACGCCTCGCCGACGAAAGTCGAGTACGAGACGCTCGGACTGACGCCGTCGGCGTCGACGATCCTTCGGGTCGTCGGTGGGTGGAACGAGGCGAAACGACGTGCTGGACTCGAAACGAACCCGTCTACAGGGTCGAGAGTCGCGCCGAAACCCGAGGACGTCGACCTTCCGGACGGCACGGGCTGGGAAGCACTGACGCAGGACCAGCGCTGGCACTACAGGCACGCCGATCACAACACTGAACGGACGCTCGAACGACGGCAGCGGCTCCGGGCGTGGGTGAACGATCGAAAGGCGGAACGGGGCTGCTCGGAGTGTGGGGAATCAGACCCGGCGTGCCTGGATTTCCATCACCCGAACGACGACAAGGAGATGGCGATCACCGACATGGTCACGCATGGGTATTCGACCGATCGGTTGGAAACGGAGATCGACGGCTGTGAAGTGCTCTGTGCGAACTGTCATAAGAAACGACACAATCGACAGGCGGCCGTCGTCCGTGAGGAGACGGCCCCGCCACGGACCAAACGCGAACGACTGCAACAATGGACCGTCGAGTACCGTCGTCGCACGGGCTGTCAACGATGTTCAGAGGGTGATCCGGTCTGTCTGCAGTTCCACCACTCCGATCCCGAGGGCAAGACGGCTTCGGTCGGTAAACTGATCTCGGATTCGGCCCCCGAAGCGGAGATCCGCGAGGAAGTGTCGAGATGTATCGTTCTCTGTGCAAACTGCCATCGAAAAGAACACGTCGAAGTGCCGGACATGTCGGCCGCCGGGACGTGATGTGTTCCGGACTGTCGGGGGGAGACACGGTTCGCAAAACTCAAGTACGACAACCGGATATACTCGGATGAAGTCCTGTGGTGTAGTGGCCAATCATGTAGCCTTCTGGGGGCTACGACGGAGGTTCGAATCCTCCCAGGACTACTTTCTCGCGAACAAACTCGTGAGCGAGACGTATCTACGATGATTCGAATCAGGGAAAGCGAGCGGAGCGAGCTTTCAGACGGTTCGAATCCCGCGAATCCCTCACTCCGGCGTGACGTACTCGACGCCCGTGGGTTCGCTTTCGCCACGCTCGATCACGATCGTCCGCGAGAGCTTGTTGAACACGCGGACGTACTCGCCGCCCATCGCGAGCCAGCCGATCAGGACGTCGAGTGGGAGGAGGAACGCTTTTCCGAAGGCCTGGATGGCCGCTGTCACGTAGTCGATGTCCTCACCGCGCTCGTCAGTCACGGCGATGTTCATGACAAGTTTCCCGGCGGATTGCCCGCCGTAGCCTTCCAGGACGGTCCAGTAGAGCCAGAAGCCGAGGCCGTTGACGCTCAGGAGAGGGAGTGTCATCGAGACGTCACCGACGGAGAGGGAGTAGACGCCGGCGATGTCGCCGAGCGTCGAGATCACGGCCCCGACGAGAAGGATGTCGATCAGCCACGCGAAAAACCGGTCACCCCAGGACGCGAGGTGAATCCGCGTGTCGTCTCCCCGCCGCACCCCGTCAACATCGCCTATTTCAGCAGTCATCTCTCCATGATAGCTCTCGGGGATGGATAATAACTTACGCGTCCGGCAAACGAGCAATCTCGGGCACATGTCAATATCGAATATAAAATCCCAAAATATAGGGGCATGGTGTCAATGAACACGTCAGAGCAACTCGACTGTGATGTACCTCAATATCGAACGGGCCCTCGAGGACATCTCGTATCCGACAGACTGTGCGGACGTCGTCGAGACCTGTGGCGACCGCGTGATCACGTTCCAGGTCGGCGAGGAGACGGTCGCGGAGGCGATCGGGCGGTGTAACGCCGGGGAACTCCGGACCCGAGAGGAGGCACGCCAGACGGTCCTCTCGTCGGTAAGCGAGGGCGCGATCGGTCGGAAGTACTACAGCGACCGCGATCCGCCGATCCCGGACGCCGAGTGGCACGATCCAGTCTCGCTGTAGCGAAACATCGACGTCCGTCGTCCGGATCGGGACAGTGGCGACTGAGCCGGTGGTGAGCAGTAGCCGGAACCGGGCCGATCATTGAAGGCTATCGGGCCCGTCGATGCGGGTAATGCGGTCGTTGGTCGAGCGGACCGAAACGATGGTCGGAGACAGATTCTCACAGGTGTGCGAGCGGCGATTGGGGATGGACACGTGTCCGGACCCATGACCGAGCGGACGCGGCTCGCGGTGGTCGTCTGGGCAGTGCTGGTCTCGCAGGTACTGCTCTACCCTGGCCTCGAAGACACCGTGATCGCACTGGGTGGCGGCGACCACCTCCTCGCCGGAACCTGGTTTCTCGTTGCGGAGTTCGGAGCCTTCGTCGGGATGGCCGTCCTCTGGGGATTGCTCAGTGACGCACTCGGTCGACGGACGCCACTGGTCGTCGCCGGGGCGGCCGGTGGAGCGGTGAGTTACCTCGCCGTCGCGGCGGTACCAGGTCTCGGCGGTAGCTTCGACGTGGTGCTCGTGCTACGGGTGATCGGCGGCGGGTTCACGATCGGGGCGTTCTCGTTGTCGATCACGAAGCTGATGGATCTCGCCGGAGGGCACGGCAGAAACATGGGAGCAGCGGGGACGGCGATCGGCTTCGGCGCGGCGCTTGGCTCGATCGTCGGCGGGGGACTCGCGACGCTGGATCCGCTCGCCCCACTCTACGCCGGGGCAGTTGTCCTCGCAGGGGCGGCACTGCTGGCAGCGACGGTCCCGGACCGGGGCGTCGGCGGTGGGCTAGCCCTCGAGACCGTCTTCGCTCGCATCCGTACCCGTCCAGCACTGCTCGTCCCCTACGCGTTCGGGTACATCGACCGCCTGACAGCCGGCTTCTTCGCGCTGGCCGGCGTAGCGTACTTCCGTGACGCCTTCGACGTTGGGCCCGCACTGGCCGGGGTGACACTCGCGCTGTTTTTCCTCCCGTTCGCCGCGCTCCAGTACCCGATGGGGAACCTCTCGGATCGGATCGGCCGGTTCGTGCCCGTCGTCGCCGGATCGCTCTGTTACGGAGTGGCGATTATCGCTGTCGGGCTCGCCCCGGTGTACGCACTCGCCGCGCTCCTCATGGTCGTCGTCGGCATCTGTGGCGCGGCGGTCTCACCGGCAACGATGGCGCTCGTGACTGACCTCGTTCCGGCGAGCGAACGCGGCGCGGCCATGGGCGGGTTCAACGTCTTTGGCAGTCTAGGCATGCTGACCGGCTTCCTCCTCGGTGGCGTCGTTTCCGGCGTCTTTGGCTATCTCCCGGCGTTCGTCGCGGTCGGCGGCCTCGAAATTGCGATCGCCCTGCTCGCGGCACGGGCCGTCTTTCGAATGACGGCCGGCCAGCCGGGCGCTGAATGGTTTCGACATGCGATTCGGGATGGATGAAATTGTTCTACAAAGATTGAAATAGCTCGGTCGAGTGCGTTCGAACAATGACAGGAGTCAGCAACACGGCGCTCACCGAATACGTGGACGAGCAGCGACGCGAGGCTATTGCCGAGCGAGTCGAGGAACTGCTCGCAGCGATGACCATCGAGGAAAAAGTCGGGCAGCTAAACCAGCGGTCGGTCAGTTTTGTCACGGGGTCGGAAGACGACACCGACGATCTCGAAACGGCGATCGCCGATGGGGAGGTCGGATCCGTACTCAATGCACAGGGACTCGATGCAAAGCGGCACCTCCAGGAGATCGCCGTCGAGGAATCCAGACTCGGCATCCCGCTGGTGATGGCTTTCGACGTCATCCATGGCTACCGGACGGTGTTCCCGACGCCGCTGGGCCAGGCAGCCAGTTGGGAACCGGACCTCGCCGAGCGAGCGGAACGCGTCGCCGCGACGGAAGCCAGCGCCGACGGCCACCACTGGACGTTCGCCCCGATGGTCGACGTCTCCCGGGACCCACGGTGGGGCCGGGTCATGGAAGGGTCGGGCGAGTCCCCCGTCCTCGGGAGTGCGTTCGCCCGGGCGCGCGTCCGGGGATTCCAGGGCGATGATCTCGCTGATACCGACACAATGCTCGCCTGCGCGAAGCACTTCGCCGGGTACGGCGCGAGCGAGGCCGGGCGGGACTACAACACCGTCAACGTCTCCGAGACGGCGCTCCGAGACAGGCATCTCCCGCCGTTCGAAGCCGCGGTCGAGACGGGCGTCGCGACGGTCATGAACGCGTTCAATACCATCGAGCGAATCCCTGCGAGCGGTAACGAGAGTCTGGTCTCGGGCGTCCTCAAGGGCGAGTGGGGATTCGAGGGCGCAATGGTGTCCGATTGGGACTCCTTCGGTGAGCAAATGCCACACGGTGTCGCGGCGGACGAACGCGAGGCCGCCAAACGCGCCATGCTGGCCGGGTCGGACGTCGACATGGTGAGTGAAGTCCTGCTCGAGGAGCTGCCCGAGCTCGTCCGCGACGGCGAGGTGCCCGAGTCGCGACTCGACGACGCCGTCGCGCGCGTCCTCTGGATGAAAGGCCTCCTCGGTCTCTTCGAGGACCCGTATCAGTACTTCGACGAGGATCGGCGTGAAGCCGTCACTCGCACGGACGAACAACGCGAGACTGCCCGGGAGGTCGCCGAACGATCGTTCGTCCTGCTGAAAAACGAGGGCGTCCTCCCGCTCGAGGACGACGCTGAGGTCGGAGTCGTCGGTGCACTGGCCGACAGCGACGAGGACACCCTCGGCGCGTGGGCGTGGGGCGGCGATCCCGAGGACGTGACCACGATCCGCGCGGGACTGGACGATCACTTCGACGGCGTTCCCTACGCGGCTGGCTACGACCTGCCGGGCGAGGTGACCGACGAAACGCTGGCTGACGCCCGCGAAGTCGCCGAGGCGTCGGACGTGGTCGTGTGCGTCGTCGGCGAGCCAGCAGACATGACCGGCGAGGCTGCGAGTCGGGCGCACGTCGATCTGCCCGACGAGCAGCGTCGGCTGCTGGAAGCCCTCCACGACACCGGAACGCCGGTGGTCGCGCTGCTGATGAACGGCCGCCCGCTGGCGGTCGAGTGGCTCGACGAGCACCTCCCGGTCATTCTGGACATCTGGCATCCGGGCACCGAAGCAGGCCCGGCGGTCGCCCGAGTGCTCGCCGGCGACACCTCCCCCGGTGGTCACCTGCCGATGAGTGTCCCCTACACCGAGGGCCAGATCCCGGTCGCTCACGACCGACTGCCGACGGGCCGACCGGCGGACCAGGCCGAACGCGAGGAGGAGTACGTCTCGGCATATCTCGACGTGCCCAACGAACCGCTGTACGCCTTCGGCCACGGCGAGAGCTACACCGACTTTGCCTATAGCGACCTCTCGCTGTCGACGGACACCCTCGTGCCCGGTGCGACGCTCGAAGCGAGCGTCACCGTCGAGAACACCGGCGATGTCGCGGGGCGTGACGTTGTCCAGTGGTACGTCCATGACCTCGTCGGCAGTCGGTCACGGCCGGAGAAAGAACTGATCGCCTTCGAGACAGTGGATCTCGAACCGGGCGAATCAGCGACCGTCACGGTCGAGATCGAGGAGAGCGACCTGGCGTTCTGGACTGCCGAGGAAGCGTGGGCCGCCGAACCCGGCGAATTCGATCTCATGGTCGGCCATGCGGCCGATGACATCGTCGATACCGAGCGCTTCGCGTTCGAAGCGTAGGCCGGACTCGACACGCGAACAAACGTTGCGGTCACCGGCACACAGAAGTAGGTTGATATTGTGTGTCACGATATGGACGCTGTTGTACTGGCTGGTGGGTTCGCGACGCGACTGTGGCCGATCACCCGCAATCGGCCGAAGATGTTCCTCCCGATCGGTGACACGACAGTCATCGATCGCATCTTCCGCGAACTCGAAGCCGACGACCGGATCGAGGACGTCTACGTCTCGACCAACGAGGAGTTCGCCGACGAGTTCCGCAACCACCTGGCCGACTCGCCCTTCGAGAAGCCACGCGTCTCGGTCGAGGAGGCCCGGGCGGAGGACGAGAAGTTCGGCGTCGTCGGCGCGCTGGGCGAACTCGTCGAGCGCGAGGGGATCGACAGCGATACGCTGGTGATCGCGGGCGACAACCTGATCAGCTTCGACATCTCGGCGTTCATCGACGCCTTCGAGGCCAACAACGGCCCGACGATCGCCGCCTACGATGTCGGCGACCTGGAGAGTGCAACGCAGTACGGCGTGATCGATGTCGACGACGACCGGGTTGTCGAGTTCCAGGAGAAACCCGACGATCCGGCGAGCACGCTCGTCTCCATCGCGTGCTATGCCTTCCCCGCGGAGACGATCGGGCTCTTCGATACGTACCTCACCGGCGAGAACAACCCTGACGAACCCGGCTGGTTCATCCAGTGGCTCATCGACCGCGAACCGGTGTACGCCTTCCCCTTCGAGGGAGCCTGGTTCGACATCGGGACCCCCGACGGGTACCTCGATGCCGTCTCGTGGTACCTCGACGGCGGGACGCTCGTCCATCCCGACGCGACGGTCGAGGGATCGGACCTCGGCGAGAACGTCCACGTCATGGACGGCGCGACGGTGGTCGACTCGAAGCTCGAACGGTCGGTCGTCTTCCCGGACGCGACACTCGATCGGTGCCGGATCGTCTCCTCGCTCATCGACCAGGAGACCGAACTCGAAGACGTCAACCTCTCGAACGCCCAGATCGGGGCCCACACCTCACTCACGCAGACGCCACCGGACCCCTGGGTGTGGGAACAACATCGCGACTCCGAGTGATCGCGCGACGGAAATCGATCGGGGGCTACCGGAGGGACGCGCGCGTGACTGCTGCCAGCCGATCAGCGGTGTCCGCGTCGAGTTCGTCGGCAGTCACCCGCCAGGTCCAATTGCCCTCGCCGGTACCCGGCTGGTTCAGTCGGGCATCGCTCCCGCGTTCGAGCAGATCCGGCACTGTCG
Source organism: Halorhabdus utahensis DSM 12940 (assembly GCF_000023945.1). Classification (NCBI taxonomy): domain Archaea; kingdom Methanobacteriati; phylum Methanobacteriota; class Halobacteria; order Halobacteriales; family Haloarculaceae; genus Halorhabdus; species Halorhabdus utahensis. The sequence continues at coordinate 1,015,624 of NC_013158.1, forward strand.
TCATCGCCAGGGCCGCGTCGGAGTGCCAGACGGCCTCGATCAGATCCCAGGCGATCGAATCCCCGTCGGTCGCCAGCGCGTATTCGAGGCAATCGCGTTGCTCGGCCGAGAGCTTCTCGTAGAATCCCACCGCAGTGTCCGTGTCGTGCGTCGACGTGTAGCCGACGCAGTGGTCCGGATAGACCGTCGGTTTGTAGCGGTGGCCCTCCCGACACCAGTCGGCGTACTGCGGGACGCGCATCCCCGGAAACTCGAAGCGATCCCGGAGTGCAACCATGCTCTCGTCGAGAAAGCCCAGATCCTCGACGACGAACGGCAACTCCCCGAGTTCGGCCCGGATCGTCTCGAAGAAGTCCGCGCCGGGTCCGGGTCGCCACTCGCCGGCGGCAGGGTCGTCGGCGTCGGCCGGGATGGCCCAGTACTCGTCGAAGGCCTTGAAGTGGTCGATGCGGGCGATATCAACCAGCGAGAGCAGTCGGTCCAGCCGGTCGCGCCACCAGCCATAGTCCTCGGCCCGGAGCGTCTCCCAGTCGTAGACCGGGTTGCCCCAGCGCTGACCATCGTCGCCGGGATTCGGCGGGACACCCGCGACCGCGGTCGGCCCCCCCTCGTCGTCGAGTTCGAAGGCCTCGGGGTTCGCCCAGACGTCCGCCGAGTCCCAGGCGACGTAGATCGGGAGGTCGCCGACGAGTGAGATACCACGCTCGTCGGCCGCCGCCCGCAGCGCGCGCCACTGCTCGTCGAAGAGCCACTGGACGAACGCGTGATACCGGATCGCCTCGGCATGGGTCTCCCGCGCGGCCTCGAGTGCCGGAGGGTCGCGTCCGGCGAGGTCGGCCGGCCACTCGGGCCAGGGCACCCCGTCGTAGGCCGCTTTCAGCGCGGTGAACAGGGTATAGTCCCTGAGCCACGTGGCTTCGCGCTCACGGAACGCCTCGAAGGCCGCCCGGTCGTCCGCCTCGGCGCTCGCCTCGAACCCGTCGAAGGCCGCGCTGAGACGTTCACGCTTGAAATCAGTCACAGTGTCGTACTGGACTGTACGTGGGTCGCCCGGCGGGTTCTCGAGTGTTTCCTCGTCGAGCCATCCCCGTTCGACGAGGGCGGTCAGGTCGACGAGGAGCGGGTTGCCGGCGAACGCCGAGGGAGAGGCGTACGGCGAGTGGCCGTGGACGCCACGGGTCGGCGTGACGGGACAGAACTGCCACAGCGATTGCTCGGCACGCTCCAGGAAGTCCAAAAACGTCCGCGCGCCGTCACCGAGGTCGCCGATCCCGTGCGGGCTGGGCAGCGAGGTGAGATGCAGGAAAACGCCGCTTTGCCGGTCGAAGGACATGCGGGACTCTTTTCACGGGTGGGATAAGTTCCTTGCGCGGGAAGAGACAGTGCGTTTGCCGCCAACGGGCAACATTGTCTGACACTCTCGGGAGAACGGAGCCAACAGGTAAGTAAATCCATTCACAAGAACGCACCAGATGGTACCGAAGGTGCTGATGCTCGGCTGGGGATTCCCGCCGAACGTGAGTGGCGGTCTCGATACAGCTGTCGGGGAACTGTTCGAGCAGTTCGAACCCCGCGACGACATCGAGATCGAACTGGTATTGCCAGCCGAATACGCACCGGATCGCGACGGGATCTACGGCGTGCCGACGGGCGAGGGTGACGTCGCGGACCGCATCAACCGGCTCGCGGGCGAGTTCGCCGACCGGGCAGCCGACGCCGACATCGTTCACACCCACGACTGGTTCGGCTACGGGCCGGGGTCGCGCGCCTGTCGGAGCCACGACTGTACGTGGGTGACGACGTTTCACTCGCTGACGAGCGATCGCAACCGGAACCCACCCGATCGCGAACGCCAGACCGAGCAACGCATCGTCGAGGGGGCTGACCACCTCATCGCCGTGAGTGAACTCGTCCGCCAGTCAGTTCGCGAGCAGTACAACGGCGATTCGCGGGTGATCTACAACGGCTTCTCCGCGGTCGAGACGACCGGCCGGGATGTCAAAGCCGAACTCGACATTGATGGAGCCATGCTGTTTTTCGTCGGCCGGCACACTCACCAGAAGGGAATCGAACACCTCGTCTACGCCATGGATCGGTTCGAGCCAGGAGAGGTGACGCTCGTCGTCGGCGGCACCGGCCACCTGACCGACCGCTTGCGGCGGTTCGTCGATATTCTGGGCGTCGAGGAGATGGTCAAGTTCGTCGGATACGTGCCCGAGAGCGAACTCGGCGATTACTACGAGAGCGCGGATCTGTTCGTCTCGCCGTCGCTCTCGGAGCCCTTTGGCATCACGATCGTCGAGTCACTGTCGGTCGGAACCCGCGTCGTCGCCTGCGAGTCGGGGGCGGCCGAGGTCCTGCCCGAGGGGTGTATCGTCGAGGTTGAACCGGACTCGAAATCGATCGCGAACGGTATCAGGCAAGCGCTCGACGCCGGCCCGCTCCCAGATTACGAGGAACGAACGTGGGACACGGTCGCCGACGAGCACGTCGCGTTCTACCACGAGCTCCTTGCGGAGTGAGGACGCGTCTCGAGGCTTCTATCGCAGAATCCGAACGTCATCGGCGGGTTCGGGGTGGACCACCCGAAACCCGTCGGCCGTCGGGTTGACTCCGAGTGCGACGTCAGGCTGGCGGCGTGATCCGTATGGACTGTCGTCCTGAATCCCTTCGTAGGGGCTGTCGCCGCTGCTCCCCGCGGTCGCACTGTCGCTGTCCCCGGTTGGCCGATACGGGCTGGGCTCGCCGTCGTGTTCGCCCTCCTCGGGGGGCAGATAGACGCGTTCGCCCGACACGGAATTGACGACGACTGCCACGTTCCGGTTCCCGGTGACCGTGACCACCGTTCGGCCGTCCTCGAACTCGGTGGTGACGTTGATCGGCGGCCCACCGCCGCGAGCACCCTGAGACATACCCACAGGTCCGGCGAGTTCGGCCTTAAGCGTTCTGACGAGGGGGCGCGGAAAATATGTCAACACCACAAGGACAAAGGCACCGGTCACCGACGCTCTAGATACGAATGCATCACCCCGGCCCACCCCACTTCGTCGCCGTCGGCGAAGCAATCGAACTCGCCCCCCGCGATCCGGACCCGGAAGCGACCTACGCGTGGGACGTGACCGCCCGACCGGACGGATCGACAGCGACCGTCGGCGACGACCCCGTCGAGCATCTCGAACCCGACGTCGCGGGAACCTACGTCGTTCACCTCGCGGCCCCCGACGGCGGCCACGACCTCACCGTTCGCGCGTTCGCGTCGGAACTGACCCCCTCGACGGGCGGCGTCTCCGGGGCATCGGGCGTTTCGGCGGGCGAGAGTGGATTCGAGAGCGGGGGATCCGGATCGGGCGGTCGATCGGGCAGTGCTCGCGCCGACGCCGTAACCGGTGACGGGGGCCGACCCCGGCTCACCCTCGAACCCGCGATCGAGGGGGACGAAGCCGTCGTCCGGGCCGATCCGCTCCCGCATCCCGACGGACCGGAGACGTCGGCCGACCTGGCCGTCGAATTTCTGCTCGACGACCGGGACAATGTCGACCGCGAGGCGGTGACCATCGATGAGACCGAGCTCCGGGTTCCGCTCTCGGCGATCGACGACAGACTACGGGTGCACGCCGTCTCGGTCGGGGATCGAGGCTACAGCGTCCCGGACGCCGTCGAGTTCGCGCGGGAGGACCCGACCGGGTCGGCAGTCACGGATGGGAGCGTGACTGCCAGTCACATCTACGAGCCACCCGCGTGGGCCGAGGACACGATCATCTACGAGATCTACGTCCGGACCTTCGCGGGCCAGGCAGGTGATCAGCGGAGCGGTGGCGATGGAGCGGCTGCGGGCGAGGGGGAAACCGAGCGCTCGGCCTTCGACGCGATCGTCGACCGGCTGGACTACATCGAGTCCCTCGGAGTGGATACCCTCTGGCTGACGCCGGTCCTGGAGAACGACCACGCGCCCCACGGGTACAACATCACGGACTTCTTCTCGATCGCCGAGGATCTTGGGTCACGGGCCGATTACGAGCGCCTCATCGCGGCCGCCCACGACCGCGGGATGAACGTCCTGTTCGACCTCGTGTGCAATCACTCCGCGCGAACCCATCCGCACTTCCAGGCGGCCGTCGCCGATCCGGACAGCGAGTACCACGAGTGGTACGAGTGGCGCGGCCCCGGCGAGCCCGAGACGTACTTCGAGTGGGAGCACATCGCGAACTTCGACTTCACGCACCTGCCGGTCCGGCGACACCTCCTCGACGCGATCGATCAGTGGGCCCCACTGGTCGACGGCTTCCGGATCGACATGGCGTGGGCCGTGCCGAACAACTTCTGGCGGGAGGTCCACGACCGGGCGAAAGCCATCGACAGCGAGTTCCTGCTACTCGACGAGACGATCCCGTACATTCCGGACTTCCAGGGCGGGTGTTTCGACATGCACTTCGACTCGACCACGTACGCGGCGCTGCGTCGGGTGGGCAACGGCGCGCCGGCCGCGGAAGTGCTCGATGCTGTCGACGAACGCGCAGCGATCGGCTTTCCGCCACATGCCGGGTTCATGCTGTACGCGGAGAACCACGACGAGACGCGCTATCTTGTCGAATGTGGTCGTGCGGCCGCCCGTGCCGCCACGGGCGCGCTGTTCACGCTGCCGGGGTCCCCACTGGTGTACGCCGGCCAGGAGTTCGGCCAGCGCGGCAAGCGCGACGACCTCGCGTGGGAACACGCCGACGAGGACCTCCAGGCGCACGTCCGACAGCTCGCGGCGGCGCGTCGCGACGTGACGGCGCTGGAATCGGCCGCGACACTCCATCGCATCGAGTGGACCGTTCAGTCGGGTGCGGCCGACCGTGTCGTCGCGTTCGGACGCGTTCGTGGCGACGATGCCGTCGTCGTCGTCCTGAACTTCGGGCCGGAGACGGCGACAGTCGAACTACCGATAGCGACCGGGACGACCGACGCAGTGTCCGGGAAGGCTGTCGGAACTGGCGAGGGGGGACTGCGGGTCGACAACGTTCTCGTCGTGCCGGCCGAGTCGGAGACGATCAAGGGGTAGCTCCCTCGCGGTGGATCCACCGGCCAGTAGCCACACGCGATGGGTTCACCAGTGAATCGACGCGATCTTTTCGGCAGGGAATGGGTTTATCCGCTCACACCCGTTTGGGGAAGGCATGCGGCTGACGACAGCGCTCAACGAGTTCAAGCGGTCTCGTGACGAGCGCTTTCCTGAAGAGAGTAGAACGGCCAGGGGGGCGTTCTCGGGGTACGAAGACCGTCTGGTCCACGTCCGGCCGGACGGTTCGGTGCGGGATTACTCGTCGCCACTGTCGGGGCTGTACGGCGTCGACCGGTCGCGCCTCGGGATCGAAACGCCCGACGGGATCACGTGGTTTGCCGACCTCGAGACGATCCGCCAGCACTACTATCGTGATACGCGCCTCGTCGAGACGGAGTACGACGCCGGGTCCTACACCATCCACCAGTACGACCTGACGCTGGGGCGCGCCCACGTCACGCACGTCGAACTGCGGGGCTCGATCCCCGCCCAGGCCCGGCTGGTGGCGTTCATCACGCTGGCCCCCGAGGGCAAGGAAGGCGGTGTCGGCGCGCTGATTCACAACGACGGCGGGCCCGACGGCACCCAGGCCTTGGAAGTGTACCACCGCCGGGAGCACGACTACCTAGCGGCCTCGACCGGGCTGGACTCGGTGCGCGGCCAGCGTCCCGAACAATTCGAGGAGATCGTCGACGACGCGCCCGTCGAGTTCCCCCGCGGGTCGGTCACGCGGGCCTACGACCAGACGCGACTCAGTGGCGACTTCCTGGTGAGCGCGCCCCTGGAGGAGGTCGGACGGGGATCCCGGACGACGCTGGTGAGTCAGTTGTCCGACCACGACGAGATCGATCGCGGAACGGCACTCGCTGACTTGCGGACCTGTGCGCTGGAACACGACAGTGCGGACAGCTTGCGAGCGGCGGCGCGGGACCGAACCGTCGTGACCGTCCCGCAGTCGGTCCCCCGGTCGGATCTCGTCCGGACGGATATGCGCGTGCTGGACCTGCTCGAGGCACGATCCGGTGGCCACATCGCCGCGCCCGAGTTCGACCCCTTCTTCGCCAATTCCGGCGGGTACGGCTACGTCTGGTTCCGCGACGACGCCGAGATCGCGACCCACCTGCTGGCGGCGGGCGACCGGCTCGGCCTCGACGTGACCGGGGCCGTCGAGCGCAGCGCCGCCTTTCACTGTCGCCAGCAGTTGCCCGACGGCACCTGGCCCCACCGCGTGTGGGCGGTCGACGGCTCGCTCGCGCCGGGATGGGCCAACGCGAACGTCGAGCACAACGACGACTCCCTGGAGTATCAGGCCGACCAGACGGCGTCGGTCACGGCGTTCCTGGCGACGTTGCTCCGGGAGCGCCACGGCGAACTCGACGACGAGTTGACCGTCGAGGTCCGGGAGACAGTCGTCGATGCGGTCGATGCGCTCACCCGGAATATCGACGACGGCCTCCCGGCACCCTGCCAGAACGTCTGGGAGGACGCTGTCGGTCAGTTCACCCACACCGCAGCCAGGTACATCGAGGCGTTGTCGGCGGTCGCACGAGCCCCACTCCGAAAGCCGATCCGCGAGCGGGCTCGTGAGGCGGCCGAGACGGTGTTCGGCGGGCTCGACCAGCTGTGGGACGAGGAGACGGAAAGTTACGTGATGCGACTGGACGAAAACTACGCCGACCGCCGGACTGACGCGGCCTCGCTGGCACTGGTCGACGCCGTCCGGGAGTACGATCACATCGAGGGAGCGGCGATCGACGACGACTGTCTCGATCGCCTCGTCTCCCACGTCGAGACCGTGCTCGAAACGCTGCATCGCGATCCGGACGGTGACGTGGCGGGGCTGATCCGCTACGAGGGCGACCGGTGGCGGTGTGGCGACCAACACGAGGAGAAGATCTGGTCGGTGACGACGGTCTGGGGCGCGCTGGCGGCGGCGCAACTGGCCACGCTCCTGGAGTCTCACGGTCGCGACGGCGAGTCGTTCCTGGAGCGGGCCGGCGAGCTCTACGATCTGTTCAGCGCGGACGGCCCGTTGACGACTCCGGCTGGCTACCTCACCGAGCAGGTGTTCGACGACGGGAGCCACGACAGCGCGGCCCCGCTCGGCTGGTCACACGCGCTCCGGCTGCACGTGACCGCGTTGCTCGATGAAGCCGACGCGCTTCCGACGACGGCCGAGATCGAGGGACCAACCGAGCGGCCGACCTGGACGACCGGCGAGAAGTTCGGGCTGTTGACCGCGGCGGATCACTACGAGGACGACCCCTCCCGGATCTGGTGTACGCTGACCAGGGGCGCAGTCACCGAGGTGCGGTTCCCGCGAGTCGACCTGATGAACCTCCGGACGCTGGACTTCCTGATCCGGTCGAGTGACGGCGAGTACACCGTCCGGACCCATCGGGAAACCCGCCGGGCCGACGATTCGGTCGAGCGCCGGGTGGAACCACTCGACGACGAGTCCTTGCGCTTCCGGCACGTCTTCGTCGAGACGGGCGACGGCCGCGGCCACGAGTGGGAACTCACCGTCGAGTACGCCGTCGATCCCGCCCACGACGCGCTGTTGGCCGACGTGGACTTCGAGGCAGCCGATGGCGAGGACTACGATCTCTTCGCGGTCGCCGATACGTCGCTGACCAACACCGGGACGGCCGAACGCGGCCTGCGACTGGGCGAGCCGGGCGCACATCACCTCGTCGCCCGGGACCCGACGGCCTACACCGGCGAGACGGACGACCCGCTGCTGGTCGACGAGGAGGGAGAGGCTTACTCCGTCGCGATGGCGATGACCGCCACGACGCGGTTCGACTGGGCGACGGTGGCCGCCGCCGGCAGCGACCACCTCAAGGACCTGTTTGCCGACGGCGAACTCCCGCCGCCCAAAGACGACGTCGACAACGAGAACATCGTCCTCCTGGGTCGGATCGGGAGCGGCGAACGGACCGTCGAGACGCTGGCGCTCGGGTTCGCTCGCTACGCCGACACGGCGGCAGCACTCGGCGAGGCGACCGGGGCCCTCGATCGCGGCTACGGGATGGCGGAGGCCGCCTACGACGACACCTGGGCGGCGTTCCTGGCCGACAAGCCCGTCCCTGCAGCGATCGCAGACGACGAGGACCTGGCCGCCCAGTACCGGACTGCGCTGATGAGTCTGCTCGCGGTCGAGGACAAGACCTATCACGGCGCGTCGATCGCCTCGCCGTCGGTGCCGTGGGGGGTCGCAGTCGACGCCGACGAGCCCAAGGGCTACGGCTACAACTTCGTGTGGTCACGTGACCTCTATCAGGTCTTTACGGTCTTCGAGACGGTCGACGAACTCGCGATCGCGACCAGCCAACTCGAGTACATCTACGCGTTCCAGCAGGACGAGACGGGGTTCATCCCACAGAACACCTACGTCAACGGCCGGACGCGGTGGGGCGGCGAGCAGATGGACAACATCTCGTTCCCGCAGGTGATGGCCGCCCAGCTCTACGAGCGCGGCGTGGGCTTCGAGGAGGCTGACTACGACTACGTAAACGTGGCACGGTCGGCCGACTACGTCGCCCGCAACGGCCCCGACACCGCCCAGGAGCGCTGGGAGGAGGAATCGGGCTACTCACCCTCGTCGATCGCGACGGAGATCGCCGGGCTGACGGCCGCGAGTTACCTCGCGAGCGAGACCGGTCACGACGCCGACGCACTCGTCTGGCAGGCAGTCGCCGACGAGTGGGCCGCGTCGGTCGAGAGCTGGACCGCGACGACGACTGGGACCGACCGGCACACGACGACACCGTACTACGTCAGGGTCGCCCGCGACGGGGATCCCGACGCCGGCTATCTCCGGACGCTGGCCAACGACGGGCCGACGCTGGACGAGCGCAACGTCATCGACGCCGGCTTCCTCGAACTCGTCCGGTTGGGTATCACGCCCGCCGACGATCCCGTGATCGAGAACTCGCTCGTGGAAGTCGACGACACGATCCGCGTCGACGTGGGCGACGCCGCCGGGTTCTACCGGTACAACGGCGACGGCTACGGCGAGCGCGAGGTTGGCGATAAGGGTGCGCCCTGGTCAGTCGAGCATTCGGGGAAAGGGCGGCTGTGGCCGCTGCTGACGGGCGAACGCGGCGAGTACGAACTCCTCGCCGAGACGGAGATGACGGCAATGGAGTGTCTGGAGTCGATGGCCCAGTTCGGAAACGAGGGACGGATGATCGCCGAGCAGGTCTGGGATCGCGACGTCGAGACCGACTACGGGTGGGAGTTCGGCGGCGGGACCGGCGCGGCGACCCCACTCGCCTGGGCGATGGCCCAGTACGTCCGGTTGGCTCACGGCCTCGATACCGGCGAACCCGTCGAGACGCCCGCGATCGTCGCCGATCGGTTCCGCGAGCGGGGCCTGCACGACGCCGAGCGTCCCGACCTCCGGGTCGAGACGACGTTCCGGGGCAACGCCATCGAAGTCTTCGGCGAGACGACAGCGAACGTCGTGGCCGTCAAGAGTCCCGTCGACTCGACGGTCATCCCGGTCGAGGACGGGACCTTCCAGGGGACACTCGAGGTCGAACACGGCGAGGGACAACTGCTGGTCGCTGCTGGAAGCGATACCGAACTCGAAGACGCCACGACGGCGATCCGTCGACTCCGAATCTGAACGGGTGCCCCTCGTCGCCACCCGATCGAGCGAACCCGGATCACGCGACGTCTCTGGCCGGCAGGATAGTCACGCCGCACGGCAGGTATATATCCGACCCGGGTGAACTGTGGGTATGGTCCTAGAAAACCTAACACTGTTCGAGGTACACCTCGATAACGCGCGAATCGGCCCGTCGATCGACGATGAAGACAACCCGGAGACCGATGCGCCCACCGCGGACGAGACCACCGACGGCGACGGGTGTGCCAGCTCAGTCGGTCGCCTCGTCGTCGCGAGCGTGGTCGTCTCGATCGTCGTCTCACTGATCGCCAGGAAACTGGCCGGCGACGACACAGAACCCGACGTCGCCATCGACGCACCCGAGGAGAGCGACGCCGTCGACGTGGCGACCGAGGACTGAGGCAGGACAGTCGAAGACTAAAGCTGGGAAGATGAGGCAGGACAGTCGAAGACTAAAGCTGGACAGTCGAGGATCGAGACGGGCCGCCCTATAGCCGGTCCGTGATGGCTTCGGGCTCGTACTGCAAGGAGAGTTCCCGCGAACGCCCCCGGCCGTCGACGCTGGTGTAACTGGTCTCGATGAGGCCGAGTTGGTCGAGTTTCTTGATGATCTCCGAGTACCGGGTGTACCCGAGGTCGGTCTCCTCGGCGAACGTCTCGTAGACGTCGCCCGCGAGTTCGCCCTCGTGGTCGGCGATCACCGCCAAAAGCGTCTGTTCGCTGTCGGAGAGTCCCTTGAGATGCCGAGAGAGGTGGACGTGTTTGGACTTCTCGAAAGCCGCCTCGACGTCCTCGCGCTCGATCTGTTTGCTGGCACGCATCTCGGCGTTCAGCCCCGCCCGGCGCAACAGGTCGATGCCGACCCGGAGGTCCCCGCCCTGGTCGGCGGTGAGTTCGGCGACGCGGTCCAAAATCGGCGCGTCGACGACGCCTTCGTGGAACCCACGCTCGACACGCTCGTCGAGGATGTCGACGATCTCGGGTTCGTCGTACTTCGGGAAGTAGACTTCCTCCGGGCGGAAAACGCTCTGGACGCGACCGTCGAGTTCCTCGATGACGTCTAAGTCCAGATCCGAGGAGACGACGACCACGCCGATCTTCGCCCCGGAGTGGGCCTCGTGGGCGCGAAGGAGCGAGTAGAGGGTGTCGGAGGCCTCACCTTCGTAGAAGAGATAGTTGATATCGTCCAGGGCGACGGCCAGGACCTCCTCCTCGTCGACGAGTTTCTCGGTGATCTGGCCGAAGAGTTTCTTGAAGGAGATGCCGCTGGCCGGCGGTTCGTACTCGAAAACGCTCTCGAACAGCCGCGAAAACACTGCATATCGCGTCGAATCGACCTGACAGTTGACGCGGGCGACCCGGACGTCCGTCTGGGAGCCGAGTTCGCCGTAGAGTTTCTGGACCGCCGTCGTCTTGCCCGTCCCCGGCGGCCCGCGGGCGATGACGTTGAGTGGCCGGGATCCGCGGACGGCCGGCCGGAGGGCGTACTTCAGGCTCTCCATCTGGCTCTCGCGGTGGCGGAACGTCTCGGGGACGTAGTCGATCTCGAAGACGTGCTCGTCCCGGAAGACGGATTCGTCCCAGGAGAGCATCCCCTCCTCGGGGTCGTCGGTCATCGTTTGCAGAACGCTCGGGACGCTACTTAACTGTTGGCGGGTGACTTCCGGAAACGGTGTATTCGGCACGGGGACGGTGCTTCAAAAGCGAAGGGTCAGGAACCGCGCGCCCGCTCTTTCAGCGCCTCGAGATGGCCACGCTTCTCGGCGAGGACGACCGCGACGAGCACGACGCCGACGATTGCAAGCACGACCGATTGCATTGTCAGCGCACCGAACAGGCTCTCGATGATGCTTCGGATCGCCTCGCCGACGCCGGTTCCGGACAGCTCGTCTTCGGACGATTCGAGGGCGGTATCGACGATATCGAGGACTGGAACGCGCGCGATGAGTCCGACTGCAGCGCCGACGATTCCGGCGACGAGCAACGAGTAGCCCGTCGTCGCGACCGTGCGGTGGATCGACCGGGTGATGGCGTAGACGACGCCGATCAGTGCCAGGAAGACGAGCGGGAGGACCAGCGTGAGCGTCCCGAGCAACCCGACACCGGTCCGGGCGGTGTTCAGGGCGTCAGCCAGCTCGCCGGTGACGTTCCCGAGTTCGATCCGATCGTCGACCCGGTCGTCGATCCGCTGGCGGAGTTCCGTAGCGAGTGAATCCGCCAGGGCAGCCTCGGCGTCGTCACGCTGGCTCGCGTACCCGTCATAGGAGAGATCGGGGTGGGTCAGCCCATCGATGACCGTGTTCTGAAGCGCGACGACGTCATCGAGGGTGTCTTCGGAAACCCGATCGCCGAACTCGTTTCGAATCCGCTCGGCAGCGTCCGCTTTGACGTCCGTGCCGGCCTCGCTGAGTTTGGTGGTGAGTTCACGATCGAAGGAGTCTTCGAGTGCGGCTTCGGCGTCGTCACGCTGGCTCGCGTAGTCGCTGTACTCGTCGAGATCAGGATGGGTCAGCCCGTCGATGACCGTGTTCTGGAGCCCGACGATGTCATCGAGGGTCTCGTTCGACACGGCGTCACCGTACTCCGAACGAACTTGCTCGGCAGCCTCGGCTTTGATCTCTTCGTTGGCCTCGCGGAGTCGATCCTCGAGCTCGGCGGTGAGAGAGCGTTCCAGGGCGACCTCGTTTTGGTCACGCTGGCTCGCGTATTCGTCGAAGTCGGTGAGGTCGGGATGAGTCAGCCCGTCGATGACCGTGTTCTGGAGCCCGACGATGTCATCGAGGGTCTCGTTCGACACGGAGTCGCCGTACCGGTCGCGGGCCTGCTCGGCAGCGTCTGCCTTGATCTCCTTGTTCGCCTCGAGGAGTCCGTCGTCGAGTTCGCGGTCGAAGGAGTCTCCCAGGGCAGCTTCGTCGGCGTCACGCTGGCTGGCGTACTCATCGAAGTCGGTGAGGTCGGGATGAGTCAGCCCGTCGATGACCGTGTTCTGGAGCGCGATGATGTTGTTGACTGTCTGGTTGTCGACCTCGTCGCCGTACTCGGTGCGGATCTGGTCGGCGGCGGTGGCTTTCATCTCCTCGTTGGCCTCCCGCAGTCCGTCGTCGAGTTCGCGACCGAACGAGTCCGCAAGCGCCGACTCGTCGGAGTCTCGGCGGGTCGCATACGTGTCGTAGTCCTCGAGATCGGGGTCGGTCAGCCCGTCGATGGTCGTGTTTTGCAGTGCGGCGATGTCATCGAACGTGTCTTCGGAGACGTTCTCGCCGTAGTTGTCCCGCGCCTGCGCAGTCGCGTTCGCTTTCAGTTCGGCGTTGATCTCCTCCAGAGCCGTATCGACCTGGGAAGCGGTCGCAAACGACGGTAAATCCTCCCGGACCTGATCGCGGATTTCCTCCCGAACCGCCGCGTAGCCGTCGGAATCCTCGTTCAGCCGCTCGATCATGTCGTCGGTGACGTCGATCCGCTGCGTGGCGGATGCGAAGTCGAGTTCCTGGACGATGTCGACTGTATCGACGACGACCGCGCCGTTCTCATCGACGTCGACCGGGAACTCCTCGACGGCCTGTCTGCGAACGTCGACGCGCACGGCGTCGTACCCCGACTGGTTTGCGTTCAGCCGGGCGATCATCCCGTCGTCGACTGTGAAGTCCTGTTCGGCCGTGACGTTCTGTTCCTGGGCGATATCGACCGTGTCGACCACGACCTCGCCGTTCTCGTCGAGCGTCACTGGGAACTCCTCGACGGCCTGTCTGCGAACGTCGACGCGCACGGCATCGTACCCTGACTGGTTTGCGTTCAGCCGGGCGATCATCGCGTCGTCAATCGAGACATCCTGGCTATCAGACGAGAAGTTGGCCTCACGCGCGATATCGACCGTATCGACCTCGACACTCCCGTCCTCGGCGATATCGAGCGGGATATCCTCCTGGGCGAGTCCTTGGGCACGAATGTCAGCCCGGGCGTCCGCGTACCCGGACTCGTTCGCGTTCATCCGGACCAGCATCGCGGTGTCGACCGTGACGCCGTTGCGTTCGGCCTCGAACTCCGTGTTTCGGAGGAACGTCTCCGTGTCGACGACGACGGAGCCGTTCGCGTCGATCGAAACCGGAACGTCCGCCCCCTCGACGGCCTGTGAGCGAAGCTGGATCCTGGTTTGCTCGTAGCCCTCCTGGTTTTCGTTCAGCCGGACGAGCATCTCGCTGTCGACCGTGACGCCGGCCGTCGTCACGTTGACGCCGCGTTCGTTCGCTAGAGCGACCGTATCAACGGCGATGGTGTCGTTCGCGACGTACTCGCCCAGCGAGTCCTTGACGGGCACGAGGTCGACCGCCAGGGCGAGTTCCTCGGCGTCACCGTTCAGATAGGCAAGCAATTGCTCGACGTTGGCCGAAACCTCCTCGTCGACGTACGCCTCCGTCAACGCTGTCTCGGCCGCGGCCCGACTGTCGAAATCCAGCGTGATCCCCGCCGGAATCTCGTCAGCCCGCTCGTCGAGCGTCGTGTTGAGTTGGTCGCTGATCCGGTCCTGCCCCTCCGTCGCCACGGACGCGTAAACGCCCTCCTCCTCGAACGTATCAGTGAGATGGTCGCTGTCGAGGACGGTCCCGTTGACCGCGAACGCGGCACTGGCCCCGGCGATCGAGAGGACCATTATGATCGCCACGACCACGACACCGATGCGTTTGAGCAGACTCATGATCGACACCTCTTGGCTGGCCACAGCGCGACAGGGAATGGATTGATCATCTTGTTCTCGGTACTGATTACCACGCTTGCAGGCTACAAAGACGTTGGGTGTCCGGGGCCGGTAGTGTTCAGAGAAGGATCTAACCAGAGTGAGACTGCCCTGAAAGCCCTCGCCAGTTTCGGTCCACCAGGATTCGGCAGATTTGGAAGCAGAAACAGACTCTTTGGTCACTGCGTATCTGAACACCACGCCGGGGCCAGTGGCAAACGTTTATTGTTTCGAGTTTCGTAATAGTATACAAGATGAGTTACGATACCGAGCATGTACGAAACGCAGCGGATCCGCCAGGGATAATCACTGGTATTCCAACGTTTGCCGAATTACTCGATAATGCCGCACTAGCTGGTCTCTACACTACAATAAGACAGTCTTCGACCGCAACTGGTCCTGAACTCGTCAAAACTTCGGACGTCTCGAAGAAGACAGTATACGACTATCTACACAAATTGGAGCGAGCCGGCTTGATACGGAAGACCGGCGATGATGGGGGCACTGCCAGATACGTCGCTGAAGGGTTCGAACTGACAGTGACAGTCCGTGAAACAGCAGTGACAATCACACCGGAACTTATCGAGGTCATCGCCCACAGGAACGACTACCCGCCTATCGAGCGTGTGCTCAACGAGCGCGGAATCACCACGTTCGCTCTCGTTTACGATCTCGTCAAAGCACATAGTGAGGGCGACGTCACAATTCGGCAAATCGCCGATCTCACGGACCTCGCTCCGGGAACGACATATGATCTCGTTGACGCGCTCTATTCGGTTCTCTCGCTTGGTGACGATGAATCGAGTCCGACGACATATACGCCAGCTGATTTCGATGCGGAAGGAAACGATTTGCTTGTGGAAATGGACGACGAGTGAATCTCGTAGTGATCGATGTATACTGCAAATATCGCCGACACAGTGATCTTCCGGAGTTTGGGAAAGCATCCCAATTCGCGACTAAAAGCGCTTGCGTCAGCCCTCGAAGAAGCGGGGACAGCGATCTGGGTTCCCCCAGCAGTGTACCACGAACTGACGGATCCAGCGAGTACTGACTCGCCGAGGAATCCATACCTGGATCCAGCGATCGAAGCGGGGTGGGTCCGGGTAGCGACACCACTTCCAGGGGATCGAAACGCTGGGTTCGATAGTCACGGCGACCCAGTCAAAAACGCACGCGTTGTCGCTGACGAGTTTCTCAATCAGCAGAGCAAGTATCCGGAAACGAACAACTGGCAGGACGCCGCGATCGTTGCCTTGGCAGTCCGCCTCTTTGAGGAGAACACACGAATCCGCGTGATAACCCACACGGCGGACCAGAATCTCGCACGAGCATGCGCCCGGATCCCGCCGGAGTTCGGCTACTACGATATCGAGTCCCGATATTACAACCCGCCACAGACAGCGAAGACCGAGTTTCCCACTGTCGATCAGCTCACGTGGCGTGGTCGATGATGCCGCCGGGATTCGGGTACGGATCAGCAGAACCGAAACCACTTCTCGAACTACTCGAACCGCCACCAGGGCCGGTATCTTGATTGTCCAGTCAGCCGAATGTGGCGTATGAGCAGGCTCCGCCGTCTCGGCTACAGTGCCGCCGTCGGGATCACCGTGTTCGCCTTGCTGTCGATCCCTGTCCTGGGCCAACTGTACGGCCCTGTCGTCTACCTGCCCGTCTACGCCCTCGTGGCGATCGTTGCCGGTGGTCTCACCTGGGCACTGCTTCGTCGCATCTCGACGGCGGACGAACGGGTGCAGGAAGCGATCGAGATAGAGCAGGGTCGGAGTCGGGACAATGCCGAGGAAGTGGACGTCGACGCCGAGATCGACCAGCTGAAAGACGAGGAGTGAGACGCACACGAAGCGTCCTGCACGACCGGATTGTCGGCGAATCACGGATGCTACCCTGTGACACCGCCAGATGAAGATGCGGTGAATCTAGTCGCGGCTTCACGTGAACAACGCGTAAACCCGCATGCTCATCCTGCCCCGTCGCTTGCGACGTCAACCCAGAGCGCGAGCCACCGGTAGGCCGACTCCGTCGAGGGATCGGCCGGTGGGTCACCGCGATACACCTGGTAGGTGAGTCGAAGATCGTCGCCGGCGAAGGGCGGCGCAACCGTGTGCTCCTGCAGCCAGGTCTCGTTGTGGGCCAGCGAGGTGCGGAAGCGATCGAGTTCGACGGCCCGATCGACGCGGATCGACATGTTGGTCGCCCGCGTCGCGTTCTGTGCAGTCCGATTGACCCGGGTCGAGCCATTTTCGAGCAACGTCACCTCCTGGAGTTCGACTACGATGGTGTAGTTGGTCGGCTCGTGCTCGTGGTTGGACACGCCGACGAGCAGTGACTGGGGTTCGCCGACGGTGAAGTTCGTCGGATAGTTGTCCGCAACGAGGTCGCCATCGTCGGATTCCGTCAGCAGGTACGCTTCAGTGAACGCTTCGCCCTGTTTCGGGACGGCGACGGCGTAGGCCACACTCGCTGTCGCGAGCAGAATACTAATGACGAGCAAGACATTCAACGCAGCGTCCGTCCGGCTGTTCGGTTCGAACAGTTCTTCGCCCGCACTGTCGATCCACTGGCGGTATGGAACTCGAAAGCGTTCTTCCGGCGGCAGTTCCTGGCGTCGGTAGGCTGCGATTGCCCCGGTCACGATAGTGAATATGCTCACCGTCACCATGATCGGGACGAGCCGGATTCCGAACGGCGTGAAATTGAGGACCAGTCCGAGCAGGGGAACGATGGCGATACTCAACCCGAACGAAAGGGCGACACGTTCGATGCCGTCGATTCCACCCTCGGCCGTGGACGGAGCGGCGTGTGATTCATCGGCCGTGTCCTCGGTGTCGACAGCCCGTTGTCCACGTTCCGGGAACAGTGCCGCGATGAATGCGTACCCAGGAATGAACAGCACGAACGGAAGGCCGAACACGACACGAAGAGGGGTGTCCTGGACGAACGGAAGAAACACGGAGAGGTTGACGGCGCCGACGAACGCGAACACGAACGCGAGATCGAACGGCAAGCGCCGAACGTTCTCGGGTAACAGTAATCGCCAGTCTGACCCGTGTGCCATTATGAGAGGTCAGTGATTCCGGCCCAATAAGACAGTCGATTGTTCGATTGTCGGCTGGAGGGAATCGAGTGACAATCTCGGCTGTATCTTTTGCACAACTGTGTCCAGGGAGGCAGACATCAATGATGAACCTGCAAGCAGGCCAGAGAGACCTGGCGATAGTCTCTATCCTCGCAAACTCTCAAGAGAAGTAGATATAGTATTAAAATTTCCCACATATAACATATTGTATATAGAGTTGTTCCAACGGGAACTACTATATGAGCGGGGCTGAAAACAGTCATTGAGTGAGGGTAATGACCTATTATATCTCTATCTCCGACAGGATCCATGCGGTAAGCGATCACTGTAATGTACATCGAGCCCTCAAGCGGTTCTGGATGTCCGTCGATCGTTCAAACAACCCGCTACCGACGGACCGGCAGAGAAACCAGTCGTTGTCACGACAGAACATCAGCGGAACGACACCACAAACGTTGCAGCTATCATGACCACGGGATCAAAACATCGGAAGAGTGAAACGATCCGGGTAGATGGAAAAATCGAGGGCAGGGGATCAGCGACAGACGATGCGCTGGTCGGGATCCGCGTCCTCCCGGGTGTTGACGAGGATCATCTCGCAGGTTCGATACTCCGGGCACGGAAAGCCGGTCACGACGTCGTAGTCTGTGCGTGTGGCGATGTCGGAGAAGCGGTGCTGACGTTCGCGGACGAGCTCAGTGTCCCGGTATTGTACACTGACTCCAACAGGCTGGACGCGGCAGATGCACTCGTTCCTCACGCACGGGAGGCTGGCTATCCAGGCGTCCTCTGGCAAGCCGATCCCGCCTCGCGAGTCGACTTCAAAGCGAGCGTAGATGCGCTGCAAGCAAGTAATCGATACGCAACCGAGGTCACGTCTGTGTGCTCGGAACCATCTGGCGGTGTGGACAGCACTTCCCAGGAGGGGATTGTCGTCGGCATCCCCGCCTACAACGAGGAGGTGGGCATCGGCAGCGTCGTCGTCGAGGCCAATCAGTATGCCGACGAGGTCGTCGTCGTCGACGACGGAAGTTCCGATCGGACCGTCCAGGTAGCGGACCGTTCCGGCGCGACCGTGATCGAACACGCGGAAAACCGTGGGAAAGGCGCGGCGTTGCGGACGCTCTTCGAGGGAGTTGAGCTCGACGGCGGTGACGTGCTCGTGACGATCGACGGCGACGGCCAACACGTCCCCGCGGAGATCGAGGACGTCGCCGAGCCCGTCCAGGAGGGCGACGCCGATATAGTGATCGGGAGTCGGTATCTCGACGGCGACGACGAGACCCCGCTGTATCGGCGCTTCGGGCAGACTGTGCTGGACACGGTGACTCCAGGAGGGGCCAATGGAGACCTCTCGGACACACAGAGCGGGTTCCGGGCCTTCTCGCCGACAGCAGTGGAGAAGATGGCGATCAGGACGGACGGGATGGGCGTCGAATCGGAGATGATCTCGGAAGCGAGTTCGAACGGGTTGGACATTACGGAGGTTCCGATCGACGTGCGATACGACGGGATCGACGGACAGACACACAACCCGCTCCGTCACGGGCTCGAGGTGCTGAACTTCCTCATCAAGCTGATCCGCGATCGCCATCCTCTGTTGTTCTTTGCACTGCCGGGAGTGGTTCTGTCACTGATCGGGAGTATAGTGGGATTCGACGCCGTCATCATCTATCAGAACCAAGGTGTGTTCTACCCGACGAAAGTCATGGTGGCCGGCTTCGCAACGATCCTGGGTATCTTGAGTATCTTTACGGGACTTACGCTGAACCAGTTCCAGAACATGATGCATTCGATGGCTGAGGGAGAGTGATTGACGGTGACTGAAGCGACAGTGGCTATTGCGCTTGGAACCCGTCCGGAAATCATCAAGCTCTCTCCCGTGATTCGGGAGTGTGAACGGCGGGACATCAACTACGAATTGATTCACACCGGCCAACACTACTCAGACAATCTGGATCAAGTGTTTTTCGACCAACTAGAGTTGCCCGATCCGGATCACCACCTGCAGGTGGGTTCGAAGTCCCACGGAAAACAAACTGGGGAGATGATCGCCGGCATCGAGGATATCCTGCTGGATGTCGAACCGGAGGTTCTGTTGGTGCAGGGTGATACGAATTCGGTCCTGGCAGGCGCGATCGCGGCAAGCAAACTCGATGTCGCACTCGGCCACGTCGAAGCCGGCCTTCGTAGTTTCGACCGTGAGATGCCCGAGGAGACCAATCGAGTCCTCACGGATCACGTTGGGGACTATCTGTTCGCTCCGACCGAGACGTCCGCGGACTATCTTCGTGATGAGGGGATCGACGACAAGCGAATCCATGTCACCGGAAACACGGTCGTTGACGCGGTTGGACGCCATCGCGAATTGGCTGCCGAGAAGAGTTCCGTCCTTGATGATCTTGGGGTTGCAGTCGGTGAGTTTGCACTGTTGACGGCCCACCGTGCGGAGAACGTGGACGAACGCGATCGGTTTGCGGAGTTGCTGACCGGCGTTGCGCGTGCGGCGTCGAGTCTCGATCTCGATGTCGTGTACCCGATCCATCCACGAGCAGAGAGTCGTCTCAATGAATTCGATCTGGACGTTCCGGATCGCATTCACCTGGTGGAGCCCCAGGAGTACCTCGACTTTCTCGAGCTAGAGCGAACGGCGCGGCTGATTTTCACGGATTCGGGGGGCGTGCAGGAAGAAGCCTGTATCCTGGGCGTTCCCTGTGTAACATTACGTGAGAATACGGAGCGCCCAGAAACGGTTGACGTGGGGGCGAACCGACTGGTCGGGACTGATCCGCAAACGATCCACGACGGAGCGTTAGCAATGACGAATTCAACAACAGACTGGGAAAATCCGTTTGGCGATGGGACTGCATCGGAACAAATAATGGCTACCCTGCGGCAGACACATTCAGTGAGGACTATACAATGAGTACGATTTGCGTCCACGGACTGGGGTACATCGGATTACCGACGGCGGCGATGCTTGCGAACCATGGACATCAGGTAACAGGATACGATTCGGACGAAACAGTTGTGCAAAGCCTGGCAAACGGAGATATCCATATAGACGAGCCGGGACTTCGAGCTTTTGTCACACAAGCTCTGGAATCCGGTCATCTCACCGTGAGTACTGAGGTCGAGGCCGCAAAATATCAGATCGTCGCAGTACCAACCCCGTTCGATGACGAAACCAAGGAAGCCACACTCGATTATGTTAAAGAAGCCGGCGAAGCGATCGCACCACATCTACGGGAAGGTGACACGGTCGTGCTTGAATCGACCGTGCCACCGGGGACGACAGTTGAGGTCCTCCAGCCGACACTGGAGAAGTCAGGGTTGACAGCAGGGACTGACTTCGCGCTCGTACACTGCCCAGAGACGGTACTCCCCGGAGACATTATTACGGAACTCAGGCAGAACGATCGCGTTTTGGGTGGCGTCAACGGTGTCTCGACACAAGCAGCGGTTCGCCTGTACGAGTCGTTTGTCGAAGGAGACATCTATACTGCCGAGAATGCGACTACAGCTGAGTTCGTCAAACTCATCCAGAACACGTTCCGAGACGTCAACATCGCGCTGGCCAACGAAATCGCTCTCGTCGGTGAGGATTACGGGGTGGACTCGCGGGAAGCCATCGAGATGGCGAACACGCACCCACGGGTCAACATCCACCAACCTGGTCCCGGCGTCGGAGGACATTGTCTCCCAATTGACCCGTGGTTCCTCGGATACGACTCCGAACAGCTCGATCTGATCAGCACTGCGCGAAATATTAATGACAGCATGCCCGGGCACGTTATCGAGATGCTTCGGGAGGAACTGGGTTCACTCGAAGGGAAACGTATCGCGCTGCTTGGCGTCGCGTACAAGGGCAACGTGGGCGATACCCGGCAGAGTCCGACGCTTGATCTAGCCGCTGAATTACAGGAAGCTGTTGCTGACGAGCAGAAGGCAGCAGCTGATGGCGGTAGATCCCAGTCAGCTGGGGGTATCGACATTCGATTGCACGATCCATACGTCGAGGATCAGACGTTGGACCTCATTGGACTCGAAGAGTCGGTTTCCGATGCCGATGCGGTCGTGATTGCAACGGATCACGACGAGTACGAGGAATTACCCATCGATAGATTTGAAGAACAGATGGCAGGCTCGCTTCTCGTTGATACGAAGGCTGTCCTCGATGTAGATGTCTGGACCAAGGAAGGCTTCACGGTAGAGCGAATCTAACACCGGTATGTCTGATACGAATACAGCGTGGGTGGACCTGGTGAGTCCATCCCACCCATTCTTTTTCAAGTCACTACTGGATGAGCTCCCGGAACTGAATCGGAACGTGACTGTCCGACAGAAAACAGAAACCGTTGGATTGGCCGATTCTGCCGGATTTGATTACGACATTTTGGGTCGAGACTTCGATAATACATTCCTGCGAAAAGTTGGAATTCCACTTCGAACAATACAAGCGACACTTCAGGCCCCGGATGCCGACATCTCGCTGTCCTCCCGAAATGCGATGTGTGTCCTCGCTTCGAAGGCTCGTGGAATCCCCTCTATCCATTTCACTGATAACGATATTACGGCTCATGTGGATGGATTACACATTGAAAAACTGTACAATCGATTCGAAGCTCAAGCAACTCATAACGTCGTCCCAGCTGCATTTGATACCAATGAATTGACTCGCTGGGGAGCTACTTCTGAGCAAATCCACACGTACGACGGGTACAAGGAAGACATCTATATCGCCAACTTTGAACCAGATACAACGTTCCAAGACCAACTTCCGTTCAATGACTACATTGTGATCCGTCCCGAAGCACTAGGTGCCGCATACGTCGATACCGATCAATCGATCATCCCAGAATTACTTGAAAGAGCAACG
The DNA here is from genome assembly GCF_000023945.1 of Halorhabdus utahensis DSM 12940. Taxonomy (NCBI): domain Archaea; kingdom Methanobacteriati; phylum Methanobacteriota; class Halobacteria; order Halobacteriales; family Haloarculaceae; genus Halorhabdus; species Halorhabdus utahensis. The sequence goes on from NC_013158.1 coordinate 1,038,012, forward strand.
GATGAAGGACTTAACGTAGTTTACCTCCCTCGCGGACGAGATGATGAAGAATATGCAGAGCCATTCTCATCTTCTGGTGTATATATTCCCTCGGAAACTTTGGACGGACTTCAACTCGCATGGTACTCGGATGGGGTTCTTACTGGTTCTGGAACGATGGCTCGAGAGGCAGCGTGTATGGGGATACCAGCTGTTTCCTTTTTCCCTGAGACTCCTCTTTCCGTAGATCAGGAGATGATTAACGATGGCATGATTTTCCATTCTCGTGACTCCCAGGCAATTGTTGAATTCATTGACTCACAATCTACACGAGATCGGGAAGCAGATATTTCTCGATCCGAAGACGTCCTTAGTGATGTTGTTGCTACGGTCAACTCAATAATCAACTCCGAAACCACCAAAAACGAACTATGAAAGTACTCAATCTGATCAATGCACGGAAGCCGTTTCTAATGGACCAGATTAATGCGTTGGAAGAAGCGGGTATAGAGAGTGACACGATCTGTGTTCCTGGTGATTTCAATGCTGACGGATCAGAATTCACAAGTCGTTCTATATTGGATTATGCTAAGTTTTATCCGAAAATACTATCCAAAATTTCAAATAAATATGACATTATCCATGCTCACTATGGATTAACCGCTCCATTTGCTCTGGCACAGCCATACCGACCAGTCGTTCTGTCGTTGTGGGGTCGAGATCTATTTGGTCCAGCCGCTCCGTTGAGTAAGGTTTGTGCTAGATTCAGCGATGAAGTCATTGTTCGAAGTGAGGAGATGCGTGAAGAGTTAAGCCAGCCTGCTCATATTGTCGAGCGTGGCGTTGATCTAGAGAAATTTGAGCCGATGGACCAAAAACAGGCACGAACAAAAGTCAACTGGTCAAAAGATGGGAAGCATATTTTATTCCCATACTCACCTCAACGAGAAAAGAAGAACTACCCACTTGCAGAAGAAGTTGTTGGAAAAGTAAACTCAATGTTAGACGAAAATGTAATTCTACATGCAATTTTTAATGAACCCCATGAGAAGATCCCCATCTATATGAACGCAGCAGACCTCCTCCTCATGACATCTCGCCCAAAAAGCGAGGGGTCACCAAACACTGTGAAAGAGGCTCTCGCTTGTAATACTCCAGTTGTTTCTACAGATGTGGGAAATGTGTCTGATCTTATTGGATATCTTCCGAATTATCATGTTTGCTATAGTACATCCCAGCTCGTTAGTAAAACGATTGCTGTTCTGAATGCAGAGACTAATGGAACTGGGCGTGAACGGGCCAAAGAGCTCTCTTGGTCGAACACCACGGATTCTCTACTCTCTGTGTATAGTTTGGCCAAAAGTTAGGTGAAAATATAAAGGAATTAAAAGTTCATTCTCAGTTAGATACGGCCAGATGTTTGGTTCGTCAATCGAGTTCAGTCCTCATGGAAGGTAGCTTTTCAGCGTCGAAAAATCTGGCATAAGACGGTACTTGAACCACTCTTGGAGCGGGTCCCAGCATCTTTCGATGGCGGACAATTCAGGGTGTTTTGGTGGGAAGTAACACACTTCGAGATCGTCCCCGCCTACGCGCGAGACCGAATTATCTCCGATAGTTTTTGATCAAGTGACACAGCGAGTTAGCTACGCCAAGAAGTGGTGCAAGCAGCTCCCTTACTTTCAGAAGATATCTTGAGTGATATTGCTACAGCCTGCTCCTCGTGACGGGCTTGGAACTCATCAGAGAGGAACTCGGAGGGAAACAGTGTAGTAAGCCGACGCATGATTCTCAACGAGGAGGCGTCAGTGTGCACAGCGGACACCTCTTCATTCCTCTCGAAATGTAGCCTCGATAAGCCGCTGCTGTCACGTGGTTCGTCTCTTAGCTAAAATCGGATCGGGGACCCCCTTGCACACGGTCATGAAAAACGGCGGTGACTTTACGAGCCCTTCTCGGACGATTGGTTTCGCTAGGCGATAGGTAAGGGGCGATTGGGTTGTTTGATACGTATCTGTTGATGTCTGGCATCGCCGTCACGGTTCGTTGACTAACTATAACCCAATGGTTATCTAAAAGCGGGTCATTTCCGTACGCAAATGCGAGCCAGGCGAGTTGCAATACTTTTCTCCATTTTGACTGTCTGGGTTGTGACGGCCTTGGTTATCGGTCTTAAGCTCTCTCCTATCGACGGGTATAAACTTTCACCCTACTCCTTCTGGTTACTCCCTCTCTTGGGGTTCGGACTTATCGCGTCATCCATTGCCACAATCTTCGCTCCAAAATCACCAGCACGATGGCTGTTACCAGCGTTCCCTCTCGTGATCGTCGCACTCCCAATCCTCCGAGGGTACTTCTACTTTGGTGAAGGCGACCCCCTATACCACCTCGGAGCTGTGCGACAATTGGTCGAAGGGAGCCTGCCCGCAGAGGCCGAATTCTACCCAGCCCTGCATTATTTAGCAACGATTACATTAGAGGTGACTGGACTCGAGGCGAGGCAATCACTCCTGTTGGTGATGGTCGTCGCGTTTGCTCTTTGGATACTCGCCGTCCCACTGTTGGCGAGGGCGGTGACCGGCACAAAACTCTACCTCGGAGTCATCGCTGCAGCCGCGCTACTGCCAATTACACCGATTTCGACGTTCCCGAGACCTCATCCAGCCACGGCCGCAATCTTTCTCACTCCCGTGATCTTACTCCCTGCATTTTTGCCGAAAATCTCCCGAAAGCAACGTTCGGTAGTTTATGTAACTCTATTCTTGGCCGCGATCCTCTATCACCCATTCGTTGCGCTCGTCACCGTGGGAATGATGTTCGTCTGGACAAACTGGGGAATCGGGGACTCACCGAGCGCACTCCGTCCAGCACTACTCGTTGGCTCTATCATCGCCGTCTTGGCTTGGTTACTACACTTTTCACAGTTCCAAGGGGCATTGGTCAGTTCGATTATCGGGATACTCCAAGGGAGTGTCGGAGCGGATACTGCAAGCAGAGTAGGATCGTTACAGATCCTCGGCCTGTCACTCGTAGAGTACGTGGCGCGAGTGGGCGGAAAATACCTCATTTTCGGAACTCTGAGCATCATCGCGGTCATCGCTTCGCTCCGACGTAGAAATTGGAAACTAGTCATCTTCACACTCGGGTCGGTGCCGGCGATACTCGGGGTCATCTTGTTCTTTTCAACGGGCAGTATCGGTCTCTGGACGCGCATTTTCGGCTTATTCATGCTCATTGGGACGATTCTCGCAGCGGTTGGGGCCTCCGAAGTGGGTGAGTTATTCGGTTCAGAAAATTCGAGAATTCGCCATACAGTATCAGCTTTGGTCCTGGTACTCGCCGTCGGGCTGGCTCTTCCCACAATCCTTCCTGCCCCCTATACACTCCAGGCCAACGACCAGGTCATGGAAAGCACCTACAGCGGGTATCACACGAGCTTCGAGTATGGAGACGATTCGACTCCATGGTACGAAATTCGATCGCCAGTTCGGCGTTATCACTCAGCGATCTACGGGCCTGATCAGACAACAGGTATGGAACTTGCATCCGGTCAAGGAAGGTACTCCCGAGTGCCAGACCATTTCAACAATCGGTCATTGGACGAAATCGAGGCGGGCTATCTAGCTACAACGTCCGCCGACTATGAACGAGATGTCAATCTGTTCGATGGGTTCAGGTATAACGAGACCGACTTCGAATATTTGTCATCTAGCCCCTGTGTGAATAAACTAATTGACACCGGCGGATTCTCTTTATACAGGATATGCTAAAGCGTGAACTCGATTGGTGGGCCCCAGAAGGTTCTACTACATGGGCAACGCCAACGACAAGCGGCTCGGAAATTTCGTTGACGGTCGGGAGACCAACAATTGCGATCCATCCATTACGGGCGACAGGAACGGCTCAGCTGTCTACATCGGAAAAGGATTGGACGATACACATGCCGTCAATGATAGTTTCTACAAAGCCGTCGCTGGCGCATGGACAGATCGGTTATCGATCACTGCTGAGGACTCGCAGACTAAGAGCCAAATTCGTGAGAGATAGTAACTTACATTAGCCCCATCTTATATTGCTGATGTATGATTGGGAGAAAGTACCTTAGTCAGGTTCTCAACCTTTCGTCTACCCTTCTATCTACGGTTGGGAAGCCGGTGGTGATGCAGCGTCCCGAACTGAAACAGTATGCACGGGAACGGGGTCAGTTATTCCACTTTGGTTCATCTGAGACCTATTCTTTCGGCCCGCCCCAATATCCCGACGAAGTGCTGTACTCCCTGCAACGCAGATTTGGCGAATATCAAACTCCGAAGCCGTTCGTAGCCGAAGTGCGCGACGTTTCACTAATCGGTCTCTATCCAATTCCGTTCAAGAGGGGAAATGCCCTTGTAGAACCTGTCGTCAGCGAACGGAACTTAATCCTCAATCTCTTCTATTCGGTTGTTGACTCACGCCTGCAACACCGCAGCCTGACGTCGAAGGATTTCGATTGCGCCTGCCTCCTATTCAACTCCCAGAGCCGGGGGGTGTTTCATTGGATGGTAGAGGACGCCTTGAGAGCCGAAGGCGTCCTGAGATACGAAGAGAAAACGGGTCGCCGTCCGACTCTTATTATACCCCCAAACCCGAAATCGTGGCAGACCGAGACACTGGAACTGCTTGGATTCGAGTCGGAAGACTGGGTCGAATGGGACGCTTTTAGAGGGAAGGTGGACCGATTGGTCGTCCCCTCCGTCCGGCGGATATACGATGATGGAGTGGTCTCCCCGGCACAAACGGAGTGGTTCAGTGAGCGGATGGTGGGCGGTGCAGAAGGCCAAGTGGAGGCTTCCAAAACCTCCTCACGGGTGTATATCTCCCGTGACGATGCCGGGAGACGTCGGTTGACGAACGAAGACGATCTTATGGATCAACTCGGTGATCTCGGGTTCGAACGCCACTATCTTGAGCGCATGTCCACCGCCCAGATCGTGAGCCTGTTCAATAACGCCAACATAATAGTCGCTCCTCACGGAGCAGGCTTGACCAACATCATGTTCGCAACGGATGCCAGCGTCATCGAACTGCGCCCCAACGACTCCTATTCCTGGGTATATTACGTATTGAGCGAGCAAAATGGACTCGACTACTGCTACGTGATGGGTGACGACGATAAGGAAGGAACGGACTTCCGGGTAGAGCCTGCGAAGGTCATTGATGCTCTGTAATGGAGGGCGAATGAGTTCTTGTTTTCCCCACTATGGACTGAAAAATAAATCCACTAAAGGATGCGAAAGTCCCGACTCTGGAGTAAGGTATAGTCCAGCGCTGTGATCAGCGGTAGGTCCCTTCCTCGCGAGTCTCCCGGACGGTTTGGATGTGGAGGTCCGCGTCCATTGAATAGTACCTGATGTCCCGCAAGTCAGGTTGGGGTACGAACGTATCCGTGGCCGTCCCTTGACTAGTCCCGTCGACGATCAATTCAACGCCTATGTTCCCGTTGCCGTCAATGTCTTTCGACCTCACGAACTTGATGGTATGAGACGCGGTATCAACGCTCCACGAGCCGGAGACGACCGTGCTGACACTCCCGGAATCAGCTTTCTCTAGGTTTACAGTCCCATCCGCAAACACCTTGATGCGCCAGAGGTTATCATTGTCGTCCACAATTGGCCGGACGGCGAAATAACTCGACGACGGCGTTACCTGGAACTGGTAGTCCCATCGCCAGGTGCCAGTCATCATCCGCGATATTCGGAAGGTAGTGATACTGCCGTCGGCTTGACGGACGCCCGGTGAGACGATATGCTTGCTACCGCTGGGGAACACCAACGCGCCGGATGTTGCCGACGGCGAGCCGACAATCGTCTTCCACTCGGGGTAAAAGCCGGCTCGTGACTCGTGCAGGGCGCGGTCGGTGAGTTGGCCATCTGCGAAGTCATCCGAGAGAGCGACCTTATTGTGCGCGTAGGTCCCGTCACGGTGGCGCAACGCGCCGCCGTTACCCGGGCTGATGTATCCAAGTTCTCCGTAGACCCCGTTATTGGTGTCGACCAATGTCGCCCCTCGGTTTACCTCGGCGACGTACTTCGAGAGGACGCCCGTGCAGCTATTGAGTTCGAGCTGGCACCCTTTCGAGATTAGCGCACCGGTACCGTAGTTGTTCGCCCCGAAGTCACAGTTGTTCAGTTCGACCCGGCAATCGGCGTGGGCGTTGAACGCGATGTCGCCGGTACCGTCTGGCATCGATAGCGGCGACCCAGAGGCGTCGAACACGCAGTTCTTGTAGGTTACATTCCCGACTTTCTGGAGGACGGTGCCGCCGATGGTGATGTCGCTGACGGTGGCTTGATCTGGTTCGCCGTCGATGACCGAAACCTGTAGCGTCTTGCTGATGGTGATGTCTGAGGGCCCCAATCCACTATCCGGACGGATTTTAAACGACTTGTCGTTATTGGGTTTGGCCGTCGATATTATTGGTGGGAATTTTCCCGTGCCATAAGTCCCACTACGAAGGGTGATAACAACGTCATGATTTTGGAAATAAGGGACCCGATTGGCGGCCTCTTGCAGCGTTTGCAGCGGGTTAGTTGAAGACCCGTCGTTGCTGTCGTCGCCGTTGACTGGGTCGACGAATAGCTCGATGTCCTCCGTTGTCACCAACGAACGCTTGCCTTCGTCCCATTGATTCTCTTGAATTGGTGTGTTGATTATGCGCTCTGCTCCCAGCTCTTGAAATTTGACTGGGACCTTTTCACCCGTTTCGGTATTATATCCGACGATCTTGCCGTTTTCATTCCGAAGTTCGATGTCAGTCATGAATCCCCCTCCAAGAGTCCGAGTCCGCCGCCTTGCTCAATGACGAGACGCCCAGTATTGTACCACTCGACCGCTTCGTAGGAGACGGCTGCCGATACCGTCTCGGTGTCACCGCTTGGAATGATAAGCCGCTGGAGCGGCGTCGGAGTTGCTGTAGGCGTCGAGGTCGGTGTCGGTGACGCCGTTTTCGTCGGGGTCGTTGTTGGATCGGTCGTTTTCATCGGCGTTTCTATCGCCGTACGTGTGCTTGTCGGCGCTGGTTCTGGTGGCGATGTTGCTGTTGGGGTGACTGTGGCAGTCCCATCTTCTGGAACAACGAGCGTCTCGGCCGCCGTTGGCTCTGGCGTCGTAGTTTCGTCGTCTTCATTGGTACTGAGGAACCCACATCCAGCAAGTGCCGTCGTAGAACCAGCGAGCGTGCTTGCAAGAACTGCTCTTCGTGTGACTAGACGCTGTTTTTTACCATCCACCATGATTATATGTAATAGGGTCAGGTGGTGTGAAAACTCTTACCATCGTCCCAATCCTCCTCCGAGGTGTCTTTGAGCTATACCCTCTGAATCTCATCGATTGTATTCCCTCCGCCGTTGCAGAAGTCTTGGGGATATCACTCAACTACGGGGAAGTCTATTGGTGGGCATGATCGGCTATTACCTAAGATTCGTCGACGGTGGCTCCGGGATAGATTTGGGTGAGAGTGTACCGACGGCGTTTTGGATGGACGAGAAACCCGCAAACTCGACGTTAGAATCAAAAATCAATTCATATAGAAACCGTGAGTGACTCTCATGGTTTCGCCTGTTCGACAACCTGCACTATGTCCTGTTCAAGAATCGGTCTTAAATCCATAGCCTATTGCTCTATCCTCACTCCACCACGACCGGCTCGCATTGCTCAACTACACTTCACTTCGTCCGTGGCACGAGCAATCAGTAGACCCATCCAGCATCTATATTCTCAAAAAATAGCGGGACCGCGACCGTCAGGAGCGCTCGTTGCTTCTTCCACTGTGGCGACGGCTGAATCGGTTCGTTCTCGTCACTCTTGGAGATATCCCAGTCCTCGAAGTTGTTTTTTCATTTGTTCGTCGAACTCGGCTTTTCGGACGTCTCCGACCGGTTCTCCGACATCTGTCTTCCACTCTTCGTACCGCTCCCTAAACTCGGCTACCAGGTCGGCATACTCGTCGCTTACATCGTTCGATTCATCGGGGAGATCGTAGAGGCGGGCACTTTCCTCAGAAACTTCGAATCGGTACGTCGGAGTGATCATCGACGTCACTGTAGCCTTCGGATAGTGAGAATCAGAGAAGTCGCTGTTGTGTTGTTTTATTTGCTCAAGCTTTTGCTCCGCCCTGTCCTGTCCACGTTGCACGAATGCGTACTCCCGAGGTGTATCACGAATATCTACACCAGCTGGCACTGAGTGGTCGACCCCTACATCCTCGAGGATCGTCTTCATGACGTCGCTGTGTTGAACTAATCCGGTGTCCTCGAGGCCCCGAATTCCTTCGACGGCCAAAGGCACGTTCGATACTTGCGTACTGGGTTCGAGCATGTGGGCGAGCAACCCTCGATAGCCGAAGAATTCTCCGTGATCGCCGGTCACGACAATGATGGGGTCTTGTAACTGTTCCCGAGCAGTTGAGATAATCTCCCCGGTCAAGTGATCCACGTACTCGACCAAGGCGTCGTACAAAACCCTCAGTACCTCCCATTCCGTCTCCGAATACGGATCATCGTCGGCGATCCGTTCGTGCAGGTTGTTGCTCATGTCTCGAGCGATTTCCTCGGCTCGTTCCACCGAGATAGAGAGATCCTCCGAAACCGCACTTTCCCACATTCCTGGCGGAATGTATGGGTGGTGGGAATCATTCAGGTGGGTATAGAGGAAGAGCGGGTGGTCCGCTCCCTGGGAATTCGAAATGTGGCGTTTAGCGATTTGTGTCGAGAGGTAACCGACACAATGCTCGTTAGCCGCCGTCGAGAGACCAATCGAATGGCTTCGAATTTTGGTTAACCACTTTATGACTGAGCGCAGTCCGGCTTCCTGGACGACGGTGTCCCTGTTAATGAAGTGGAATGCATCGAAGCCTCGACCCAGCCCAGTACTTTGACTGATTTGTCCATTGGACGTAACACAGGCCGTTCGGTAGCCTTGCTCGCTGAGGGATTCAGGGATTGTCGTAATCTGTTCTGGAAGCTTTGCCGAATTGGACCAGGTCCTGTGTGCTGATGGTGGATGTCCGGTCAATATGGAGGCAGTGGAAGACCGGGTCCAGATATCGTGTGAATGGCACTCCCCGAAAGCGGTTCCTATCTCGCCTACGGATTCGAGATGTGGCGTTTTGGCCCGGTCTGACTGAGAGAGGGAGGTGTGGTCTGCCCGTACGCTATCAAGCGTAACCCAGATTATATCAGAGTGTTTCATTTCGAGTCGCTTTCCCTACAGCGTATTTCTACACTGGATCTCTCACGTATTCAATGTACTGAAACCGTCGTGTAACGGTGCTACATAGACCGACTAAAATTGCAAACTGCTCTGGAGTTTCTCTCTCACCAGTTTGATGTCTTCACTTGAGAACTCTCCGATGAGGAACAACACCGCGAAATAGGAGAGTCCCCCAACTCCTATGTCGAGAAGCATCTCCGATGCTGGAGAGTTTCCTAAATCGAGTAGCATCAGGATGACTGCCATCACTACCGTTGCTACAGAACAGCGGACCAAGGTGATCCACGGAATCTCGAATCTGACTTCTTGGAACGAGACGTACAGGATCATAAAGAATAGAACTCCCTGTGCTGATAACGTTGCGATTGCCGCTCCTGACAGTCCCATCGTCGGTATCAACGTGAGATTCAGGATCACATTTACGAGCAGCGATAAGGTGACTGCAATCCCAATAGTTCGTGTTCGTTCGACGGAGGTCAGAATGTACCTCAATGGGTTGTCATATCCTTTGAGGAAGTAACCAAGAATGAAGATCGGCACAAGTGGGACGGCCTGTCGAGCTATTTCGGTGGTGGATATTATATTCAACAATGGCTCGGCGACGAGGACCAATCCTACCGCACCTGGAAATGCTAAAATGGTATAATACCGGAAAATGTACTCGTACGCTTTCTCTATCACTTCGTAATCTCCCTGGTCCCAGGCGCTTGCGATCGTGGGATACAGTGTGGAGTTGAAGATCCCAGTCAGGTTCACGATCGGTTTGCAGACTCTTTCAGCGACACTGTATATCCCAACAGGTGCTGGGCCGAGTAAGAACAGGAGAAAGTATTTGTCGATGTCAGCCAGCAGGGAGGATGACAGAGCCGCCGGTACCATGGGGACGCCGTACCGGATGTACTTTCCAACGTTGTGGACTTCCGGGCGGGGCAAGCCGCTATGTATGTATACGTAACTGAATATCCCCGCGTTCAAAAATACGGACACACCAACGATACCCCAGATCCCAGCCAGGATATTTCCTCCCAGCAGAAATATAATTGCGAGGGCTGTGACTTCCATTACGTTACGCAGGATCCGGACTCCCTCATATTGCTTGACAAAGCCCTTCGCTCGAGGGTGATTCAAGTTTACTTTCAACGGAATGCGGACTGCGATGAGGGTGCTCGTGGCGAATACCAGGTCGTGGGGAGTATCGAACCCGAATACAGTAGGAGAATACAGTGAGAAAATTACGCTTCCAATTGCTCCGATACCGAACGTCACCAACCCAATTAGTGTCGCGAGAGATAGCACGTCGCTGTAAGTTTGGTTGTTTGAGGGGTCTGATGAGGTGTATCTGATCAACGCACCATGTAAATGAACGCTGGCCGTCATGCTGACCATGGAAACTGCCGCGATGATGGTCACCCAAATCCCGTAACTATCTGGACCCAGCAAATTGACGATCAGGAAGAGGACGACGAATCCCCTCAGTATATTGATAATCGACAACAAAGCAGTAAAGGCAGAATCGGATAGAATCTTCCTTAGTACACTCATTTTTGAGAGCAGTCAACTCCGTTGTTCACTCAACTCAGTATCTGCCATCTATAAATAGCCGAGCGATTCGAGTCGGTCTTCGACCTGGTCTCCGTCGCTCGCTTCGGACTCCGACGTTTCGACTTCTTCGATCTCTCTGCTGCCACAGCCTTCGACTTCGAGCCAGGGGATGGCTACGAGCTCATCCGTGTAAATTCGTGAGGGGTGGCCCCATTCACGTATCGGAACTGGACGAGCCCGCTCACCGAGCATGTTCCCGTGGTCGGAGGTGACGACAACCCGCCCGAGATCCATCTCAAGTAGTTCCTCTATCGAATCAAGTACGAGTTCGAAGTTCTTCTCGTACGACTCGTGGATTGACTCGATATCGGCGTCTAATTTCCCCCGGAAAATACTGTTCCAGAGGTTGTAGCCCTCGGCGTGATCCTCACCGATCCCCCTCGTGGAATCGCCGATCTCGGACACTAAGAAGGGATAGTGCGGTTGGATGTAGTGGAAGATGTGGCGTTTCTTCGGATACTCGCTGAACGACTCGATACAGGCCTCTGTCATCCTATCCGGGGGAACTGTCCCGTCGTCTTCGTCCCAATAGGAACTGTCCCAGGCGTTGTTCACGTCACAAAACGTCACGTCGATCTCGTCCCGACGTGAACGGAGTTGGGGGGACGCCGTCGTATAGACCGTGTCCAACAGTTCTCTGCCGTTGAAGTTCCCGTAGAGGAACTGTGAAGTGTGTGACCCACGGGAGGTCCGTTGGTCGAGGTCACCTGCAATGGTATTTTGCTCTTCGAATAAGTCGTAGCGACAGGCGTCCAAGATGATCAGCGTATCCCACTCCGCGTCCATGATGTCCATCCCGTATTTGTTGTACTGCTTCCCGGACCGGAGGCCGTGGTAGTTCTTGTTCAGTTCCCGGAATAGGACGTTGGGACTCTCTTTAGTTTGCTTGAGTCCACGGATGAGTTGATCAAGGGAGTACATCTATTGAAGTTGAATTGTCAGGCGGTATTTCCTCTCACTCTCAGACGGAGTCATAAATCTCAAGTGTCCTTTGTGCTGGTGAATTCCACGTTAGGTCTTGGATAGACTGTCGGCCACCTTCATCGGTTCCATCGCTTGTGAAGACGTCCTTCACGGCGTTTACCAATGCTTCTTCTGAACAGACGGTGGACGCCTGCGAGCCAGTGATCAATTCGGCAACACCCCCGACATCTGTCGCCACGACTGGTGAATCACATTTCATATATTATTTGACAGTATTGAATGAACCTCTCTCTTGGAGGTCATGAGCAAAACGTCTGCTGCATTCCTGCAGAATGGGATTATCTCGTGGGGTTCGTTGCATTCGCTGTGGAGTTCGATTTCACGCTTTAATTCAATATTTGCGGATTCCACGACCTGCTGTGCAAGTGGATAGTTCTTCTTCGAGAGAGAAGGTGCGTAGGGGAAGAGAACGTGAGACTTTGTGGGATCCCAGCCAATCATATTCTGAACCTTCTGCTCCATCGGGTAAAACTTGTCGTGATTCAAACCCCGCTCTACAACGTATAATTCACCGTCGGTTTGATTAGCCATTTCTTGGTTTCGAACGATAACGGCATCAGCCAAGAAGGCACACTTCAGACTAACGAATCCGTATTGTCCATTCAAGTCAATTTCCTATAAGAACATAACGACAGGTCATCGGGGCTGGGCCAGCGCAAAAGGGGCTGTTAGTCCAAAATGAGGGCTCTGTAGTTTCGGTACACGGCGGTTGATTTCACGGATATCTCACGCTTCGGCGAAGGTTGTAGACGGTCGCTTTCAACAGCATTTCACGGAATTCCAGCCACCAGCTGCGCGCACGCACGGCAGCGCCGAGCGTGCGCTTGATCGAGGAGAAGACGGTTTCTGACATGGAGCGCTGATGATACCGATCACCGTCCATGCGGGCGTTATGCGCGTGATCGAGCGGGTTCATGATCCTGTGCTTGATCAGCGGTCTGATACCGTTCTCACGGAGTTCGTCGCGGAAGGTTTTCGCGTCATAGCCTCGGTCAGCAGCGAGGCTCCGCAGGTCGCCGGCGTTGCGCCGGGCGACCTGCGGGCCGATCTTCGCATCGTGTTTCTTCGAGGTCGTCGAGTGGATGTCGGTGATGTACAGCGTTTCGACATCCACGAGAGCAGTGACTTTCAGCGCTCGAACGCGGTAGTTCGTGCGGTTGGCGTAGTGACGGCTCGGCTGATCGCGGTCGAAGCCAGTCGAATCGATAGCAGCGTGGCCAGTGCGTTTCTCGGCTGACGCGCCGAGAAACGCACGCCACGTTGTAGTCGGAATCCGGGCAAACCACGTGCGGAGAACCGTGTAGTGAGGCAGTCGCGTGAGGCCGATTTCTTCGAGGACGCCTGGCATCTCGCTGAGCAAATCCACCGCGGCGCGGTAGGATTTGCCCAGCTCGATGCGGAGTGCATGCAGCGTGAGCATCGCCCACTCGGCGAACCCGCCACCCCCTTCGGGGTCGGCGGGTTCGTCCGGGTTAGCGACAACTGATTTAGCCTTAGCGACCGTAACACGGGTGAAGAGACGGAATTCCGAAGTCACAATACTCCGTCTCTTCGCTTTCTACGGCAATAACGCAGTCGCTGCTGTCGCGTCTAGCGAAACTACAGAGCCAAAATGAGAGTAATTATGTCGTATGAATGGATTGGTTCCCGGAGGACTGTGTTCCTTGCGCTCTGCCTACGACTCGTCGTTGCAATCACCAACTACGGGCGAGGAAGCGAACCGGGCTGTGAGAGGCTATGAGATGGATTCTATGACTGGCGTAACAAATATACAAATATTAATATAGCGACAAAATGTCTGGTGGTCTTATCCCTCATTTACGAACCAGCGATTCGTACCAGCCACGATTATCCTGATACCACCCAACGAACTCCTCGACACCCTCACGGATGGTGTGACTGGGCTCGTATCCGAGCAGTTCCCGAGCACGTGTAATATCCGAATGTGTATGCTCGGCATCGGCGTCGTGACGCTCCTCATACACTAGTTCCCGCTCTGGCGCGAGTTGATCCCGAATTTCCTCCGCAAGCGTCCGGATCTCGATGTTATCCGTCGATCCGATGTTCAGCACTTGACCGTCTGCAGCGTCGGTATCCAACAGCGAAATATTCGCGTCAACAACATCGTCGATATAGGTGAAATCACGGGTCTGAGTACCGTCGCCGTAGACGATCGGCGGTTCGCCGTTCATACACCGGGAAACGAAATTCGAGATAGCCATGTTCGGGCGCATCCGCGGCCCGTAAACTGTGAAGTACCGTAGCGCAACGGCCGACAGATCATACACCTGGCTATAGGCCATCGCGTAGCGCTCGGCAGCCAGTTTCGAAGCCCCATAGGGTGAAACTGGCGTCGTCGGATGGGTCTCTTCGTACGGCAGCGACCGCGGGATGCCGTAGACTGACGACGAGGAGGCCATAACGAACCGTTCGATGCCAGTGTCCCGACAGGCATCGAGCAGATTCAGCGTTCCATCAACGTTGACCTCGTCGTATTTCCGCGGATCTTCCACACTCGGTCGGACGCCAGCCTGGGCAGCCTGATGGTAGACGTAGTCGGCGTCGGTGACAAGCTCCGTCACGAGGTCGGCGTCCCTGACATCGCCTTCGATAAACTCGTAACTGCCGTCTCCAGCCTCCGCAGCTTCGCGAGCGATATCGATGTTGTGGCGCTTGATGTCCAGATCGTAAAAGGGATCGAGGTTGTCCAGAACGACGACATCGTGGCCATCAGTGACGAACTGTTCGGCGAGATGCCCGCCGATAAAGCCCGCGCCGCCGGTGACAAGAATATGCATGTCCGGAGATGTTACAGGAACGAACTAAAAGGCGTCGTATCGAAGGGCACCTCTCGATCGAGAATGATCACGTTAACATTGTGGGCAAGCGCGGCGCTGGTAGTCACCGATTGGGAGGACATCACCGCCCTCGACGAGGAGTTCGACGCGATGGCGACGCCGGTCGTCATCGACGGCCGCCATGCGATCGATCGTCGCAATGGCATCGTCTACGAAGGCCTGACTTGGTAGTCCCACGTCCCGCCACAAGACGAAACAATCGACGAATACCTCGTGGACTCGAACCGAAAGTCGAAGGAAAATCAACCGGGGAGACACACCCGACAACGAGTGACGTTCGGACCATCGAGGCCCCAGACGCACACACCCCGCACCGAGTGAAAACAACACAATGCTGAACTCCTCAGTCACCCGCAGAATCGTCGAGCGCCTGGATCACGATTTCGGGCGCTCGTAGCAGTCGGTGTTCGAGATAGCTTCCTCCACCTTGACCGCCACCGGTATGGTTCGATTCGGTGATCCCCAGAAACGACTGCTCTTTCAGGAGCCGATAGACACGATCTTCGGATAGCGGATCGTTGCCGTCACGTTCGACGAGTTTCGTATAGAGCGTGTATATTCGGTGCGTTCGGAACCCTTCCTGTTCGGGGTTGTCTGTGGTGAGCAGGGCAAGCGCGTGTAGAATGTATTTTACGTGGGGCGTCGTTCCGCTGACCAGTTTCTCGAAGCGGTTGACCTCAGCTTGCCGAACAGCGTCATCGACGTGCTCGACTGAGACAGTCCGGGTCCCCTCTTTCTCCGCGAGTCGTCCCGCTTCGTACAGCGTATCGATCGCTTTTCGGGCGTCTCCGTGCTCTTTGGCGGCAAGTGCAGCAACCTTTGGAATGACGCCCTGTTCTAATACCCCATCTTCGAAGGCGTCCGTTCGATGCTCCAGAATCTCTTTGAGCTGTCCGGCGTCGTACGGGTCGAACACCAACTCGTTGTCCTGTAAGCTAGAGTCGATGCGCTCGTTGAGGCGTTCGCGGAACTCGATCTTGTTGCTAATACACATCGCGCCGATATGCGAATCGGACTTGCCGCTCTCACGAGCCCGTGAGAGGCTCCGAAGGAGTTCATCGTCGTCCAGTTTGTCGATCTCATCGAGGATGACGACGAAGGAGTCAACATCATACTCCGCAAGTAACTCCCAGGCGATGTCGCGATAATCAGATGCAGCGATGCCAACCCGCGGAATATCGTGACCAGCGCCGAGATTCGACGCAAGCTCGGTAGCCATCTCCCTGCTGGCTTTGGCAGCAGTCTGGTAATCCGAACAGTCAACGTAGGCGTGCTGAAACGACACGTTGTGTTTCCGTGCTTCGTCGTGAGCCCGCCGGGAGACACACCGCGTAACGAGTGACTTCCCCGTCCCCGTTTTTCCGTAGACGATCGTTGTTTCGGGTGGCCCACCGGCGGTCGCGGGCCCGAGTGCTCGTCCGATCGCCGCGACTTCATCGTCCCGGCCAACGACTCGTTCAAGCTGTGGTACGTGACCAACCCGCACGAGTTCTCGGTTCGCAAAGATATCCCCTGTCTCGAAGATATTTGTTGCGTCTTCTTCAGTCATCAATATTGGACAATACAAAGTCATTATATTTTAATCTATCGACCTCGTACCGAGTGTATACACAGATAAGACGAATACTCCATAAATCAAAGAGCATCAAATCCATTTATATTCAATATTTGTTGGTACACACACCAAGTAACGAGTGAAAGCACAGGAAAACTCACTCAGAGACAGAGTAAAATATCGCTGCCGACGCCACCGACGCTGGACCGGTTCGAGACACAGTGCTTCACTCGGTGCGAGGTGTGGGAGTACCGCTCCAGCCATACCGACGCTGCAGGCTTTCACTCGGTGTGAGGTGTGTCTCACCGCGCCGGCTCTTCCTCAATCATCACGGGAGTTCGACGACTGGCTTCCCGACCCTTCGCGTAATGTCCACTGGTCACACGAAGGTAATCTCAGGGCCTTCCTCAGTAACTCGACCGAGGATGTCGTTGCAGTATTTGGCTTCTCGCCGAGAGAGTGATTTACTCAGTCTGTAACTTGGATCTGTTCGTCCGAATTTCCATGTGTTGATATTTGTATCATCGTGACTTGTGCTGGATCACCAGTCACCTCGGCATACTCTTGTGGCGAGATCCGGAAGACAGTATCTCGCTGACGGGCTTCACGAGCGAGGGCCTGGAACCGTGCACCGCCTCGCCGGCCGCAACTGATAAGAACTGACGAATCAATGAATACGACGTCTCGATTGGGGGCCATTCCGATTCAATCCTCGATGATCGGGCGGAGTGCGTCAAGAATGACGCCTGCTTCCAGTGGAGAGAGTGCTTGTTCACGAGCCATGATGTGATGCGTCACAGCGCCGTCGGCGTACTCGTGAGCGTATTCGAGTGCGACGGCGAGTCCATCAAGTCCATGTCGATCGATGTACGTATCGATGTCGTCGTCCCGTATCCGACGGGCAACCGCCTCGACTAACGCCACTGTGATTCGTTGTTCGGCATCGCCTGCAACCAATTGGAGGTCGATCTCGTGAGCTGTATATTCCGCCGGTCGTCCGTCGTTGGACTGCTCGAGTAAGTCCGCGGCTTCGAGGTCGTCGATATAGTCGTAGACAGTACGCTGTGGGAGCTCAAGCGTTTCGACGATCTCCTGGACCGTCGTCGCCGAGTGATGGTGAACATAGGTGTAGATCCATGCCTTGCGAGGGCTTCTGAGAAGCTCGAACGCCTCGCCACCCATATCAAGTGGCGCATCCCAGTCTGCATCGCTTGTCGCCATCTATAGTAGCGAATTGCATACAAACTGCAATAAGTCTTGTTGAGCTGGAGTTGTCACGGACTCGTTCCCGCTGCCGGCAGCGTGAACGCTTTCACCCCGGGCTCGGCCAGCACTAGGCGGTGGCATTGTCGATCAGGTCCGACTGGACGCCCAGCCGACCCGTCAGGCGACACTCCGCGGTGCCGAGCGTCGGCGTCGCGATCCCCGCGGGCACACAGTCGAAACAGTAACTCCGGCAAAAAGACTTACATGTGGTGTCCAATAGATTCAACACTCTCTGGTCCCAGCACCTGTGTATAGCAAGCCGACAAACGCGTTCAGAATCTGACGAAAACATGACGGATCTCCGTGATGAGTATCCAAGCGGCTGGCGTATCTTGACTCAACATAGCAGCGTCGGCTACATGATCGATGCCCTGATGGACGCCCCTGAGTATCACTTCAGCAAGTCCGAACTCGCGGACCTGGCTGGGGTGAGTAGACAGTCCGTTCATACCCATCTCCCATTGCTTCGCCGGCTCGACATCGTGCGGGTCGTCGATGACTCCTCCCCGGAGGAGTACACGCTCAACTCCGGTGACGAGTTCGTCAGAGAACTCCATCGGCTGAACGGACTGGTAAATGCGAAGCTCGATGCCTGAGCATGGATGGGACGGCTCGGATCGTCTGGAAGCTGGCCAGGAATCACACGTAGGGCACGCCAATGGATGCCGAGACGGTGATCCGTTTGGCTGCGACTGACGAGGACCACGACGAAATGAGACGCCATCTCGAAGCAGTACTGGAACTGCCATTTGTCTCCCGTGGTCCGGACGGTATGTTCATCTCCAATGAACAGGACGCACATATCGAAGCCGCGAACTGGAGCTGTTGGATTTTGATTTGGTTATGACATCCTCCCCGTCGTTCACGACGGGGTTTCCTCCGTGAGAGTCTCAGCCGGTCTAGGACTCGCCGAAGGCAACATTCCCGCCACGGTGGACGGTACTCGGGTCTGTGCGCTGTTCTTTGGGACGGTGAGAGCGTGGTAACTCCGACCATTCGTGGTCGTCCCACTCGAACCGTGCTTGAAAACGCTGCGCGTTTTCAGCATCCCGGAAACCGTCGGTTTCCGAGGACACGGGCCGCGCCATCGATCTCGTCCTTCGGGACGGAAACATCGGCGAGATTCACAACTTCGGTTCGGGCGAGGAACGGACGAACCGCGAAGTCACCGAAGCGATTCTCGAGGCCGTCGACGCAGACGCAGACCAGATCACGTTCGTCGAGGACCGGCCGGGACACGACCAGCGCTACGCACTCGACACCACGAAGATCGAGGCACTCGGCTGGGAACCACACTACACCTTCGAAGAAGAACTCGAGCGGGCCGTCGCGTACTATTGTGATGCCTCTCCCGAAGCTTGAACCCGGAACGAAGAGGCATCTCAAACTCTGCAAACTGTGTTCAGACAAATCGTGTTCAGACAAATCGTATTTAGCCATCGGAATATTTATGGATTCGTCGAGTTGATACTCGTGCATGCCCCCCTCATTCGTCAATCGTTCGGAAGAGCTGTCGCGGATTCAGCGGGCTTACGGGAGTGATTCCGCTGAGTTCATCGTCATCCTGGGACGCCGGCGGATTGGAAAGTCAGCGCTTGTCCGCGAATCAATCCCCGACGAGAATACCGTCTACTACCAAGCCACACGGGATACCGCCGCGGTTCAGCTCTCCGACTTCATCCGGGAAGCGCAAGCGTCGTATCCCGGGAGTGAGCGGATTCGAGAAGATTGGGAAGCGCTACTCGGGTATCTCGGCGATCAGAACGCCACGGTCATCATCGACGAGTGGCCGTTCCTCGTCGAAGCGGATGGGAGCGTTCCGACGAAATTCCAGCGCGTGTGGGATACGGAACTCCAGGACACGGAGATGACGCTTGTCTTAGTCGGGTCAGCGATCAGCATCATGACGAACAAGATCACGGAGCAGGATGCCCCGCTGTACAATCGGGACACGGTTCGATTGGATCTCACACCGCTATCGCTCGGTGATGCGGCCCCGTACTACCCTGCCACGGCGGACGAACCGATCGAAGTCCTCGAAAGCTGGAGTATCTTTGGCGGCACACCGTTCTATCTCCAGCTCATCTCGCCCGATGAGTCGCTTGCCACGAACGTAAATCGGCATATTATCAGTCAACACGGGCGGCTGCACGGTGAGCCCGAGACGATTCTTCAAACGGAGAGTGTGCGGAAACCGGAGCGATATATGAGTATTCTTCGGGCGCTCGCCGATGGGAAGCGCGAAACGGGCGAGATCGCCGACTACGCTGGATTTGATGACTCGCGGGGGGTCTGGCAGTATACCGAGCGACTGAAACAACTCCGGGTGATCGAGGAAGACCAGCCGGTTACAGAGGAGACATCGAGTCCGAAACGGTATCGGATTCAGGAACCGTTGTTCCGGTTCTGGTTCCGGTTCCTCTACGGGAAGAACCCGCAGCACATCACCGCTGACGATCCGTTCACGGAGCAGATTCGTCCGGAGTTTCCGGCCTACGTTGGCCGTGTCTTCGAGGGCGTGTGCCGAGACGCACTCCCGGTACTGTTCCCGGAGGCGTCGTTCAGTCGCATCGGTGGGTGGTGGGACTCGGAGGGTGAACTGGATGTCGTTGGGCTCGACCACACTGGGCGCATCATCGGTGGTGAGTCGAAGTTCACTGCGAGTCCGATGCATCCGGGACACCTGGACGACGTCGAAACGCGAACGGAGCGTATTGAGTGGACACCGCCGAACGAACCGGAAGTAACCCGACAGTACTGTCTGTTTAGTCAGTCCGGCTTCACCGATGCACTGGAAGAAACCGCGCAAACCCGGGACGACGTGCAGCTGTTTTCGGTAGCGGACGTTGTGACTGCCCTCACGGACTCAAGTGGGTCATTTTTCTGAGGGCTATGCGACCTCCCGTGAACGTTTCGTGTCGTTCGTACCTTGACGGACACTACAATCACAACGATGTGTAAGCTAACCCACGGCTAAAGCCGTGGGCGTTCAGCGTGGCCTCCTGCTCTGGCCGAATTCTCGGCAGGAGGCTCATACTCTCCATTCACGTTCAGCGTCCCGCGATCTGCTCACGGGCGCTACACGCCCGTTCGCATGGTCCGAGGGATGTTGAACGTGAGCGGGGAGTACGTTCCCCCTGCCGCTGCTGAGGCATAGAACGGGAGTCCACGCGAAAGCTCTAGTGCAGGCTCACAGCCTGCACGTCGTCAGACCTCGTCTGACGGAACCCTCAACGAGCGAGTGGGGCCATTGCCCCCGAGCGAAGTAGGTAGGGTAGTTTACGGGAGTTCCTCGTCGAGAGTCTCGCGGTCTGCATCGTCATCAGCCTCGAAGTCGGCTTCAAGCGCGTCAGTGTCCCAGGCATCGCTGGCGTCCTGGACATCGTCCGCGAACTCAAGCAGGCCGTACCCGCCGACCATCCGTTCGAGCGCGTGGCTAAACGACTCACCCTCGCGTTTTTCGTGAGCAGGCCGAGGGCTTTCGACGTAGAACAGATCGATAGCCCAGACACCAACACCTTCAATGTCGTCTCCGACAACGCCTGTATAATGCGAGCCACGCGTCGATTCTGGGCCAGCAGTGCGACGATCCTCGCCCTCGCAGGGCTGGCACTCCTCTACACCGCCCCCACACTCCTTGCAGGCGTCGTCCTCCTCTCGGCGTGGCTGCTGACCGAACAGTTTCGCTTCGCCCGCCGTGCAGCCCACACGATCGACACAACGACAATCACACAAACACTCCCACAGCAACGCGTCGCCGTCGAATCGTCGACAACAGTCACACTCACCGTGCAGCGAGAGTCCACAGCGCTGGACATGGAGATCATCCCACAAGTACCAACCGGCGCACGCGGTACCCCACAACCACTTACCCTGGACCCGACCGACCACGACGCAGAGACGACCGACGACCTCTCCTGGCCGATCGCCGGCGCGTTCACCCTTCCGAAACCCACCATCACACTCCGCGACCGGTTTGGCCTCTTCGAAGAGACGCTTACGCTCGGGACCACACCCGACCTCGTCGTCGAGCCACATGCCCCCCGGAACCTCCATGTCGGGGCCGGTGGCGACGAGATCGCCGCGACCTACGGCAGCCATAGTGCCCAGCGCGGCGGCAGCGGCCTCGACCCGGCGGAACTCCGCAAGTACGTGCCTGGCGATCCCTCGAACCAGATCGACTGGAAGGCGACAGCCAGACTCAACGAGACGTACGTCCGGGAGTTCGAGGCCCAGACCGATCGCGAGACGATGCTGGTCGTCGATCATCGCGACTCGCTCGCTGACGGCGACGAGGGCCAGACGAAGTTCGCGTACCTGCGGGAGGTGCTGCTGGCGATGACCGACGTCGCCGAGGGCCTCGACGATCCACTCGGGATCACGGCGATCGACGACGACGGAATTACCGCACAAATCGACCCATCCCAGACACGCAATCAGTACGAATCAGTCCGGACTCGACTGCACGAACTCACGCCGACAGGGAGCCAGTCCCACGGCGATCAGAGACAGCAGACCGCCACACAGGCGACACGAGCGAATACAGTCGGGACGGTGCTACAGGGTGACACGACAGAGTACGGAACGACACTGCAGCCGTATTACGCCTCACGCAAAACCCACGTCGAACGTGTCACCGACGAGCCGTTGTTCCACGCAGTCAATCAGCTGAGCGACAGCGAACCAACGCGGCTCCTCGTCGTCGCAACTGATGACACACACCGACGGGAACTCCAGGAGGCGGTGAAGCTCGCGGTCCAGCGCGGCAACCAGGTTGTTGCCTTTTTGACTCCGAACGCTCTCTTCGAGAGGTACGCACTCGCAGATATGGAGGCGACCTACGAAGCATACGTGTCCTTCGAAGAGTTTCGTCGTACACTCGATCGGCTCCCACGCACGCGGGTCTTCGAGGTTGGGCCAGGTGATCGGATCGACGCCGCATTGCGTGCCGGCCGCACACGACGCGGCGGGGAGGTGGCCCATGAGTCATAGCGACACTGTCAGGGCCGCCATCTCCAGGCCCACGAGACGCCTCGCCGCATTCGGTTGGCTCGCCACTGGCCTGGTACTTGCGTCGAACAACCCCATGATTGCGGTAGCCACGCTCGGTGTGGGCCTGTTGCTCTGGACACGTGAGACACGAATCGGGGCGGTTGCACTCACGCAAGTCGGTGCCGGCATCGTCGCCCCGAACGCCCCACTCGCCGTGATTGCGATCCTCGAGATCGGTCCGACACTCCTCGTGCTGGCACTCCTCGCCGAAGACGGGCTTTCGGTCCGCACAATCCGCTCGGGACTCGCCGTTCTCCTCGTTCTCTCGGGTACGGCGCTGGCGACGTTCGTCTGGGGCGAATCCCTCGCCGCCGCAACCGGGGTGGTCGTGCTGGTCGTTGCACTGGGCAGTTACGCGATCCATCGGTACGAACTCGTTGCACTCGGACTAGCTGACGGTGAAATGGCATGAGTATGGATACACTTGCGGACGCGACAGCATCGAACAGGGGAGCGGAGGAGCAAGAGATAGATGCGGGCGTGGTCGGTGAGGCCGAACTCGCAGTCCTCCGAACCGAAAACGAGCGCCTTCGCGATCAGTTCCGACAGGCCAAGCGGACCACGTACCGTCGAACGATGGTTGCATTTCTCGTTGTGGGCCTGCTCTCGTTCGGTGGCGCTTTGCTGTTCCCGGACGTCCGCACGGTTCTGGTCACGCTTGGCGGGACAGGTCTCTTCGCCGCGATTCTCACGTGGTTCATCACGCCCGAGACATTCCACGCCGCCAGCGTCAGCGAGCAGATCTTCGACGCCACGGCGAACAATGGGGCCGCGATGGTCGAGGAACTTGGGCTTCAGGAGACACGACTCTACGTACCCGTCGGAGAGCGTGACGCCAGGCTGTACGTTCCGGCACACCGCAACTATACTATCCCCGACGAACAGGCCCTCAACTCACTGTTCGTCGTCACTGGTGACCAGCGGGAACGCGGTGTGTCGCTCCATCCAACGGGGGGATCACTGTACGCGGAGTTCGAAACGGTCACGACCGCCGCAAACAACCCCGAACAATTCTCGGCCCAGTTGGCCGATGCAATCGTCGAACAGTTCGGACTAGCCCGAAGCGTCGAGACAACGGTAATTCCGGCGGACAACGAAGCGCGATTCGAGATCACTGGCAGTACGTGTGGAACCGTCCAGGCGTTCGATCAGCCGATCGTGTCCTTCCTTGCAACGGGGCTCGCACGACACGTCGGCGAACCAGTCCGAGTCGAGGTTCCCGACGCCGACGACGGGATCGTTCGTTGTGTCTGGGGCGAGATCGCGTGAGAGTTGCGATCCTGTCGGCGAAGCTAGGTCATCTTCCGGAGCCGTCGGAACCAGAGGGAACGGCCACCTGATCTGACCCGTAAGATCACCCAGACGGCAATCGCGAGTCCAACGAGTGCAAACTCGAACAGAACCGTGCCGGTCGGTTCGAACTGCTGGAAGTGCGCGATGAAGCTCTGTTCGGTCTCGTATGCCGGCGGTGCCAACACCGGCCAGGCCAGATACGAGAGATCCGAGTACATACCGTCGAGGAACGCATGGAGGCCGTCACCGAGGACGTGAGTGACGTGACCCAGTGCGAACCCGAGAGTCGCCACCAGGTACGAGCGACGGGGACGGGCCCGATATGCGATCAGGAGCGCGCCCAACAGAACGGGGCCGGTCGTGACCAGTGAATGAGCGAGTGACCGGCCAGACGGCAACAGCGGGACTGTCCAGGCTAGGGGTTTGTCGATCAGGTCAGGGAACTGCGTGCCGAGCAACACGGCCAGGACCGGCAGGCCGTACCGGCGATCGCCCGTGATCGTCGCGATCCCGACGTAGCAGAGATAGCCGACAGCTGCGTGTCCCCACGGCCACATTACGGGGAGGACAGTGACCCGAACGGAAATGTCTTCGTTTCCGGGGGCAGGGGAAGCAAACGCTGGACGAAAAATACTGAAAGCCCCGATAGACCGTTATCGAACAATGGACCGGTTGACAACCACCCGAGTGGATCCCGATACTTTCTAACCCGTCGCACCACGCTGATGGGATAGTGACAACGCGACGCCGCCAGCAGTACGTCGTCGGCGTGCTCGCCTGGGCGTTGAGCGCCCTGCTCGTTCTCGTCGTACTGCAGTCCCTCTCCTATGAGCTGTACTTCGTCCTCACGCTGATCGGCGTCCTCGTCGTGACGGAGCTGACGGCCCCGTTCAACCTCACGCCGCGGTGGCGATCCCGGCTGAAGTGGGTGATACTGGCCGGCCTCGTCGTCTTTGCGTACGTCGTCGTCAGGCGAATCCTGTCGATACTCCCGGAGGGGGTGTTCTGATGAGAGATTTGCGTGACGTCACGGTTCCGGAAGCCGTTCTCGTAGCTATAACGATCGCGGTGGCTGGGGCGATACTGTTCGGTGCCGCGACGTCGGCGACGGCCTTCGGCGCGTTCAATTACGGCTGGGACGGAACGGCTGATCTCCGGACGGTCGCCGGCGAAACGACCGACAGTGCCGTCCTCGAGAACGCGAGCGCGTACGACCGACTGGCAGGCAACGGGACGCTTGCTGTCGTCCTCGGCCCGAGCGAACCATACACCCCCGCAGAGCTCGAACGCATCGAGACGTTCCTGAGAGGTGGCGGAACCCTGCTCGTCGGCGGGGATTTCGGGGCCGGTGCGAACGAGTTGCTGGCTGGGATCGACGCCACGGCCAGAATCGACGGGCGATTGCTCCGTGACGAGCGAAATTACGGCCGCTCGCCGGCCTTCCCGCTGGCGACGAACGTCAACGGAACTGTGGGAGTCGACGAACTCGCCCTGAACTATCCCTCCGCGGTCGTGACGCCGAACGGCACGAACGCGACCGTGATGGCGTCCACCTCGCCATATGCCTACGCCGACGAGAATCGCAACGGCGAACTCGACGACGCGGAGTCGATGCGGGCGTACCCGATCCTCACCCGGGAATCAGTCGGGAACGGAACCGTTCTGACGCTCAGCGATCCGAGCGTGTTCATCAACTCCATGCTCGACCGGGGCGACAACCGGGCGTTCGCACAGACGCTGTTCGGTGATGCCCAACGAGTACGGTTCGATTACACCCACTCCGGCGGGATCCCGCCGCTCGTCCGACTGCTGAAACTGATCCGGTCGGGCCCACTCACGCAGTTCCTGTTCGGAACACTGCTCGTCGGTGGCATCGTCGTCATGGCCAGATACGGGCGGGCCATACGCAACCGGTTCAGTCGCCGGGCACCGGCAGCTGAGGATGTGGCGCTGACCGAGGCCGAGATCGTCGACCTCGTCTCGAAGCAGCATCCGGACTGGGATCACGATCGCGTCACCCGGATCGCCACACAGCTCGCGACGCGTCGATCCGGCGACAGGGACACGAGCAGCGACGATTCCTGATCGTCGAAGCCACGGCTAGTCGTCTGCGGGGGCGTCTGCGTCCTCACCAAAGTCCTGCCGGACAGCTGCGATCATGTCTTCGATCCGATCCGTAGGGACGCTTTCCGGCGCGAACTTCGCCTGTTCGTACAGGGTCGTCACACGCTCGAAAACAGTCGCCTGCTCGGCGGACAGTGCGTCCCTGGCTGCACGATATCGTTCGCGTGGCGTCAGGTCGGGGCGTACATCCGCAGCGGCGTATCTGCTGACCACCTCATAGAGGGAGATGACGGCTGCGTCGGGCCAATCGTGTTCGATCGCCGCCTCGACATCGGCAAGGGTTGTTGCGGTCGGTTCTGGCGTCTGTGGCGTCTCTGTCCCGGATTGACCGGACTGTGTCGCTGTCGGCGTCGCCGACGGCGAACGACGACGCCAGAAATACCCGGCAATGAACAAGCCAGCGACCGAGACGACACCTGCTCCCACGACAATTGGATTCGTAAGGGCGTCCCACAGTGGGCTGCTTTGATCACCCGGTGCGTTCGGTCCGCCGGATTCACCCGGTGCGTTCGGTCCGCCGGATTCACCCGGTGTATTCGTCTCTTGCTTCAGTCGTTCGCCGACGGCACTCGCCCGGGATGGTTCCAGGTTCGAGGTCGGTTCGTCGTAGCGGGCAGTGATGGTCACCGACTGTCCGACCGTCGCACTCTCACTGTCGATCAACCCTGTAAAGACACCCGTCGCGTTCGTTCGGACGATGTCGACCACCGTCCCATCGACGCTGAGCCGGATCGGCTGGTCGGCGACCGGCACGCCATTGGCAGCGAGCAACTCGCCGTGAACGCGGATCGAACTGCCGTTGGTCGTCGCAAGCGAGAGGTCAGTCGGTGACGATTCGACGGTGACTGTTCGTGTCGCGCTCGATGCGGCGACTGCCCGGCTGTCGGTCCCGGCGCGGGCAGTGAGATCCACCGTCCCGTTTCGAACGGATGGCGGGAGCTGGACAGCCGATTCGAACCTACCCGATTCGGTCGTTCGACCGGTTGCGAGTGTCCGCCCGTCAAGCGTGATCGCCACTGGTACGTCACCGGCTGGACGTTCGGCCACGGTGACGTCGACGACGACTGACCGCTCCGCACCGAACGAGATCCGGTCGAAACTGTCGATAAACGCAACGCGAGGGTCGACCGACGAAATGTTCGTCGTGACTGTCGTCGTGGTTGGGAGATACACCGAGGCGTTGTCCGGCGTGGCTGAGACCGTGATGGTCTGATCGCCAGTTTCGAGGTCGATCGGCCGATGGGTCAGTCGGAAGCTCCCATTCGACGCCGTGGTCGTCTTCGAACCAGGACCAGGGACGGCGAGTGCGATCACACTGTCGCCGATCGCGGTTCCGTTCTCCGTCACATACTGCCCTTCGATCACGAGAGGGTCGTCGTAGGCCGCTGTCGGTGAGACTGACGTGATTCGGAGTTCCGTCCGGACGAGAGACTGCTCGACCACGGCTTCGACCTGGGAGAGTGTACGGTTCGTCGTGTTCAAAATAGCTTGCTGGCCATCTTCAAGTGAAGCTCCAGTGATATTCGAAAGCGTTTCGTATCTCTCAACGAGCGTTTGTCCGGTCTCGTTGATGTTCGAACCGAGACGTTCGAGTCGCTTTGCGAGTCGACGAGCCTGCACGGTGTTACCAGCTTCTTTGGCTTCCTGATACTCCTCATACAACTGCTCAAACTCACGGACTTGCTCAGAATATGTCTGTTGCGTCTGTTGGGTTTCGTTGAACGTCTTCGCGACCTGATCGTCCTGTTGGATATCAGTGTCGCCGGCGACATTGACGTATCGACCCAAATCGTTACCGAATCCCTCACCGAGAAGAGAGCGGGCTAGCTGATACTGCCCCTGACTCAGATTGATCGCACCACCTTCGAGCCGGCCCGCCATCGAACCAACGAGCCAGCGTTTGACGGCGCTCTGGGACCCATCTTCGGAGACGTTCTCCGGGTTGCGGTGATGGTCCGTCTGATTCGTACTTGTGCCGTTAGCCGAACCCTCGCCGGGAGATTGCTGTGCGATCGTCTCCGAGAGCGGGGATTGGTCCAGGACTGGGTGGGCTTCCGTGACTGGCCCGTCAGTTGCCCCGCCGACAGTGACAGCGACACCGCCGACGCCAACCAAGAGACAGCAGAGGACGGCGACCAACCGGGCGTGGGTACTCACATTCGGACAGACTAGTTCCGGAACCGTGTTTGTTTCGACCGCTCGTTCGGCGGTGAGCAGACGCCGAAAATGGCAAACATATTACTGTCGCCTCACCGCAGGTAGGCACAATGAGTGACGCGGAGGCAGTGTACGATGCGCTACGTGAGGAGATCGGGACCGTCCTCGTCGGCAACGAAGACATCGTCGAGCAGCTCACGGTCTCGCTGTTGACGCGTGGGCACGTCCTGCTCGAAGGGGTGCCCGGTGTGGCCAAGACGACGGCGGCGAACCTCTATGCGGAGGCGACCGGACTAACCTACAAGCGCATCCAGATGACGCCGGACATCCTCCCGGCGGACATCACAGGGACGCAAGTGTATCGCGAGCCCACCGGGGAGTTCGAACTCCAGCGCGGGCCGATCTTCGGGAACATCGTGGTCGCCGACGAGATCAACCGGGCGACGCCGAAGGCCCAGTCCGCGCTGCTGGAAGCGATGCAGGAGAACCACGTGACGATCGACGGCGAAACGCTCCCCTTACCGGATCCGTTCATGGTGATCGCGACGCAAAATCCCATCGAGATGGAGGGGACGTTCGAACTCCCGGAAGCCCAGCGCGATCGCTTCCAGTTCAAACTTATCGTGGAGACGCCGAACCAGGACGACGAACGACAGCTCCTGGATCGGTTCGACGCGGAACCGACGCTCGATGCCGATCGAATCCAGCAGGTCGTCGACGAGGAGCGTATCCGGTCGCTCCGTGACCAGGTAACCGAGCAGTACGTCGACGACAGCGTCAAGGAGTACATTCTGGGCATCGTCGAGGCGACCCGATCCTCACCGGACATCGACGTCGGGGCGTCACCGCGAGCGACGCTGACGTTGATGGACGCCGGGAAAGCTCGGGCGGCGATCCACGGCCGCGGGTACGTCATCCCCGACGACATCAAGCAACTCGCGAAGCCGGTCTTGCGACATCGGCTGATCCTCAGCACGGACGCCGAGTTGACTGATCGAAGCGCCGACGCGGTGATCGAGTCCATCCTTCAGTCCGTCCCGGCGACGGAACCGGACGACGCGAGCGCGCACCCACGAGAGGACGAAATACCGTCCTCGGCCGAGTAATCTGTCAGCAACTTCTCGACAGACCGGGTGGACGGACGATCGTGAGCGGATCGGGTGCCGAATTGCTGTAGATGCGATCGTTCGCGTGCATGTACTTCCAGAGACGGCCGTCGTCGATCACGATCGGGGGTTGGGGAAACACCTGTGCGCCAGTCGTCGTCCAGGAGGACTGGACGACTGTCGGACAGCCCGGCGGCGGGCCGCCCTCGATCCAGTCGAAAACGGGGGCCACGCGATGGAGTGTCGTGTTCGTCCCGGAGTTCCCCGGCGAAAAGTATCGGGAAACACGCGAAATATGATCGTCGCTGGTCCACTCCGGCAGCGACGTGACGCTGAACTCGGCGGCCGCGAACTCCCCTGACGTCGTGACGCCCTTGTAGGGAAGGTACTCCAAGCCGGCGAACGCCACCGGAATGGAGATCGCCATACAGATCACTACCCCAACGACTGCCACAGTGGACACTCCCTGTCGCCATGACTGGCGGGGCACCACTCGACCCATTCGATCCAGCAGCGTGCCGATCCCGAGCGCGACGAAGACGGCGATCGGGAGATGAAGGAACGTCTGGACGCGATAGGCAGTGTTGTAGTATTCAGGAGTGAGCGTCGCGGTGAATGACATGCCCGCGATGGCGAACCCGGCTCCAAGGAGTGCCAACAGCGCGAGCCATTCGGGCATCGAACGGTCACCCAGCGGGACCGCCCAGGCCCCGATCGTGAGCGGAATCAACAGGGGCAGCACCAGCAATACGACTGCGTCCGGCGTCGTCCCCATTCCAGGGAAGACGGGACGGACAGCGTTGACAGCCGCAATCGCGACGAAGCTCGCGAACGTCCCGGTGAGCAACAGTCGCTGGGTCCGGGTTCCGAGACGCGAAAATCGGGCCAGCAGCAGACCGACGAGGATGAGCCAGGCGGCCAACAGTCCCGGCGCGTAACTGATCCGCTGTGACTGGATGACGGTTGCCGGCGTGAGTGCGGCAATGCCCCAGGAGTAGCCCACGAAATAGCCCAGGAACCCGAGTGCGACGAGACCCCCGACCAGGAGGGTTCGGACGCTGACGCGACGGACACAGACGACCAGGACGAGGGCGAACAGCGCGACCATGCTGTCGAGGTTATGCAACGGCGGCAAACTCACGAGGAGTGCCCCGAGCACGACGTACCAGCGACGTCTGCCGTCCGGCATCGACCGAGCCAGGACGAGTGCAGCCAGCGGGACGACGAGGAGCCCGACAGTCTGTTCGTCGACGGGCATCGACCGGTGAAGGTAGACGCCATCGACCGCGAGCAGGAGGCTGGCAAGCGATCCAGCGAGCCGGCGTCCCGAGAGTGACCAGCCCAGTCGTCCGGTCAGTCGATGAGCAAAGACGGCGGCCACGAGCGACGGAAGTGCGCCGACGATGGCGATCACCGGCTGGGAGAGGAACCGACTCGGATGACCGACGACCGTTTCCCAGATGGCAAGCATCGTGGTGAAATGAAAACTGTCAGCCGGGAGCCCGTCCAATGGTAAGTGGCCGGTGGCGATGGTCTCCCTGACGAGGCCGGCGTAGACGATCCCGTCGGGGTTGAACGGCAGCGGGGACCAGAACAGCGGCCCCATCCGGAGCGCGACCGCGACGCTGAACGCGGCCAGGAGGCCGAGGAGATACTGCGCCCTCGACAGCCGGACTGGTGCCCACAGACAACTGGCTCCGGTCGAGTGACCACGATCGGGGCCGATCATCGTTCGATCCCTCCGGTTCGCTCGCCGAGGAGTGTCCTCGCCGGGGCGGTCCGAACGAGCGTTGCCGTGGCGAGAGCGGCACCGAGACCGACGAGCGCGAGCACGATGGCTGTCCCGAGCACTACGATCCAGGGGGCGAACACCGGTTGGATGGCGACGCCGAAGACCGAAAGCACGCCGGCCGAGGAGAGACACGCCAGGAGCAGATAGGTGAGCGGGAACGCCACCAGCAACGAAACCGTGCCGATCACGCCGGCGTCCCGAAGCACGAGGACGAAAACCTGGCCCGGGGTCGCACCGGTCGCCCGGTAGATCCCGATCGTCCGCCGTCTGGCGTGGACACCCCGGGAGAAGATGGCAGTCAGCCCGCCGACAGTCATGAGTGCGCCGAGCCCGGCGACGGCACCGACGAGCAGGGTGAGGTTCCCGAACACCAGCGACACGGCGCGGGAGAACGGTGTACTCCCCCGCTCGCCGTGGGTTGCAAGCGCAGCGACGAGGCGCTCGTTACCCGTCACGACCATCGTGGTTCGGGCCAGTTCAGTGTCCGTGTCGTCTGTCACTGTCACGTCGTACTCGCCCGGTGGATTGCGCGATAGCTGGGCCGAAACTGTCGTCGTTTCCCCGGGATCGAGTGACACTGTCCGATCGTGGCTGCTCGTCGGCCCAGAGATCGTCAACTCGGGAGCGACCGTCCGGTTCCAGGGGTTTTCGAGGTGTATCCGGGCGGTCGGCTGGACTCGGAATCCGGGGGATTCGGGCTGGATCGAGACCGAAACCAGCGGTCGACCGTCGCCGCCGGACCGATCGTCGCGGTCAACCCGGTCACTGATCGCCGTGACAGACTCGGTCACGGTTCGGCTATCGGCCGTCACGGTAAGCGTGTCCGCGCCGGGCGGAACCGTGATCCGGGCGACACCGGCCGAATCGGTTTGCACAGTTCGATTGCCGAGTGTCACCGTCGCATTGTCGACCGGCTCGCCGGCGGCGGTCGAAACTGCGACTCGTGGGGAAGCCCCGACGCGAACTGCCGACGGGAAGCGAACCTGGAGGGCGTTCGGCTGCCGGACCGCTATCGACTGAGTCGCCGATCCGGCCCGAATCGACCAGATACCGGGTCGGGCGACCGACAGCGTCGTCGTCCGTTCGGTTCGTTCGCCCGGCGGGATCGCCAGGGTCACGTTCCGAGACGTGTTCGCGACCCGGATGGACACGGTTCGGGTTGCATTCGTCCGACCGACGTTGACGGCGGTGACGGTGGTCTGGAACGACCGGTTGCGCACCACCGTCGCCGGCGCGGAGACGTCGACGACGTCGATCCCGCTCCCGGCCGCCGGCAGCCGGGTCGCTCGGACGACGTGGACTTGCCCCGGCGCGCGAGTGCTGAGATCGCGGGCCGTCGGCAACGGGACAAGCAGATGACTCTCGTAGATCCCCGGCGCGTCGTAACTGCCGACGATCGTCGTCCGCGTGAACGCCGATCGGGTGCTCCCGCCCACCAGGACGGTATCGCCGACGGAGAGGTTTCGCCGGGCGGCGAGGGACTCGCCGACGACCGCTTCGTCCGCCGACCGCGGGGCGCGGCCGGTCACCAGCGATGCCCCGGACACGTTCGCGAACGACGAGAAGTCGACGCCACGGGCGAGCGTCGGTTCCCCGTCGACGATCGGAAACAGCAAGATCTCCGGACTCGCATCGATCCCCCGGTCCTCGAGGACGGTCGCGAACGACTCCGGGACTGAGCTCGCGACGGGATGAACGGAGCCCGGTTCAACGATCGTCGCGTCCCCCGAATCGACCATGGGGGCCACCGCTGTGCCGGTCGAGACGAGGACGACCAATAGCGTCAGAAAGACAGTGATCGTCGCGATGGTCGGAATCACTGCCCGAAAGCGAAGCAGCGTCAGGTCGACCCAGCCTGGAATCCACTCCCGAATCCACCCACCGGTGGTGGGATCGCCGCCACCGCTCGATCGGA
Source organism: Halorhabdus utahensis DSM 12940 (assembly GCF_000023945.1). Lineage (NCBI taxonomy): Archaea > Methanobacteriati > Methanobacteriota > Halobacteria > Halobacteriales > Haloarculaceae > Halorhabdus > Halorhabdus utahensis. Next base: position 1,070,944 of record NC_013158.1, read on the forward strand.
TCGCGGCGGGCGGTATCCGACTCACCGGCCGGGACGCGAGATACCCGGCGATGGCCCCCAAGAGAACCACTCCCAGGTAGAGTGGGACCAACACGCCGAGTGCCGGGCGGGAGAGTGAGAGGTCCAGCGACACAGGGACGCCGAGAAAGACCGAAGCGTTGACCGCGACCCGAGCGGCGATGAGTCCGACCGCATAGCCGATCGCGACGCCGACCACCGTCACGATCGTGGCTCGCGCCGTGAACAGGGCGCGGACTGCACGAGGCGTGGCTCCCGTCGCCCGGACGATCCGGATCGTCTTCGCCCGATCCTGGACGCTCATCCGGGTGACGCTGAAGACGATGACCCCCACCAGGCCGGCCACCCCGGCGACGATCACGCCGAACAGAGACAGCGCTTCTTGGGCCCCACTGACGAAGAAGCGTGCAGCCCCTCGCAGCGGGATCGCATCGCGGTCGCTCGCCCGCTCGATCGCGTCGGTGCCGGTGTCGATCACGACAGCGCCATCCGGATCGAGTTGGTCGACGAGGCCACGCTCGGCGAGATACCAGCTGTCGGGAATCATCTCGACGTGCTGGCGGCCGGCGATCCGGACCTGGTCGACACCCGTCGTTGCCCCGACATCGGCGGTCGCCACGCCGTTCGTGAGGGCGCTCGCGAGCCCGGTCGCCGGCGTCGCCGCGGCGATCGTCTCGTTGGCACCCGGCGGAACCCCCAGAACGGTCGCGTTCGTGCCGTCGATCGGGACCGTTGCGATGGGAAAGACCGCATCACGGCCAGCGCGGGCCGCCAGCTCGGCGGATCGGTAGCCGGTCACGTATCCCGTCGTGTCGAAGTCAGCGGCGATCGTCTGTAGCTGCTCGGTCCCGCTCACGAGAAGCAGCGCGCTCCCGGTCAGAAACGCGATCGAGACGCCGATGACGACCATCGACAGCCGATCGCGACGCGAATACCGCGCCAGGAGCTGTCGTCTATGACTCATCACTCGAAATCGGTCGCTGATCGCCTGTTTCGGTCCGGGTGAGTGTGCCGTCTGTGAGTCGATAGATGGTTTCGAAATGCGAGGTGATCCGACGGTCGTGACTGACAGTCAACAGCGTTGTCGCCGCAAGTTCACTGGCCTCGAACAGCAACGAGATGACGCGATCGGTCGTTTCCGGATCGAGTTGCCCCGTGGGTTCGTCGGCGAGAACGATGTCCGGTTTGTTCGCCACCGCCCGGGCGATGGCGACACGCTGTTTTTCGCCCCCGGACAACGTCGACGGATACCGATCGGCGATCGGCGAGATACCCAGTCCGTCGAGGACGGTATCGAGCCACGCGTCGTCGTACGATCGAGCGTGACTCTGTGGCAATTGCGCGTTTTCCCGGGCGGTCAGATCGTCGATCAGCTGGAAGTCCTGATAGACCATGCCCAGTCGATCTCGCCGGAAGAGCGCCCGCTCCCGCCTCGAAAGTCCCGTCACGTCGACGCCATCGATGACGAGTTCGCCGGACGAGCAGTCCGATAGCAAGCCGAATATCTCGAACAGCGTCGTCTTCCCGCTCCCGCTCTGTCCCTGGACGAGCACCGTCTCGCCGTCGTCGACAGCCACCGTGACGCCATCGATGACGTCGTTGCCTCCCCGCCGTACACGCAGATCCGTCGCGCGGAGGACAGTTTCAGACACGACCGATAGTCACACCCCCGCCACTATGAATGGTGTGGACGGGACCGACCGTCTTTTCCCGTTCGGTCCGATGGTCCCCGGAACGGCAGTGCCGACATCGGGGCCACGGGCTGTGGGGGCGATCGGATCGACCGGCTGTCGTCGAGAGCGCCGTGGCTGCCCATGGGCGCGCCGCTCAGTCCCCGGAGAACGGTGGGCGCTCACTCCCCAGTCGATCGGAGACGCGTTCGATCGCCGACGTGAACTCGTCGTCGCCTTCGGTCATCTCCTCCCAGGCGACCAGGCCACGTTCCTCGCGAGTCCCCGGCACCGTGTTGTCGAGCACGAACGCGATGACCCCACCGACAGCCATCTGGACGCCACCGACGATGTAGACGGTCTGGGAAACGATTTCAGTACTGAGTATCGAGCCGAACAGTGGCACGTCGGCCATCCCCTGGCGGAGCAGTTCATACCCGCTGTCGACAGCATCGATCTGGGTGGCCGCAGTATCAATGTTACCCATATACGCTGGAATCGCCATCCCGGCGAAGATGGCGATCCCGACAATGAAGAGATTCCGTGAGGAGTCCAGATCCACGTACTTCAGGTTCGAGAGCCCGACAGCGACGATCTGGCCGAACATGGCGATGTACAACCCGCCGACGATGGGATCCGGGATGGTCGCGACGAGCGTACCGAAGTAGCCCACGAACCCGACCAGGATCATGACCGCTGCGCCGATCTGAACCACGTATCGAGATGCGACGCCGGTCAGCCCGATTGCGCCGATGTTCTCGGAGTACGAGGTCGATCCACCGGTCCCCATCAGCCCGGAGAAGAGGTTCGCGACACCTTCCATGCCGATGCCGTGGTTGATCCGCTGTTTCGATGGCGCGCCCTCACCCGAGAGTCGGGCGACGGCGTGATAATCGGCGAAGGACTCGATGATCGACGCGAGGACGCCGGCGAACATCCCGATGGCGAAAGACAGTTCAAAGCGCGGCATTCCCCACATCAATGGATAATGGACCAGGATCGGATCTGCGCTCTGAATCGCAGCCAGATCGACAAATCCCGGCGCACCGGACGGGATGATCCCGGCGACCGAGGCGATCGCCGCGACCAGCCACGCCACCGTGATCCCGAGCAGGATGGGAAACAGACTGAACAGCCGGCTCCGGTTTTTGAGATACTGCGAGAAGACGACGATCAGGACCAACGTCAACAGGAGGAGATACCAGTTTTGCTGTGCACCGGCCAGGTTGGAATTGACGTCAGTGATCTGCGGTGCCGAAAACAGCGATAACCCGATCAACGTGACGACCGGGGCCACGACCACCGGCGACAGATACTCGCGGATCTTCCCGACGAGTCCGAAATAGCCGATGGCAACTTCGACCACCGCGGCACTGATGATCGCCCCCTGTAAGAAGAGGAGTTTGGCGTTCCAGCCGGCCAGTTCGGGGATTGCGACGTTCGCCCCGACGATCGCGAGCGCCGGCGCGAGCATCGAGAACGGCGCGCCCTGGACGATCGGGTACCGATTGCCGAACGTGGTCTGTGCCAGGGTCGCGATCCCGCTGACGACGAAGAAGGTGCCGATAAACTTCGCCGTCACATCGCCGGGCATCCCCATAGCCGATGCGAGAATCAACGGGACGGCGATGTTCGCGCCGATCATCGTCAGATAATGCTGGATGCCGAGAAGGAGGGAACGGGAAAGCGGCGGTCGGTCTTCGATGCCATACTCGACGAGCGAGTCGCGTTCGTCCACTGGCTCCGTGTCACCCATGCCTGTCGCCTACCTGCACAGAGGGCATTGAAAAAGTATCGGAACGGCCGCTTCCTTCGATGGTAACTCACCTAACACATCGGGGGCCAATCCACATCAGGACCGTTGGTTTATCGTCAGTTCACCCCCGATACCGATCAGTTCGTCTCGAAAGTGTAGGTTTAAAATTACTATCGTCAATTCATGAAGATAAAATATCACAACGCTTATCGAGCGGGTCCAAAAATTTGGACTGTCGTATGTCAGACCAAGATACGGGGGAGCGGACGACGGTCGATCGTCGGCGGTTTTTGACGATCGCGGGGGCAACAGGACTCGCAGCGCTTGCCGGCTGCGAGGAGGATACGACGACAGAGGGCGGGGAAACACCGACGGAAACGTCGAAACCGTCGGATACAGAGACAGACACGGAGACGGAAGCCGACACGGAAACGGAAGCCGAAACTGCGGATGAAACAGAAACCGAAACGGAGACTGAAGCGGAAACCGACACGGAGACCGAACCGGAACTGGATCCAGAAGTCCCGCAGTCGGCGAACGGGCCGCTGGCTCCATTGCCGACGCCCGACCGAAACGAGGTCCCGAAGCCGGCGGGGGATGCAGGGGGCCTCGAAGTGCTCGACTGGGCCGGATTCGAGGGCGCTGTCACCTACACGTACGACGACGGCCAACCCTCGAATCTCGAACACTACAGCGCACTCGCAAAGACCGAGATGAATATGACGTTCTATCTCACCAGCAACGTGAACTTCGATGGGTACGAAGGCGGCTGGACGCTGGCCGCTCAGGACGGTCACGAACTCGGGAACCACACTGTCAGCCATCCCTACGCCGATATGAGCGATAGCTCATTCGCCGAGCCAGCGGCGGACCCAGCAGCCGAAATCGAGGGGTGTTCCCGGTATATCATCGACAATCTGGGCCAGGAAGACGTCTGGACGATGGCTGCTCCATTCGGCGACACCGGCTGGAGTGAGCCGGCCAAGCAGTCCGATCTCTTCCTCAATCGTGGGGTCGGTGGCGGGGCCGTCGCTCCCAATGACGACACTGACCCGTACAACCTGCCGTGTTACATGGCCCAGGAGGGCGACACTGCCGGGACCTTCACCGATCTGATAGACAATGCACGGGACAACGGTGAGTGGCAAATCTTCCTGTTTCATACGATCGCTCCGACCGACGAGGTGTGGTACGCGCCAGTCGAAGTCGACGCGATCATCGACAGTATCGAGCACGCCAAATCCACCGGCGACGTCTGGATCGACACGCTTGCCACCGTCGGCGCGTACTGGCGCGGCCAGCAGATACTGGAATCCGCCGACGTCACGGAGTCCGACGGGGAAACCGTTTGGTCGTGGACACTGTCCGAGTCGTTCCCGGCCGGTCGCCACGTCCGTGTGACCGTCGACGGCGGGACGCTCTCCCAGAACGGCACGGAACTGGAGTGGAACTCCCACGGGTATTACGAGGTCGCGCTGGACGAGGAGTCCCTGACGCTGTCGGCATAGGGAATCCGAGCCGACGGTTCACGATGGCTGGCGGCCCAGGTCGAACCGTCAATACCCGACCGCCCCTCTATACAGATGAGCGATATCGACGAGGCGGTTGAACGCGACCCACTCCGCGAGCAATTCGAGCAGGATCGAAAGAAGCGCGGGACAACCGACCACTGATGAGCAAAAATATGAAGGCCCATGTATTTTGAGCCTAAAATATCACACGTCACATGACAGATCAGGATACGGGGGCACGAACCCGGATCGACCGTCGTCGATTTCTGACGATTGCGGGAATATCTGGACTTATCACACTCGCTGGCTGTGGGGACGATAGTTCATCTAACGGGGGGACACCGACGGGTACTTCGAACACTCCGGAGCAGTCGGGTATGGTAGAAATCGGGGGCGAGACGCCAACCCAGACGGAAACCGAAACCGAGACTGAAACCGAAACGGAAACAGAAGAGACTGAAACGGAGACCGAAGCGGAAACCGAGACTGAAACAGAGACTGAAACGGAGACCGAACTGGATCCGGAAGTCCCGCAGTCGGCCAACGGGCCGTTGGCTCCATTGCCGACGCCCGACCGAAACGAGGTCCCGAAACCGACAGGCGAAGTAGGCGGCCTCGAAGTGCTCGACTGGGCCGGATTCAAGGGGGCCGTCACCTACTCATATAACAACGGCCAACCCTCGCAGCTCGAACACTACGACGCGCTCGCGGCGACAGAAATGAACATGTCGTTCTATCTCTCCGTCAACGTCGAGGACGACGTCTCGGGGTTCGAGGAGGGCTGGACGCAGGCCGGTCAGGATGGCCACGAACTCGGCAATCAAACCGTCAGCCATCCGTACGTCGATATGACCGAGAGCTCCTTCGGCGAGGCGCTTTCGGATCCAGCAACCGAGATCGAGCAGTGTAGCCAATACATCACCGAGACGCTGGGACAGGAAGACGTCTGGACGATGGCAGGACCCTACGGCGACAGCGGCTGGAGTGAGCCAGCCGAGCAGTCCGATCTCTTTCTCAACCGCAAGCTTGGTGGCGGTGCCATTGGCCCGAACGACAACACCGACCCGTACGACCTGCCGTGTTACGTGGCCGAGGAGGGCGACACGGCCGAGACCTTCACCGGTCTGATCGACGACGCACGGGACAACGGAGAGTGGCAGATATTTACCTTCCACTCGATTTCACCGACCGACCAGGAGTGGTACGCGCCCGTCGACATCGACGCAATCACGGACAGTATCGAATACGCCAAATCCACCGGCGACGTCTGGATCGACACGCTTGCCACTGTCGGCGCGTACTGGCGCGGCCAGGCGCTCCTCGAATCCGCCGACGTCACTGCGTCCGACGGGGAAGCCGTCTGGTCGTGGACGGTGCCGGAGGAGTTCCCGGCCGGCCGCCACGTGCGCGTCACCGTCGACGGCGGGACGCTTTCCCAGAACGGCACGGAACTGGAGTGGAACTCCCACGGGTATTACGAGGTCGCGCTGGACGAGGAGTCCCTGACGCTGTCAGCGTAGGGATTTCGCGTCGGTCGATCCCGACCGGCCAGGAGGTCGCAACGTCTATGTCCGTTGACCGGCCCTCTAGACACATGAGCGACTTTGACGAGGAGGCCGAACGCGAGCGCCTCCGCGAACAGTTCGAGCAGGATCGAAAGAAGCGCGAGGCGACCGAACAGATGAGCGAATTGCTGTTGCAGGGCGCGACGATGACGGATACCCACTGCGAGACGTGTGGCGATCCCATCTTCCGGTACGACGGCCAGGAGTTCTGCCCGACCTGTCAGCAGGCAGCCGGCGAGAACGCAGCCGACGGAACGAACGCCGGCGATGGAGCCGACGATACGGCAACAGCCGACGACGGAACACCCGAAACCCAAAGCGCGGCGGCGAGCCAGCCAGCTGAGCCGGCGGCGAACACCACAGATACACCGGATGAGCAGGCGGTCGAATCACCGGAGAACGTATCGACAGGGAAAGGCGGACAGCCCGGGGCTTCGGGCCAGACGGCAAGTCCGCCGTCGAGTGCCCAGCCCGGGCAGCGTGTCGACGTCCCGGGACTCGAACCCGGTGAGCAGCGACCGCCGTCTCACGGTGCCGGCGACCTGCAAGACGCGCGGGACTCACTCGTCGCGACGCTGTCGTCGTTTGCCCGCCAGGCGGAGGCGACAGACGACCCACGCCGTGCGCAAGATGCCCTCGAAGCCGCCCACGAGGCCGCCGAAGCGCTGGCGGCACTCGAGAACGTCCGTTGATCCGTTCGTCGATCCGTGCCGATGCGTGATCGGTTCGGCCGAGAAGGCCGTTTTCCGGTTACTTCGTGGTTAGCGCCCACTTTTACCCGAGAAGAACGTCGATTTGACCATGCGGCGTCACGTGACCAGGAGAGCCGTGCTCGCAAGCGTTGGAGCCACGTCACTCGCCGGCTGTCTGGGCGGGACCGGCAACGACGAGCCCCGATCCGCCGCCGATAAGGAGTCGACTGATCGGAGCGAATCAGCCGAAAGCGGGCCGCCGACGGCCGAGCAACGCCACCCCCTTCCGATGGAGCCAGCGCGGCTCAAGAACCGGGCCGTCTCAGGGGGGCCACCGAAAGACGGGATCCCGTCGATCGACGATCCGACGTTCGAACCCGCAGACGCGGCCACAGAGAAACTGGAGCCGGGGGATCCTGTCTTCGGCATCGCTACCGGAGAGACGGCCAAAGCCTATCCACAGCGGATTCTCGTCCACCACGAGATCTGTAATGACAGTATCGACGGGCGCCCCATCGCCGTCACGTACTGTCCGCTGACGGGGACGGCCATGGGATTCGAGCGCGGGGAGACGACCTTCGGCGTCTCCGGCCGGCTGGCGAACAACAACCTGATCATGTACGACAGGGCCACGGAGACATGGTGGCCACAGGTGCTGGCGACCGCGATCCCCGGCCCCTGGAACGACGACCCGGCGATCCGTTCCCTCCGGGAGTTCCGGGTCGTCTGGACGACGTGGGAACGTTGGACCGCGGTCCACCCCGACACCAGGGCCCTCTCGACGAAGACGGGATTCGCCAGGGAGTACGGCCTGGATCCATACGGGTCGTACAACCCTCGGACTGGATACTACTCCCCCGAGTCCGACCCACGGTTTCCAGCCTTCTCCGGGGACCGCCAACTGGCCCGCAAACGCGTCGTCATCGGCGCTCGGAGTGCCGACGGGGCGGCCGCGTTCCTGAAAGACACACTCAGAGCGGAGAAACTCATCAACGGCGAACTCGGTGGATCGCCAGTGGTGGCGGTCTACGAACCGACGCTCGACACCGGCTACGTCTTCGGGAACCCCGAGGACGAACAGTTCGAGTACCGCGACGGTCAGCTCGTCGACGAAGCGGGCGAGACGTATGCCCCGTCGTCACCGCCCGGCGAGCGCATCCTGGCGTTCGACGCGATGTGGTTCGCCTGGAGCGGATTCTATCCCGAAACCACGCTGTATGCCTGAGAACGACCCCGCCATCTCGACACGCGACGTCGGCGTCGTCGCTCGAACAGGAGTTGCCCTCAAAATCGCCGGGACCCGATGGGACACACGGCTGGCGTTTCTCGGCGCATCCCTGCTCTACGTGGTGGTGTATCTGTTCACCGTTGGCGACCTCTCCGTGATCACCGGCTCCGAGGGTGTCACGGTTCGGATCGCCGACGATCTCTCGCGAGCCCTGGTCAGTCGCGGCTTCTTCCGGTTCGACGCGATCGCGCTCGTCTCGGTCGGGCCAGTCAGCTATCTGTTCGCGCCGCTCAACCTGATCGTGGCGTCCGTTCTCGCGGGCCTCGTCGGGGCGAACGTCGCGCTCACGTACCTCGGGTACACCCAACCCCGCGCATGCGGACTCGAATCCTCGACGGGCGTCCTCGCCGGGATTCCAGCCCTCCTGTCGGGAGCAGCGTGCTGTGGCCCGACCATACTGGTCGTGATCGGCGTCCAGGCCAGCGCGACGCTCATCACCGCCTTCCGACTGTTGGTTCCGATCGCAATCGTCCTCCTCGTCGGTGGACTCCTGTTGATCGGCCGGCAGATCGATCCCGGGCTACTGTGACTAACAGGACAGCCTTTTCGCCCTCGACAGGGTAGAGACGGTATGTTCGAGACGCGGCCGGATCGGAGCGCCGAGGTCGTCCTCGCCGGACGGTCGAACGTGGGCAAGTCGACGCTGATGCGCGAGCTCACCGGCCACACCTTCGACACCGGCCAGCGCCCTGGCGTCACCCAGGAGCCAAACCACTACGACTGGACGAGCGAGGACTTCGTGCTGACGGACCTCCCCGGATTCGGCTACATGAAGGGTGTCCCCGACGAGGTCCGCGAGCAGATCAAGACCGACGTCGTCCGGTACATCGAAGCCAATGCCGATTCGATCCTGGTCGGGGTGCTCGTCGTCGATGGCAAGAGCGTCATCGACATCATCGACCGCCACTCCGGACCCGACGAGATCCCCCACGACGTCGAACTGTTTCACTTCCTGCGGGACGTGGGCATCCCCCCGGTGGTGGCCGTCAACAAGATGGACAAAGTCGACGACCGCGACGAACGTTTGAACGAACTGTGTGACCGGCTGGGGCTCCACCCACCCTGGAAACAGTGGCAGGGGACGATCGCCCCGATCACCGCCAAGCGCGGCTCGATCGATCCGCTCACGGAGGCTGTCCGGGACCACCTCCACGAGGCCGAGCGCGACGACCTCTTTCAGTTCTTCTGAGCAGCTAGGGGCCGACGGAACCGACAGTCAGCCGTCCAGCGCCCAGATGCGTACCTCGTCCAGTCGCGGTTCCGGATCGAGCTCGCGAACGCTCGACCCCATTACGCCGACCAGTTGGGCCGAGGCAACCACGCCGGCCCGGAGCGCGCGCTCGGCGTCCCAGCCCTGTTCGCGGGCCCACAGCACCGCGGCGAGCATCGAATCGCCGGCCCCGAGCGTGTCGACGACTTCGACATCGAGCGCCGGGGCGTAGAGGGTCTCCTCGGGGGTGACCATCACCGCCCCCTCGCTGCCCATCGAAGCGATCACGCATTCGAATCCCCGCTCCTGGAGAGTCTTTGCGGCATCGACACAGTCGGTGACGGAATCGATCTCGTGGCCGGTCGCGGCCTCGAGTTCCTCGCGGTTCGGCTTGCAGTAGGCGTAGTCGGCGTCGAGTTCGGACAGCACTTCGCCTGGCACCTCGACGGCGGTGTCCCAGTCGCCGGCGGTCGCGATCCGGTCGACGTCGGCCGCGTCCATCCCCGGTAGCAGGCTCCCGCCGATGTTGAGTGTGTCCGGGTCGTGCTGGGAGATGATCTCGATCAGTTCGTCGATCACGTCACTATCGACGGTCGGCCCCGTCTGGTTGAGCTGGTACTCGTTTCGGGGTGTCAGTATCGTGGTGTTGATGCGGGTCACGCCCTCAACCCAGACGAAATCCGTCGAGACATCGTACGTGGCGAGATCGTTTTCGATGAAATATCCCGTGAAGCCACCGATAAGCCCCGTCGCCACCGTCTCGGAGCCCAGGGCCTGGAGGAACTGCGAGACGTTGACGCCGTTACCACCCGAAGTGAACTGGGCCTCGGTGCTCCGCTGGACGCTCCCCGATTGGAGTCCCGTGTTCATCTTGATCGTCTGATCGACAGCGGGGTTCAGGGTGACAGTCACTATCATATACCCGACACCAGCAGTAGCTGTCTCCTGTTTCTTTCGATTGTGTCAATTCTTCGCATGGGATTTTCCGGGTCAGCGACACCGCTTCCGATGCACGGTACCCCGTCCCCAAAACGTATTTAAGTCTGGAGGTAAATTGAGTTACTAAGGATCTGAGTAACACATGAGTGAGACAGACGACGCCGACTACGAGCATCTCGACGACGTCGAGGACGGGTGTGGCTGTGCGGAGGTCTGGGAGACGATGAGCGAGCACCGCGAGTCCTCGGGCGATGCTGGTGTCGCCGACGATTGAGGCCGCCAAACGAGTAGTGTGATCTTCAGACTGGTTCTGTGCCCCTATCAGCGGCCGCTGCAGGCAGAATCTCTCGAGGAAATCAGGACTGCGTCGACGTGCGCCACCGGTCGAGACCGAACGTCATCACGCTGATCAGCAACGCAACGACCAGTACGGCGGGATCCGACGAGACGAACAGATTTGGCGTGGGCGGACGGACCCACAGCGGATACAGATAGAAGCCCGCAAAGCTATCCGCGTAGACGCGCATTCCGTCGATCAAAAGCGAGAACCCGCCCCCCGCGACCAGGACGGCATAGGCTTTCCGTCGCCACCGCTTGCCAAAGCAGAGGGCGATGATACCCGCGGCGACTGCCACGCCCGCGACGCTCGCCACTGGCGCATAGTCGAACGGGAGGCCGAGTGCGTTCTCGACTGTGCTCTCCTCGACGAGGATCTGGATCTTCACGAGATCCGGGATCGCGGCCCCGCCCATCGCAACGACGATCCAGCGGCGATCCAGGCCGTCGATCCACCAGCTGGCGATCGTAAACGCCGCGTAGGTCACGAGGACGGTCGACAGCAGATCAGCCATCGTGACGCACCCCGAAGCTCCAGGAGTCCGTGTCGATGCGCCAGTATCTGAAGAACGCGATCAGGACGACAATTGCGCCGATCACGGAGACACCGTACTTGTACCACTCCGCACCGCCGGAGTCGTTGACCACGACGACGCGGTCGGCATCAACGGTTCGCTCGTCCGTGAGTTCGCCAAGCACCTGCACGGTCCCACCGGACTGGGCAGCCCGATCGAACGACTGCACGGTGATCGAGATCGACTCCGGAGATGCAGCGACGCGGATCGTCGCCGTCTCCGCGTCGGCGTCGACGGCGGTCACCGTGCCGAACAGGAACAGCTCCTCGCCGATGTGTTCCGCCGGTTGACCGGCGATTTCATCCGCTTCAGGGTAGGGCCAGTGATCCTCCTCGACTGCCCCATAGTGGACACCCATCCCCAGGAGTAACCCAGCAAGCCCGATCACGAGCAGTCCGCGCTGCCACTGTCTCACAGGTCGTCGATCGGAGTGGGATGTAATGTAGGTTTTCGTTCCGATGCGTTCGATGGGTACCTTCGGGACGGCGAGGATCGACCGGCGTTCGAGCCAACAGCGACGCACGTAAGAGCCACTGGATCCCATCCAGAGCCATGCGCCAGTTCGTCGTGATCGGTCACGAAGCACCGACGACGCCCGATTTCCCGCTGGAGGATCTGCCCGGAGCGGCGGGACGGCTCGACCTGCTCAGCCGGTCGATCACTGCGGCGTTCCTCCGCTCGCACGGCCTTCGTGAGGACGTTCGATTTCGGCTGATTCTCGGTGACGAGTTCACCCTTCGCTTCGAGGGGGCGAAATTGCAGGGACTCAACCCCGACGAGCGGAGCACAGCCGCCCGAGTTCGGAGCGCGCTCGAACAGCGCGAGGGCGCGATCGGCCACCAGGCGGTCGAGACGTCGCCCGGAATCTATCTCGCCCGGCGGGGCGTCGAAGCGGCCCTCCGGGACGCCGCCGAGGAGGGCACGCTACTCCAGCTTCATGAGGACGGAAGGCCGATTGTCGAGCGTGCCGTGCCGGACGATCCCGTTTTCGTCCTCTCGGATCACCGGGATTTCACCGAGGAAGAGCAAGCATTGCTCGATGAGTTAAACGCCGAACGAGTCAGTCTCGGGCCGAACGCAATCCACGCCGATCACGCGATCAGCGTCGTCCACAACTATCTCGATACCGACGGCTACGAGCGCTATTGATCGATCGGACGGCGTTAGTGAGGGGCTTACTCGATCCGGAGTTCGCCGTCGCCCTCGGTCCCACCGTCGGCGTTCTCGTCCCACTCGAGTTCGAGTTCGATGGAGAGTTCCCCGGAGCCATCGACCGGCCCCTCGCGTTCGGCTTTGACCTCGAAGGTCGGCTGGGCGGGTGGTTCGAGCGTCACCGACTGGTCGCCGGCTTCCAGCGTGATCGCGTCGCCGCCCTCGAGGTTGTCGGCCACGGTGCGGAGGTACGTGGCGATGTCTGCGCGGGACATGGACTGCTCGGTTTCGAAGAGGACTTCTTCGGGCATACAGGGTAAAAGGTGCCCGGCGGGGATAAGTGTTGCAGCGGCAACACGCCACGATAGCTGATTCGCCCGACTCGGCCAGTCTCGCAAGAGTTAAAGGCAAACCTCGGCAACTATAGAGCGCGGGCCGGTGGGGTAGCTTGGTATCCTTCGGCCTTCGGGTGGCCGTAACCGCGATTCGAATTCGCGCCGGCCCACTACCTTTCCCGCGAACAAACTCGTGAGCGGGAAGTCCGTGTAGCCGCGCGAATTCGAGCAGGGAAGTCGCAGCGCGCGAGCGAAGTGAGCGCGACCGTATTCCCGAGTTCGACATTCGCGCCGGCCCACTACGTATATGGGCTTTTTCCCGCATTCCTAGACAGTTAGCGGCCGGTTTAGGGGGTGGTCCCCGTGGCTGTTGACGAGCGTCAGGAGTCCGAATACCCGCCCATCTGCAACTACTGCGGCGGGTACATCGAAGAGCCGTCTCAGCGGTGCCCCGCGCTCGACGAGGGGGTGTGTCGGCCATGAGCATCGAGACCGACACTGGCGGCCCACCAGCCGCCCTCGATCGGCCCGCCGGCAGTGCCGCGCGGCCTTCCATGATCAGCCGACCGAATGAATCGTACATGGCAAGCGAGGACGACTCCGATCAGCTCAAAACGTTCACCGGCGATGGGGAGCTACGGAAGAGTCGCGGGGATCCAATCCGAGACCCAACCTTCCGGAAAGTCGACGCCGATTCGATAGCTACAGAGGAGCGGTGTTTCGATTCGTGGCACTGGTCGGTTCGTCAGGCAGCTACTGGGATGGACGAAGCGATGGCACTCGCAATGATTCCATCTGCGATCAACAGGAAGATTGCAAATCCGCCGTTGAACTCGTGGGAATCAGTGGTGATTGATGCATGAACGTACGCAGCCAGACTTACGACCATAATTCAGGAAGAAAATGTAGGCCAATAAGTATAGCGGAACCGAGCGGTTCACAGAATCGGGGACCCGATACAAATGGGGGAGGTAGTTACCAGTCCATTCGGATTCGCGCCCGCCCACTACGTATATCGGCTTTTCCCGGATTCCTAGACAGTTAGCGGCCGGTTTCGGGGGAGAGTAACGTGGCTGTTGAGCTGTCCGAAGCCAAAAATCCGCTTGCTGATTGCCCAAGTGAGTAACTAAGCAGCCGAGACGAGTTAGTGGTCGTGTTCGGGCTCGCGATACTCTTCGACGTCGATCACGTGCTTCGTCTCTGGGTGCGTGAGGTCACTGTCGCCGGAGACCACTGGCGCATCCAGTTCCCTGCCGACGGCGGCGATCAGCGCATCAAGGCCGTCCAAATACGGCCCACTCGATCCGACCTCGTCCGCGATCTCCCCCGCTGTCACGGCCGTCCGCTCGTCGACGGCGTACGTCTCACCCCACGAGAGAGCTCCACGAGCACCGTCGACGTCGCCACTCGGCAGGTTCCCCTCGCCGACGAGTGCCTCAGCGTAGGCCGGAACGGGCATCACCCAGCGTTCGTTCTCGCCCCCATGTGCCTCATAGAACGCTTTGGTCGCTTCGACGCCGTCCAGATAGTCGATCAGAAAAGTCGCGTCGAGGACCCTCATGCCGTGTCCGCACCTCGCTCTCGCAGTCGCTGCTTTCGCTTCTCTTTTGACTTGCGGCGGGCCTCACGGACGCGGTCGGCTTCCTCGTCGGACCATCGACCGAACCCGTCGTAGAAGTCACCGAGCTTCTCCTCGTCGAGGACGCGCTCGAGCACATCGTTGTAGCTCTCGTTCTCCCGCCGGAGGCGGTCGAGTTCTCGCTTCACCCGGTCGCTCACTCGTATCTGCTCGTCAGCGGTGGCCATTGTTACGTCAACGTTGGCGTTGACAGGGTTTAGTTGTTGGGCTCAAAACAGACACAACCGACATGTTCAGGCCCCAGCGTGCGTCTTCCGCAAGCGATCGCAGGCCCCGACAACACAGGGATGTTGCTGACCTGATTCGCTCAGTCCCGATTCGCCAGCAGGTCCTTGATCGCGAAGTAGGCGGGCTTGGGATCGAAGTCCTCGTCGAACAGCAGCGGGTCGTCGGTGATCGTCTGGTCGTAGTTTCGCAGCCAGGAGGCCGTGTCGTGGACCCCCCAGGTGACCAGCGTGTCACAGCCGTTGTCGAGACACGCCTCGAGGATGTCGCGGTAGTACTGGGCCTGGTGTTCCAGGTGGTCCTCGGGGACGTTCTCCCGGTCGTAGGCGACGTCCATCTCGGTGACGTGGACGTCCAGCCCGAGGTCTTTGAACCGCCGGATGTTCTCGCCGAGGGCCTCGGGCGTCACGTACTCCTGGGCGCGAAAGGCGTGCATCTGGAGGCCGACGCCGTCGATGGGGACACCGCGGTCGAGGAGGCGTTCGAGGAGTGCGTAGACCCCGTCGGCCTTCTCGTTGATCTCGTCGATGCCGTAGTCGTTGTAGAAGAGGTCAGCCTCCGGGGCGACCTCGTTAGCCCACTGGAAGGCCAGGTCGATGTACTCCTCGCCCATCGCGTCGTACCACGCCGTCTCGCGCATGGTACCGTCGTCGGCGACGGCCTCGTTGACGACGTCCCAGACGTCGACTTTCCCGCGATAGCGACCCGCGACGGTGTGGATGTGGTCCCGGAGGAACTCCCGGAGCTGGTCGTCGGTGTACTCCCAGGGGTAGAACCACCCAGGGGTCTGGTTGTGCCAGACGAGCGCGTGGCCCCGAACCAGCAGGTCGTTTTTGACCCCGAGGTTCACGATGGCGTCGGCATCCTCGAAATTGTAGGTGTAGCGCTCAGGGCGCAGCGGCCCCATCTTGAGTGCGTTGCCAGTGGTGACGGCGTTGAACTCCCGCGTGAGCGTCTGTGCGACCGCCGGATCGTCGGGGTACGTCCTGAATGCGTCTGCCGTGATGCTTGCACCGAGCGTGAGGTCGTTCTTGTCGGCCAGTTCGCGGAGTGTCTTGTCACTGGACATCTCTGAATACGTCGACCGGAGGGAAGAAAGTCGTTGGGGCTACCGGCTGCACGAGGCGATGTCGATTGCGAGTCGTTCTGCATTCGGCCCGTCGTTTCGGCGAGAACGCACACAGCCGAGAAACGGTTATCCGTCTGACGGAAATAACGCAGGCATGAGACCGGAGAAAGGGCCACGGCGACAGTTTCTGGCCAGTCTCGCCGCCGGGGCCATCGGACTTGCGGGCTGTACGGACCGGGAGACGGGTCCGGAGGACGGGAACACGTCGATGGACGGAGACACGACGACACGGGAAGATGCGGAGACAGCGGTAGCGACGTCAGACACGACAACCAGCGAAAACGGGGAGCCATCCGACACAGGCACCGGGACGACCGAGGAAAACACGCCGGCCACAACCACGAACGTGTCCGAGACGCTCGATCGACGGGAAGCCAACGTCGTGGGGGTCGAGTTCCAGGCCGTCGACGGAGGGGTCAGATTTGACGTGAGCCTGCATCACGACGACCACGGCGAGGAGGGATACGCGAACTGGTGGCAGGTCGAACGGCTGGACGGGACGCAACTGGGGCGGCGAGAACTACTCCACGCTCATGCGAACCAACCGTTCACGCGATCGGCGACGATCGAGATTCCGGACGACGTGAGCTGTGTCGTCGTCCGCGGCCACGACCAGACCCACGGCTACGGCGGGCTCGCGATGCTCGTCTCCCTGGATTCCGGGGAACGAAAATCGGTCGACCAAGGATCCGAACGGCAGTCATTCGACGTGGGGCAGTGTCCCTGAGTCCAGAAGCGCTCACGAGCGAAACCGGGGCCGCCTGTCGATGAATCAGTCCGGTTGACGGTCGAGGCGCTCCCGGACCGTCTCCTCGATGGAGTGTCGGACTTCCCAGCCGAGCGTCTCGTGGGCGGCCGACGTGTCGACGCCGAACTCCGAGACGAGCGTCTCGTCGCCGGCGCGGGGGTTCTCGACGAGATCGACATCGGCGTCGAGGCCGTACTCGCCGGCAATCTCCTGAATCTGCTCGGCAACGGTCATGACGCTCGGATCCTCGTCGCTGGCGATCTCGTAGCGCTCGACGCCGGTCTCGCCAGCGGCGAGTTGTTCTTCGAGGCGTTCGGCGCTCCGGACGTACGCCCGGGCGACGTCCTTGACGTGGATGTAGTTGCGTGCCTGGGTGCCCGGCTCGTAGACGGTGAGCGTCTCGCCGTCGAAGAGTCGGCCCAGGAAGAAGTTGATGACCGTCCCCTTCGAGACGACCCTGTCGCCCACTTCGTGGCTGCCATAGAGGTTCGATTTGAGGAAGAGGTGGGCCGGGAACGCGCCGTCGGCGTAGGTCTGGATGGCCTGCTCGCCCAGGACTTTCGTCCGACCGTACCAGTTCATCGGGTCGCGTGGCTGCTCGACGGTGATCGGGAACGACTGGGGATCCCCCAGCACGGCCATGCTGAAGGGAAAGACGAGTGCCGCGCCGGTCTGGCGACAGAACCACGCGACGTTGTGCGTCCCGACGACGTTGGTCTCGTAGGCGAGGTCGGCGTTATCGCCGCAATCGTCGACGCCACTGACCGCCGCGAGGTGCATGACAATGTCGGAGCCGTCGAGAGCGTCTGCCAAGCGGTCGCGCTTCCGGACGTCGACGTGTTCGATGGTGACGTCGCCGACCTCACGGACTTTGCCCAGATAGAAGTTGTCGATCGCCGTGAGTTCCCACTCCGGGTGGGCCGCCTGGAGGCGGTCGAGGACGCGCGAGCCGATGAAGCCCGCCGCGCCGGTGACAGCGATCGAGAGCGGTTCGTCGGGGTCGAAGGAATCATTCTCAGTCATGCATCGATCTCCTGACGGTCGCGAAGGACGGTGGCAAGATCGCCAACGCCATTCCGGAGCGTCCATTCGGGCTCGAACCCGGTCTCTTCGAGGCGGTCGAAGTTGACGTGATAGGAGGGTCCGGGATGTTCGTCTTCGAGATACGTCACGTCGACAGGTGCAACCTCCTCGCTGACGATGTCAGCGATCTCGCTGATCCGGTAATTGCCAGCCTCGCTGCCGACGTTGTAGACGGCCTTCGGCCACGAGTCGGGGTTGCGTGCTGCGTGGGCGAACGCCCGGGCGGAATCCCGGACGTGGATGAACGGCCGCCAGTTCGACCCGTCGCCGTAGACCGTCAGCGGCCGGCCGGTCAACGCCCGGAAGACGAAGTGGTTGACCACCAGGTTGAACCGGACGCCGGGGGCGAACCCGTAGTTTGTGCTCATCCGGAGGGAAGTCGCGTTCGCGTCGGTCTCGTCCGCAAAGTCGGCGACGGCGTCTTCGGCGGCGACTTTCGCCTCAGCGTAGGGATTCAGCGGATCGGGCTCGGTCGTCTCGTCGATGTCAGTCGTCGCTGCGCGGCCGTAGTTGTTACACGAGGAGGCAAAGACGAGGTTCCCGACATCGAGTTTCCGCGCCGCGGTGACGACGTTCTCGGTGCCTTCCAGATTGACCGCCATCGTCTCTTCGCGGCGGTCGTGGGTGCTCGCCGCACCGGTGATCGCCGCGAGGTGGATCACCGTGTCGACCCCGCGCATGGCGCTCTCGACGTCGCCGTACTCCCTGACGTCGCCGCGTCGGAACTCCAGATCGCCGTCGACGCGCGCTTCGAGTAGATGGCGTGGCGACCCGCTGGCGAGCGAGTCGAGCACGACGATCCGGCCCACGTCGGGGGCGTCGGCGAGCAGGGGCAGCAATGCGCTGCCGATGTAGCCCATCCCGCCCGTTACGAGTACGTCCATGACAGTCGGTCAGTCCTCGTCGTCTGTCAGCACGCCCGGGAGGAACCGATCCTCGTGGGCCGTGATCCGATCGTCGTACTCGACCAGGGTTCCCAGGATCGACCGGACGCCCTCCTCGAAGGTCGTGTCCTGGCCGTCGATGAGGTCGGCGTAGCGATCGTTCTCGATCTCCATCTTGTGGGTCTCGTCCTCGTCGCGGGGGTTCTCGTAGTGTTTGACGTCAACGTCGAGATCGAACTCGCCGGCGACGTCGGCGATGGTCTCGGCGACCTCGACGATGGAGATCGCACGCGTGACCTGGTTGTAGACGACGTGGTCGTCCGGCCGGTCGTCGGGATCGATGAGCGCGAGTTCTGCGAGTCCCTCGACGGCATCCTCCATGGCGATGAACGGTTTGCGCTGCTCGCCCTTGCCGTAGACGGTCATCGGGTAGCCGGCGACGGCTTGGGCCGCGAAGCGGTGGGCGACGACGCCGAAGTAGTAGTCGAAGTCGAAGCGGGTGGCAAGCCGCGGATCGGCCTCGGTCTCCTCGGTCCCCGTGCCGTAGGTGATCGCCGTCCGCACGTCCGAGATGGGGATGTCGAACTGCGAGTTGGCGAGCCGTAAGTTCGCCGCGTCGTGGCTCTTGGTGAGGTGATACCAGCTCCCAGCCATCGCCGGGAACGGGACCTCGTCTGCTTCGCCCTGGTTCTCCATCGTCGCTCCACCCTCGGGGATCGGGAACTCGGGCGCGCCGTAGACGCCGGTCGTCGTCGTCTCGATGAAGTGGGTGTCCGTCAGGTCGTGTTCCTCCAGGCCCCACAGCAGGTTCCGCGTCGCCTGCATGTTGTTGTGCTGGGTGTAGTTGGCGCGCTCGCCGTTGATCTGGCTGTAGGGTGCGGACGGCTGGGCGGCCGTGTGCACGATGGTGTCGGGTTCGTGGACGGCCAGGAGTTCGTCGACGAAGGCCTTCTCGACGAGGTCGCCCTCGACAAACGAGAGGTTCGTGATACCGTGGACCTCCTCTGCGGCCTCGATGCGCTCGTCGATCGAGGTGATCGGGACGCCGCTGACGGAGCCGACCTCCTCGACCCACTCCCGTCGCGCGAAGTTGTCGACGAGAATGACGCGGTCGTCGGTTCGGGTCGCGATGCGTAGTGCAGTCGGCCAACCGATGTGTCCGTCGCCGCCGGTGACGAGTATCGTCATGTGTTACTCATAAAGTGAGTAACTGGCTGCATAAGTCTTTCTGTCGGGGTGCGTTCGACATAGTTGGGGTGTCGCGGGTCGAGACAGCGGGCTGGATCAGTTTTGGATGCCGCCAAACGCACTTGGCGTCGAGACCGACAGGAAGGCATGAGTGATTATCGCAGTAATTATCGTCGAGAGAATGACCATCTACGACCGGACGGCGGAACTCGACGCTCTCGAGACGGCGACTGAATCGTCGGGCCACGATTTATCCGTGGTCTACGGCCGCCGCCGGGTTGGGAAAACCGAACTTCTCACGGAATTCTGTACCAGCCGACCACACATCTGCTTCCGTGCGTCCCAGGAGGCCCAACACCGCCAGCGTGAGAAGTTCGTCGAAAAGACCGCCGAGGTACGACGTCGCTTCGGTTGCGATCGTATCAGCCATGAGTCGGGCAAGCTTCCCTGTGGGTCGTCACACCGGTTTCGGCAGTGGTCCGGAGCCTGGGACAGTCCCCGCTAAGTAGGCAGCGTGACTGCTGGATCCAACAGCGACGACGGGGAAGCGATGGCTGTTGAAAGCCCCTGCTCGCTCGCGGTCGCTGTGGGACATATCCTCGCTCACGCTGGTCGCTCGGATAGCGGTCCCACAGGCGATTATATGAACGCGAGCGAGCAGCCCCTTTCAGTCCCACCCGTACGGCTGGTTGGCCGGGCTCCGTGGGACCACCTGCTGGACCAGGCTACGTGGGTGGCGGAAGTGGCGGGTGGGTGTTCACAGCCGAATTCGCTTACCGAAACACTACCGATCACCCCGACCCGTGACTTTATTGAGTCAGGCAAAATGTGTAGGAGTAATGACTGTCGTGGAGGCGACGACTGCGGAACTCCTCGAAGAGAAACCTGCCCTCTCGGACGGACTGACAGAGTTGCTCGACGTTGACGCAGCCGAGAAGACCTGGACCTTCGATGACGTCCCTTTCGACTCGGGGACGTTCGGCGAGCTGGTCTCGCGTGGCGTCGTCGAGAAGCGCGACGGCGAGTACGCGCTCGCCGATCGTGCGGCTGTCAAGCGGGCGCTCGGCATGGAGGCAGAGACGAACGATCGAACGGCGGGGACTTCTACGGGCAATAACTCGGCAGGGAGCTTCTTCAAGGATATCTCGATACCGGACCTGCACGTCGAGCGGCCGGTGGCGACGCTAGGGCTCGTCGGCGCGCTCGCGTTGGTGGTTCCTGTTGCTGTCGGTGATCCAGAATCGGTTTGCCGGGCAGTTAACGCTGTTCACGGCGGTGTTCGGCGGGTTGGGGTTCGTGCACGTGGCTGCGTGGGTGGATCTGGCGGCGTATCTACAGCCGTTCGGTTATGAGGCGGGGAAGTCAGAGGAACGTGGGTTGTCCTCGGGTGAAGACGTCACCGAAACGGAGGACCTGGAGTGGCCGGAGCGGCGGCACGCGTTGTCGTTGATGGGGCTCTGGCTGGGTGTCGGGTCGCTCGGGATTTTGAACACGCCGATCAAGCACTCTCAGTTGTTGATCGACGAGTCGATGTACTAGGCTGCCCAGTTCATGCGGGAGTATTCTGCGGAACGAGGGTGGAAGTATCCCGAAAACTACGTGTTCAGTTCGTGGGGGCGCAATCGGGTGTATAACTGGTTCGTGAACGGGGAATCTTCGAGCTATGGATTTGCATTTGGGAATTATGAGGGGTTCATCAACTCTGGAAATGGCGGGGAATGGTATGAGCGATTACGGAATCGCGTCGGATTTATAGTCGTAAACCAAGAATCGCCCGAATGGGAGCGAACAGAGACAATTCACGATGAACTCAGAAGCGACGAGCTCGGGGCCGGGACGGATCACTACCGCATTGTCTGGATGGATAATTGCGATTCGTTGCGGGTGTTTACGCTCGTTCCGGGGGCGAAAGTGACTGGTCCTGCGCCGGCGAACTCAACTGTGACCATCGACATGTCGGCGGAGATTGGTGGGGAATCACAATCGATTACGATGGAGTCGGATATCGGTGAGCACGGTGTCTATCAGGAGATATTACCATTACCTGGGACGTGCGAGATTGATAATACGAGAATTACTGTTTCTGAGAACGATGTCCTGGAGGGAGCACTTCGTTCGGGATTTAAGCGGGACGGATTTGCCTATTGGTCGTTCGATGAGGGTACGGATGAGTGGGCTTATGATCGCGTTAGTGGACACCATGGGCGGATCCACGGTGCCGAGTGGACCGATGGCGGGCAGTCAGGGTCGACATTAACTTTTGACGGACAGGATCAGACTATGTAGAGGCATCCACAAAGTCGTTACAGGAGTTTACGATTGGCCCATCGGCGTACCCAACGGCACTTGATTTCACAGATGTGTATGATTGGGTTGTACTCTTACGAACAACAAGCGGGGCTCTTCTAAACCTGGAACAAAACGGGACAGTGAGTTTCCAGCTATCGAGGTACGACGGGGAACCATTGAGAGCTGGTAGAGTTGAGAAGAAAACATGGTCACAGATCGTGGTGACATACGACGGATCAGCTCGGAAAATATTCATCGACAGCACACAAAAGGCACGTGACGAGGTTTCCGCGGGAGAATTAAACTAGGGAGAGAAACCCTGTATTGGCAACCGCTTCTTTACACCCTCGGGAAATGGCTATGCAGGGTCGCTCGATGAGATACGGATTTATGATCGAGTTCTTCCTCCTGCTGAAATTAACGAGATGATCGAGTAGAACTGGAATCACCATAGTCAAGGTTCCGCGAATACTCTTCTAAATCATAGGCAGGCAGACGAATATCATGAAATTCTGTATTCGAGACGACGATACAAATTACTACACCGGTCCATCTGTATTGGAATCCGTTTTTGGATCAATATGGGACGATGTTCCGATCACTCTCGCTTGTATTCCTATGATCTCTCCAGATTCAGATGCCCTGGTTAAGCCGACTGAATCATTACCTATGCCGATAGGGGAAAACGAAGAATTGGTCTCGTATTTAAATGATCGATTGCGGGATGGTTCCGTCGAACTTGCTCTACATGGTTATCACCACGATGCACCCAACGGAGATCCGGAATTCGTCTCCGGAGAACGACTAGCTGAGAAGGTTAAAGATGGACGTGATCAATTAGAAAGCGCGTTTGAGAGCACGATTCAATTATTCGCCCCACCCCACGTTCGTCTGTCGAATAAAGGAGTACGAGCGGTTCAAAATGCAGGGCTGGACATTGTCCGAGGATACGGCCCCCGTCCAAGAGAGGGTCAGTTACATCCGAAATGGTGGGCTAGTTACGCGAAGTTCCTGGCTTTCTATGCCCGTTACCGTAAGGAATTTCGATATCCGTTCCCGATTGACTACGGAACTCACCGGGAAGTCTATTCTCACCGTCTCAATCGTCAAACCGATCTCGACTGGTGTAAGCGTGCCTTCGATTACATCGAGAGCAAAGACGGTGTTTTTTGTCTGTCTGTTCACGCTCATGGATTGAACCAAACCGGACAAAAAAAGTTAGAGGAGATGGTCTCGTATGCGAAACAGCACGATCCGGATTTCGTTACAGCAAGTGCTGCGATAGCTGAATTCAACCCTTGATCATCTCGACGATATCGAATAGATCGGATCTGACAGTGCGATTCAGGGCAACCAGTACAATCGCGAATATAGCACCCCCGACGATTACCAGTGAGATGAGGGACACGATGTTTGAGGGAACCATTTTTGAGAGGAGTTTGACGGCCACGAACATGACACCGGAAGCGACGACGCCGGCGAACAGTTGTTTGAACTTTGGATACCCGACTCGGTCGGCTAATAACTGGAACAGGAGCATTGCGAGAACGATATACGAGATGAGGCTGCTGATGGCTGCGCCAACGATGCCGATCCACGAGATCAAGAAGAGATTGACAACTGCATTGAGTACGGCTGCCGAGAGACTTGCACGTGCTACCCCTTTATCGATGTTGTAACTGTATCCCAATTGGACGAGGATCCTCGATAGACTGTAGGGGATCCGTCCGGCCAGGAGTACGACCAGGGGCAAATATGCTGCGGCATAGCTTGTGCCGAAAATGATCGTAACGAGATCAGTTCCGATGGCAAGTGCACCAGCGAGGGGAGCGACCATTAGCACACTGATATAAAAGAATAGTTTGCCAGTACATCGCTGTATCTCGTGGTGGTTTTCTCGATCAACAGCCTCAGCAAATCGCGGATAGAAAACTGATGCCACGGCATTAGTGGCGGTCAATCCAACCGCGGAGAGCCGCCACGCGACTTCGTAGATCGCAACCATTTCTGGGGTTGAAATTGCGCCAATGAGTAGTGTATCGACCCATTCCTGACCAAGGCTCCCCAACCCTGTAGCCGTTAGATCTACAATTTTCCGAGCGAGGTCTTGAAGCTCTTTCAGTTGTGGTATCCCCGACGGACTGATATTCATCATTAGAACGCCACCTCCGAATTCGAAAAATTTCCCACAAAACAACCCCGCCATGAGAGCGAATCGCGGGTCAATACCAAAAATAATTGCAACACTTCCGATAAAGTATGTAAGGACCTTCTGAATTGTCCGTAGGATCATGGCGCGGGTATTCTTTTTTTCGCCCCGAAGTACAGCACCTGTGAGAAGAGAGAAAGTACTCACAGGCAGCAAGATGAGAAGTGCCACTCCGAACGTTTGCCCGACAAAGCCGTTGATGACCGGCTGAGCAAGAAAAATACAGACAATAAGTAGTACCGTAACGATGCCCTCAAAAACTGTAGCAGTCATTAACTCCTTTTCCGGACTCGAAGACTGGTTGATTCGTCTGGTTATATTCGTTGAGACACCAGTCGCGCCAATAAACGATATAACACCAAGAATCGCCACTAAGAGAAAGTAAGATCCTAGGATACTCTGTGGAACCAACTGCGCATATGCGATAACTCCGAGAAAACTCGCCAACTGCCCGATCAATTCAAATCCGCCTGTCCCGAAGATTTGTTTAACTATTGTACGGTGAGAAGATGAGGACATATTGTGTTGAATATTCCGAAGACAGACTACTTAGAATTGTTATCGTCGGAAATTATATCAATAATTTTATTAGTGTGCTTATCCCATGGGTTTTCTTTAGCAGTTTGTAATGCTTTATCTCCCATCTGTTTTCTTTCTTCTGGATTATCTCGCAAGTATTGAAGTTTATTGGCAATCACGTCTGAATCTCTAGTTTCCACAATATATCCCTCCTCACCGTCAGTCATTACATCTCGTGCTCCGGTATATTCTGTAGAAATAACAGGGAGTCCTGAGGCCATCGCTTCAAGTATTACTTTTCCGAATCCTTCCGAAAGGGAAGGAAAGCAAAACACGGACGCATTTTGGTAGTAATTTCGAGGTTCAACATACCCGGGTGTCTTTAGGTTGTTTATATTTTTCTCCTCAATGATCTCTTCCAATTCTGGAGAGATCCTACCACCAAGAATGAGTTGGGCTTCGTTATCATATTCCCATCCATTTTTTTGCCACGCATCAAGAAGGTAAGGAACCCCCTTATTTATATTTATACTTCCAATAAATAAAACTGTGAATTTATCTATGTCTTCAGTTTTGGTGGGGTAGTCATCTGAATTCACTCCAAACGGAGCAAGATCTATCTTATTTTCCGGTACACCTCCGTTTATAAGCGATTCTTTAACAAATTTTGAGATAGCTATGACTTTGTCTGCCTTGTTTATCGTTTCCTCTCTTCTTTTTATTCTCTTTTTGGGTATTGGGTAGCTATTAATTGTATATTTTTTATATTCTGGGGCCAATCTCTTCTTTTTTTCTCTTTCATATTCTGTAGCAGTTCGTACTATTACTTGATCAGAGTGTTCTTTTCCTTTTTCTAATGTTTTTGGATATCCTGGAGAAAAATGGAGTTGAATATCGTCCGTCTTTGAGATCCTTTTTGCTGAATAATAGTCAAACATATACTCAGAATAATATCTGTTCTGTATATCGTAAACATGTCTCCCGATACCATTGATTAATCTCGGGAAACGTCGACCGAATGGAATTGGTGTGGTAACACGCTCCTCGGGCAACTCAGTACCCTCAATACCTCTACAGTATGCCTGCGATAGAATTCTTTCATCGAATAAGGCGTTAGCTAATTCGGTAAAATCTTGTCCAGGCTGTGACCCAATATCCGCGTATCCCACTAAAGACACGTCAGTCATATGTGAAACCTCCCCTTAGGAAGTATAAATTGACACCGGCATATGAGGCAATTCGGATGATGTGAGCAAGTCATATCTTATAGCCGAGGTCGCGAAGTCGTTTATCAATTTCCACTTTACTAGTTGTGGTCTTAGATTGTGGAGGTTCCTCAACCACCTGCTTGCGATGTTCCCTTTCAACGATGTGCCAGGGGACCTTGATAAGCTCGTCATTATAAATCCCCTCGTGATGACCGTAATCCCGAAAAGGTACAAACTGATGGCGATCACCAAGCATTTCACCGTGGTCGGCCGTAATGACGGTTCGTCCAGGTAGCTCGCTAATCAGTTTTTCTATTTCAGGGAGAACAAGCTCCAAGTTTTCACGGTAGGCTTTCTGGACTTTTTCTTGAGTGATATTCGGCGTCTGATCGATGACCTCTGTTAGCGAGCTTGACTGGTGAGAAAACCATTCGCGCCCTTGTTGTCCTATAAATGGATGATGTGGCTGGAGATAGTGAACAATGAGGCGTTTGTTTGGATATCGTTCGTGCGCTTTCAGTGCTGCATTTGTCACGGACTTCGGTTTAGGGACATCAAGCTCTTCAACTGCGAACTCAACATCGGTATCTCCATGTTGCAAATCAAGGAAATCGTGGATCTCAGCGTTGATATCATCTCTGAGTTTGAGGAACCAGGTATTTCCTCCGACGTAGACTGTATCGTGAAGGGTTTTGTTCTCAAAATTTTGACGGATGAATTCATAAGTCGCTGCTCCTTGGGAGATGCGGAACTCAGTCCGTCCTGGGAGATCAACGATATCAACAAAGGTATCGTATCGACAGGCATCAAGAATGAGAAGATTATCCCACTCTTCCTCAAAAATATCTATTCCCTGTTTGTTTTTCAAGATTGATCTGGAAAACGTATGAAAATATCTATTAGCCTCTCGGATGATAGACTTAGGATTATTAATTCCCTTCACAATTTCCGACCATGAATACATTTTTCTCTGGAGAATACTCGAGACAGAGGTGAAAATCTTCCGGTTATCGGGCAAGGGAAACGCGAAGAAAAACGCGGACGGGAAATGTGGTAGGTGCTTAGAGGACGCTTGACCGCGTGATAGAGCAAGCACACGGGGGAATGTATTGTTCCACCTTGATACCTTGTCTAATAACTATAATTTCCCAATCCCAGCTATAGTAGTTTCTTTCATCCACCGATCTGGCACATAATCATCCAATGAATCGGACACAGAAGCATATTTATTTGTGAAATCCATGAAAGCATCGTTCCAATCTACATCGTCAGATAAGACAACTCCTTCAGAGTGTAAATGCTCCTGGGCAGTATTGAACTCAAACATCATATTTTCATACGAATGGTCGCTATCATGACAAAATATATCAATAGGACCAATATCCGTCAGAAGTGGTTCAAGAATTTCGTCCGAGCTTCCAAGATGAAGCTCCCAATTATCTCGCAAGCTTTCAGGCACCTTTTCGCCGACTTCACTTTTGTCAGACAACTCATATTTCACAGTACCATAAGGAGAAGTTGAATCAACTATTGGGTCTCTTTTAGTTCCAGGAAGATCAATAGAGTGTAGTTTCCCATGGCCGTTGTCGGCCAGCGCCTGTAGTATTGTCACGGAACTGGTTCCCGTATGAACACCTGTCTCAACAACTATTTCGGGCTCCACAGCTCGACAAGTCAAATAAAAGAGCAGGGCATGCTCGGGTACCGCAAAGTGTGAGATAAAATCTCCCGTTGATTTTACGGACTCGATGATTGTCTTAGATTTTTTCAAACCATTATAATATTCCCGAACCACAGAATGGTCCTCCTCAAGGACTCCGCTTACCATCTCTATAACAGCAGGATGGGTGTGTCGCCGGCGGTACAATTTCCTAATCTGATCATGTATATGAGAGGGGATTTTTGAGGGAGATTGAATTGCTTTCAAAACGGCTGACTCTGTCATGTAGTTATCCCATATGCATCTGACACAAATATATTTTCATCCTCTGGATAGAGGACTTTGATCGTAATCAATGTGTCGCAACGCAAAGTAATATACAGGTTTATTAATTTGTATATAATTGTGAGTAAAAGAGCTGTCGATTGCGTTCGTGATAACCTTTGTCAGTACAGTGGGCAACCAAACATTTGTCGTCAAAGGCTGAACAAAGTAGTCTACACCCCGAATCAATTCTCTTGCAATTTTAATGATTTATCTACACGTGAATGTTGAACCATTATCAATAGTTCTGATAGTTAAAACATCACTCGTTTATATATTGCTGCAATTCTATCAGGATCAAACTCCTTACTACGCTCTCTAAGTTTCGTTGTGTCTGTTGGGTTTCTGAGCTCGTTACGAATCGCATGAGCCAAACCGTCTGGATCCCCGACTGGAGCCAATTTCCCAAACTCTCCATCAGAAAGGACCTCTGCTGGTCCGACCGGACAGTCCGTCGCTACGACTGGCGTACCAACCATCATTGCTTCAACGATCACGTTTCCAAACCCTTCCCACCGAGAACTGAGAACGAACAAGTCGGCAGCGGAGAAATATGGATAAGGGTCACTAACATATCCCTCAAACGAAACGGATTGTTCGATCCCGAGATTGGCAGCCAACTTTTTGAGATTGGGCGTCTCCGATCCCTCGCTCAATAGAACGAGTTTTGTGTTGACTCTGTCACTCTTGAATTTAGCCACCGCATGGAGAAGAGTTGAGAAATCCTTTTGAGGTTCATGTCTACCAACCGCTAACAAAACTGGACCAGAATCTTCGAACCAAGGATTGGGTGGAGATTGAAGATCTGATTCATCTGGTCTGCGGACCGGATTATGGATTGTCTGGATTAACTCCTCTTTCAATCCCAAATCGTCTTGAAGTTCGCTTGCGATACCGTTTGAAACTGCGACGACTCGATTCGCTCGTGGATATAACCGAGCTGCTGCAGATAGAATGAGCTGGTCCTTCCTTCCACATTCACGATTGGAGATCGTGGTGTGCTCTGACACCACAATCTTTGCAGGCTGATATGCCATCTCATTCGCAAGTATTGCTGCAACGTTTGTGTGAGTCATAAACGACAATACGGCATCTGGTTGCGTCTTTCGCAAATATTGCGAAAAGTAGGGAATACTCGTTAGAACTCGAGATTGATCTAGAGATGCGTGTTTGACAGAATCATCGAGCTGATCCGAAATATCGTCACCAGAAGTCGCTGTTATAAGGCTAGTTTTGATCCCTGATCGTGAGAAGGCGTTAGCCAAAATAACCGCAACTTGCTCTGCTCCGCCATATGTGAGAGAGGGGATGAACAAGACAATATGACGATCCGAAGAGTCCATAATTGCATATCGGATATCCGGCATCATATAACGCTTGGTTTTCCAGGTAACGTCACAACTCAGCCATTCATGTTTACGTATTTGAGGGCGTATTAATGACTGATAGTGAGGCGGTGTTCAGATGAGGTTTGAAGAGTGAGGCGTGCGTTTTCAAAGCGGTCATGCCCGAAAGCGCACGCTTCAGCGGTAATATCGACCAGATAGACTTAGCGTTTGTGGAGCGCGAAGCGACACCGCGATTGCTGATGAAGCTCAGTATTCAGGTGCACCTGGCTGGACTATCGCTTTCGAATACTGTTTCGATTCTTGGGGTATTCGGTGTCCAGCGCGCTCGTTCAACTGTTCACAACTGGGTTCACAAGGGCGATCTACAGCCCGAAACCGGATGAAGCCCGGATCACGTTGCGGTTGATGAAACCGTGATCCGACTCGACGATGAGAAGTATTGGCTGTACGCCGCCGTCGATCCAGAAACAAACGAATTGCTGCATACAAAGCTTGAACCGAGCACTAACTCGGCGTTTGCTCACGCGTTCTTCCACGAGCTGCGTGAGAAACACGATGTTGACGACGCGGTGTTTCTCATCGATGGATCGCACTCGTTGAAAGACGCCTGTAATCGACACGGCCTCGATTTCAGCATCGAACGCGCTGGAAATCGGAACAGTGTCGAACGTATCTTTCGTGAGGTAAAACGCAGAATATCTTCGTTCTCAAACTGTTTCAGTCACGCCGCTGCAGAAACAGCTGACGACTGGCTCAAATCATTCGCATTCGCATGGAACCAGCTTATGGGAACACTACCCTAAACCTTCCACAAACTATAGCTATCTGGTTACGTGATAGAATAACAGATCCGTCTGAGCAGATCACTCCCTCATAAGACCATCGTACAGTTCCTGGAAGTTCTCAACCATCATTTCGAGACTGAACGAGGATACCGCCCGCTCGTGGGCGGTAGCGGCATGCTCGCCAGCTAACTCCGAATATTCGACATACTGAATGATTGCCTCCGCCAATTCCTCCACATCGCCGACCGGAACGTGAGTCCCGTGGACGCCATCTTCGACCAGCTCTGAACAGCCATCGACTGGAGTCGTCACGATCGGCAGTTCGGCACACATCGCCTCCAGGAGCGCGCCAGGTAATCCTTCGTAGTACGTCGGAAACGCGAAGACGTCGAACAGTGCCAGCAGTTCCGGCACGTCATCACGTCGCCCCAGAAGATGCACAGAATCCCCACATTCGAGTTGGTCTACTTCCCGCCGGAGTCGGTCGTATTCGGGTCCATCACCTACCAGAACCAACTGTGCATCGTCCGAATGGGCACGAATCGAAGGCCATGCAGCAATCAGATCGTGGTGCCCCTTCCGACGAATGAGCCGTCCGACAGTGCCGACGACCGGGCCCTCGGGGAGTCCCAGACGATTGCTATATCCGTCCGGAACTGGCTGGTGGTAACGATCGACATCCCGACCGTTGGGAATCACCGAAACGCACTCCGCCGACGCGCCACGGGAGATGATCCACTCGGCACCCGCCTCGGAGTTCGAAACGATGGCATCAGAGAGCCTCAACGTCGTCCGATCGATCCACTCACGATGTCGTGGTCGACTGTCGGGCACGGCCCGAACGCCGGTAATCACCGTTGTCTCCGGACTGACGAGTCCGGCCAACCGTGCGAGCGTATTATCGAAAAACAAAAACGACTGGAGAAGCGGTGGTCGTTCACGACGGACTGCCCGGACGAACCGAATCGGGGCTCGAACGTCAGCTTTCGATTGAGCACCGAGCGATCGCACGGGGACGTCTTCCGGGACAGCATCAGCTAGCGGCCCCGGCTCTGCGATCGTCCAGATGACTGGATCGAACCTGTCGTCGAGTCTCGACACCAGATCGACCAGCGTTCTTTCGGCACCGCCGACCGTGAGCGTCCCGATAAGATACCACACTGGTATCGAATCGTCGTCGCTCCTTTGGAGCACGGCTCATTTTGAGACGGCAACCGAATTATGCCTACCGTTTCCCCCTTGATAGTTGATTGGCAACCCCGTGAATCGTCGGGTTTAATTGATTCGCATTATTCAAGGCATGATTTCATCGAAGGTATAAGTCTCGTGCTGGACTGATAGGCAGGCCAGTGAAAAGATATTACTCTATCCCTGTGCCATTACTGTTGTATGGCGCTTTTGGCCGTCGTCTTTGCTCTCATCGTTCTCCTCCTTGTGACACGATACACGGATCTTCCTTGGTATCGACCAGCAGCTCTCGTTGCATTTCTCGGTCACGTCTTCGTCGCGCTCGTCGTTCTCCCCCGATTGCCCTACCGATGGGATATCGCACAGTTTCATCAGACAGCGAGCGAAATCGCGACAGGGTCATTCACGTCTGGATCCTCGACTGTGAGTTCGTTCGGAGGATTCCAGGCCCTCACGTACACCGTCTTCAGCCCACAACCCGAAACCATCGCGATATTCAGCGGGTTATTCGCCGTCCTGACAGTAATACCCATCTCGTCTCTTGTCCGCCAGCTGTACCCGTCACGAACGGAATCGCGACTCGGTCTCGTGCTCATCGTGCTGTTCGCACCGCTGCAGTTTCTGTTCCTCAGCCTCCCAATGCGAGATGGGTTATCTGTCCTGCTGTTTTTCTCACTCCTCAGTGTAGCCCTCCGGGCGCTCAAGACACACCAGCTGAGGTCTGTAGCCGTTGCCATTCCACTTTGGGGCATGCTGTACCTATTGCGACCCGAACTTGCGCTCGTGTTTGTACTCGGTAGCCTAGCAAATGTGATCGTCAAAGTGGTCCAGACGACCACTGACGATTTGTCGCTTACGTCACTTACGGCAGTAATCGGTACTGCCGGTGCGATCGGATTCGGGTTGTTCGCAGAAGTCCTCTATTCGTTCGAGAGTGCAAACGCACAAATGACAGGACGGTCGAGCGGTGGGGCCGTCTATCTCGACGGAATGGAATACGCCTCCTGGTTCGACTTTCTCCTCGCTGCACCGGTACGGGCTATCTATTTTCAGTTCGCCCCGTTTCCGTTGCACGTCGAGTCGATATTTCACTTCTTGGCCTTCACCGTCTCTGTAGCTGTCATTGTTCTCACCGTGGCTGCTGCTCGATCGCTTTACGAATGCCGGTTGGACGAGACAACTGCTGTGTTTCTCGTCGTCATTTACTTCGCGGGAATCGTCGGGTATGGAACGATCAACGCAAACTTCGGGACGAATGTCCGCCACCGGATCGTCTTCGATTTCTTGCTGCTCGGGTTCGCTTTGCCGGTGATACAGCACTGGGAATTACATATTCGTGAGTGGCTCGGTATAATTCCACGTCAACGCCGTAAGCGTGACGAAAAGAAGCGCGAAACTTAAGAATTTAACCGGGGCTTGCATACTCGAACTCAAGACTCTGAAGAGACTCCCCAGTAATCCGATGGTGATGATCGCGGCCAGAACTCTCTCATCCCCGAGCAGACGTGCGATCGTACTATGCTTTGTCCAGACCAGCAACTTTGATGCTACCCAGTAAAGCAGAGAATTCCGAACCACATCGGCGATATCCGATGGCATAGCTGTATGATTGGCAGTGTTCGCCTTATGGATTCTTGTTACGACTGGTCTCATCGATGGATGTCTACAAATATTAAATGAATATATATTCAGATAGTTCGGTTATTTGACCATCAGCATGAATCCATGGAGATGGCCGACATCGAACAGAACAAGGATGATGTCGTCGCGGATCTCGATGCTCGACTAAACGAGTGGCTCGATTCCTTCGAGCATGCTGACCCGGACGGCGAAATCATAATGTCCGAAAACACAAAAGCACGCCTCGAGGACCTTAGCTACCTGCAGGACTACCGCCATTCGGTGACGCCAACGCGCTCGGTTCCCCCAACCAATGAATCGAATCTTGCTCGCAGTATCAACAACCCATTCGCAGCCGGCGTCGTCCGCCCGAAGTCCAACGTACCGAACCCCGAACGTCCACCCCGTCTCGGGCGATAATACGAGCCACCTGGGTGGGAATGAAAGGGGCTGCTCGCTCGCGTTCATGGAGTCGCCTGTGCGGCCACTATCCGGGCGAACGTCGTGAGCGAGGATATGTAGCACAGCGACCGCGAGCGAGCACGGGCTTTCACCATCCATCTCGTTCCTGTATCGCTACAACAGCGCGTACACAGGACGTGCCGATCGTGACAGCCAACGTCGATCACGTCGGGCGTATCGACAACGTGCTAGTGATCGACTGGACGACACTGTGATTGGCCATCGTTCCAGGCCGCACGGCAGACACGTACCGCGACCGCTAGAAGGCAGAATCGAACAGATCGGACAGAGAAAACAACTGTACATCGTCCCGCACGTCGGCAGTACGTTCGAGGTCGTCCGTGTAGCCCGAGCGGCTGAACAACACGTACAGCGTCTCCCCGTCCACAGGCGCCCCGGACCATCGGACTTCGGACGTGGTTCGTTCGAGGTCCGCGAAAACGCCTTCACTGACCTGCCGGGAGGTGAACGTGCACTCGCCAGCGACGAGCCCTTCGTCCGCGAGCCCGAGGACGTCGAGTTCGTGTTCCCGGAACCACCACTGTCTGACGTTGCAGAATTGTCGATCGACGAGACCGGGGAGCGCGCGCTGGCAGAGCTGTTCGGCTATAACGACCTATTCGGAAATCACTATTTCTTTCTACTGCTGTCACAACATCGAGGATCAAAATCGGAGGTCACACGACAATCTCGAGTATCTACAGAGGGGGCGACGCCACCCAAACCCCTACAGCCCCTCCAGAACCTCAGTCGTCCGACCGACCGTCTCCGCCCAGTCGAACCGACCCTCGACCCGAGATCGCGGATCACCGACGCCACCGTCAAGCACCGTCTCGATTCCCGCCACGAACCCCTCAACGTGCCCGACCGAGACCGTCACTCCAGCACCCCCAACCACAGGCGCGACTTGTTCCAGATCGCTCACCACCACGGGCAACCCGGAAGCCATCGCTTCCAACACAGTCCGTGGCAGCCCCTCAGCTCGACTCGGCAACACGAGCACGTCCCCGGACCGATACACCTGCGGCATCTCCTCGTAGGGAACCTGCCCCAGGAACGTCACCTCCTCACCAGCCATCGCCTCCAGCTCCGACCGCATCGGCCCGTCGCCGACCATGTACAGTTTCGCGTCCAGTTCGTCAGGCAACCGCGCCACCGCCCGCACCGGGTCCTGCGGTCGCTTCCCCTCGACCAGCCGCCCGACGAACAACACCACACTCCCATCGTGTTCGATCCGGTCACTCTCATCCCCCGCAGGCGTAAATCGCTCCGTGTCCACACCGTTCGACACGACTTCGATCCGGGAGTCCACGCCGAACTCCCGCACCCGATCGCGATCCTCGTCCGTGTAACAGAACACCACGTCAGCTTGCTCAAAGGTCCACTGACCCACGCTCCGCAGATACAGGTCGAACACCCACTTGGGTGCACTCTGGGAATACAGTCCGTGGTTCGTCAGCGCCAGCGGCACGTCCCCCAGTCGACGCCGTAGCGCGGCCAGGTTCGTCGAGAAGTACAGGTGCGAGTGGGCATGCACCACGTCGAAGTCATTCGCCGAGAAGAGATACCGTGCCAGCCCGGGACTGATGTCGTTCCCCAGCGCGGAACACGCAGGATCGTAGCGCACCACCGTGTACCCTGCACGCTTCTCGAAGTGGGGAAGCGACTCGTCGTGACGGACGGTCAGCAGCGTGACGTCGTGGCCCATCGCGGCCTGGTCACGACTCATCGCGTGGACGTGATAGGTCCCGCCGCCGGGGACCTCGGGGTAGACCTTCTGGGCGACCCGCAGGATGCGCATATACCTCGGATTCCGGTCGCCCGGACAAGAAAACACCGGATCGAGAAAGACGGACGTTCCGATCGAGTACACGCTTGTCGAATACCGTTTACCGTCTACGATAGTTCCAAAACATGCAACGAGAGACTACCGTCGCTCTTCAAGCTCCTCGAGCGCACGGCGGAATCGCTCGTCGTTGACCGGCGAACCAGCACTCGACAGCTCCGCCAGCACGCCGGCGTACGTCTCGAACCTCTCTTGGTCGAGATCGGCCGCGATGACACAGTCGACGTACCCATCGAGCGCGGACTGAAGCGCCCGGGCGTGGTGATCGTACGCACCGTCGATCCGTCCCTCGTTCTCGTCGATCGCCGTGAAAATCGCGCGGTAAACGGCTGCGGCCGCGAAATGACGGTCCCGCTCGCGGTATCGCTCTGCCATCTCGAAGAACCGCCAGAAGTCGATCGCGTCCGTGACGGCCGGGTGGTCCTGTGTGTACTGGTCGAACAGCGCCTCGATCTCGTCCCGAAGTTCTTCGAACGAGACCGCAGCGTCGCCGTACCGGGCAAGAAACCGATCCCGGAGGGCTGGCCGTTCAGCGAGCACGGCGCGAACGAACGCCCGCAGGTCCGCGGGCGAGACATCGTCGAGCACCGCCGTGACGCGCTCGCTGTCGTCCGCTGGCGGGTCAGCAGCGATCTCCAGCAGGACTGCCACGACGTGCTTGCAGTCGCCCGGGCCGTCGTAGGGACACGTACATCGTGACTCGATGTTGGATTCGTCTAGTTCGACGGTTACGTCGTACTGACTTGATCCCTGAACGATCGCCGTAACGACATCGCCGAATCGATCGATTCGGCGGATCCGGCCGTCGGTTCGATAGTGCTGCCCGCGTTCGAACACCGCGTCGGTACACCGATCTCGGATCCATGCCTCGTCGATTTGCATAGAATTACTATTTGGAGGGCATGATTCGGGAATCGATAGTTCTTGTCGCTCTACTGGTTTTGTCCGACAGTCATCGGCTACTCCGTCGCCTTCAGATTGTGAACGACGTCGAGCCGATCGATTATCTCCGCAGTCGGTTCGATCGCCTCGACGATCGCCTCCACAGACTTGTAGGCCATCGGGGCCTCGTCGAGCGTCGACTCACCAACGGACTCCGAATACACTTCCGCCATCGCGGTCTCGAAGTCCTCGACGTTGAGTGTCTCGTGAGCCTCGCGACGCCCCATCGTCCGGCCGGCCCCGTGGGGAGCCGTCTGGTGGGACCGTCGATTCCCCTTCCCACGTGCCAGTAGCGAGCCTTCGGCCATGTTGAAGGGGATGACGAGGCGCTGTCCGTCCCGGGCCGGCGTCGCGCCCTTTCGGATAGTCAGGTCGCGGAAGTCGACGTAGTTGTGGATCGACTGGAATCGATCGACAGGCTCGAGATCCAGCGCCGCACAGATAGCGTCGCTCATCAGCTCCCGGTTCCAGCGGGCGTACTGCTGGGCGAACAGCATGTCGACGAAGTAGCCGTGGGCCTCCTGACCTTCCAGCCAGTCGAGATCCTCGTTGCGATCTTCGAGAGCTTCCTGCGGCCGAGACAGCGCCCGGAAGACCTCGTCGACCTCCTCGCCGTCGAAGTCCGCCCGGATCGCGTCTTTGCGGACGTGCGATTTGCCCTTCCCGCCGGTGACCCACGCGAAGAGGTCCGCGTCGCTGACCGTCTCGGGGTCGAACTTCAGATACTCGGCGTATTCCTCGGGTATCGCCTCGCGGATCGCGTCGGCCTCGCGATACTGCGTCGCCTTCTCCTGCCAGTACTCGGCGACGGACTTGCCGAGATACCGCGAGCCGCTGTGGATCACCAGCCAGTACTCACCGGAATCGCGAGCCTTCGCGAACTCGACGAAGTGGTTGCCACCGCCGAGCGTGCCCGCACCGCGGATCACGTAACCCATGCCCTGCCGGGATCCAGCGAGCACGCGCCGGCACAGCGCCTTGAAGTACGCCCCATCGTAGCCCTCGAAGTCGAACTCGAGCGGGTCGATCGGGCGGCCGAAGCGCTCGCGGTAGGCGGCGTCAAAGCGTTCGAACACGTCGTTCGCCCCCTCGAACGGGAATTCCTCAACGAGATGCGGCGCGTCGTCGTAGTCGTGGACGGCCCGCCCCATCGGTACGGCCTCGCGCACCCGCCGCTCGCGTTCCGGGCCGTCAAGTGGTAGGTCCTCGCCGAGGTTCGTCGCGACCATACCACAGCCGACGTCGACGCCGACGATGTTGGGCACGACCCGGTCCGGCAAGGGCATGGTGAACCCGATGGGTGCGCCCGCGCCGACGTGGGCGTCGGGCATCATCCGGATCGGCTCGGTGAATGCAGGGTGGTCAACGAGCGTCCGGACCTGGTCGAGACAGTTGTCCTCGATGAGCGACTCCTCGTCGACGAGAAATTCGGCGGTCGTGTGTTCGCCTGTGATTTCGATTGGCATGATAGCGTCGTAGTTACGGAGGTGGCATTCAGTGTCGCGTTTCGACAGTCAGCGAGAGCCACCGATCGATGTTGTATTCCCATCTGACCCGACTCCCGTATAAAAAGATCGGGGAGATTGGAATACGAACGAAAACAACCTGGACGGATTGGTGACTGGAGGAACACAACACTCCAGTACCCGCAAGCAAATCGTTCGAATATGCACGCGTCGCTCCGGATCGCCACGCCCGCGGACGGGCCTGCGATCCGGTCGATCTACGCGCCGTACGTCGAATCGACGGCGATCACCTTCGAGACCGAAGTCCCGACGACAGAGGAGATGACCGACCAGATCGAGCAGACCCACGAGGCGTTCCCCTGGATCGTCTGTGAGACCGAGAACGAAGGCGTCGTGGGCTACGCGACGGCGAGTTCGCTCCGGTCGAAGGCGGCCTACGCCTGGGCGGTCGAACTCACAGTCTACGTCGACGACGACATCCAGCAATCGGGCGTCGGCACCGCACTATACACATCGCTGCTGGAAACCCTGCGCGAACAGGGCTACGTCGACGCGTACGCCGCGGTGACGCTGCCGAACTCGGCGAGTGTGAGCCTCCACGAGAACTTCGCGTTCGAGCCGGTGGGAACCTTTCCCGCGGCCGGGCACAAGCAAGGCTCGTGGCACGATGTCCAGTGGTGGCACCGACAGTTGGGCGAACATCCAGCCGATCCAGAGCCGCCAACGCCGATGGAGACGATGAAAGACTCGTCTGCACTCGAAACGGCGCTGCGATCGGGCGAGGCAGCGCTCGCGGACGAGTGATACCTTCGACCGAGCCGCAGACGTTCTGCGATGGACCGACGAACGACCAACTACCCGGCGAGCGGATCTGACTCGACCAGTGGCGTGACATGTTCGTGTTAACAGGCCTCATTCCAGGTGCTCCCAGAGCCTCGTCGGGTCGGTCTCGTTGAGTTCGGCGTTGGTCTGCATGGTTCGGAGTTCCGCGATACAGCCCTCAGCGACTAGGGAATCGCGTCGCGACCCACAGTCAGCGAGCAAGCCGAATCACAACCCGTTCATTCCTGGGACTCGAAGTATGTCCATGGACGGCCGATCCGACGAGCCGAGGGGATCCGTATGAACCGGCGACGCGCCGACATCGCGGCGGGGATCCTGCTCGGCGTGATGCTCCTCCTCGGCGGCGGACTCACCTGGAACGCGACCCGGCGGCGGACCGCCGACGGGACGATGGGTTCGATGATGGACACCTCGATGGGGTCGATGCACGGCCCGGACCCGCTGTGGTACGCCCTCGGAACGCTGGTGATCGCCGCCGTCCTGGGCGGACTCTATCTTCTCGTCCGGCCCGAATTCGGGGCGGGGCAAGCCGGGACACGATCCGGACAGACCGGGACTCGACCGGGGCAAGCCGAAACTCGGCCGGGACAGGCCGGGACGCAACCGGACCAGCCCCAGGCGACGCCAGCGTCGGAAGACGCCGCCGGACAGACGGACGAGGAATCGACCACAGACGACTCAGCCGCCGAGAGCGCCGAAACCGACGCGACCGACGGGCAGGCGACCGCTCCCGAGGCGAATCCGACCGGGCGCGTGCTGGATCTCTTGCCCGAGGACGAACGCCAGGTCCTCGAACCCGTCTTCGAATCGCCGGGGATCACGCAGATCGAACTCCGGGACCGGTCGTCGTTCTCGAAGAGCAAAGTGAGCCAAACGGTGACCGACCTCGAGGAACGGGGCTTGCTCTATCGGGAACGCCAGGGGCGGACCTACCGGATCTATCCGAGCGAGGAACTCGGGGCGAACCGGGAGTCCTGATCCGATCTGCCGACGGATGCCGAATTCGCCCGCGATGAACGGTCGCTTCGAAGAGAAACGATTAGCGGCAGTTAGAAACGGTCTCGGACGATCTCGTGGTTGCGTTCACACCCTCGTGAATAACCACCGGAGGACCCTACCGAGTGTCGAGGTGAACCACGATGGCAGAACCGAACGCAGTAACCTGGTTTCTCGTCGGGATCGCAATCCTGGGTGTGGTGATCGCCGTTCCGCTGATCAGCGCCCACGGCGACGGAATCACAGTGGACGAACCGCACGAGAACGGTACAGAGCAAGACCGACACGACGACCAGCGGATTCGGATGCACGCATACGGCCCAAGCCATCCGGACGGCAATACGACCGCGTGGATGGCCGCTCACATGGGAATGACCGAAATCGAGTGGCGGTCGACGCACATAAACACGACCGAATGGCGAACGACGCACGCGAACGCGACCGTCTGGAATAGCGGACACGCTGGCGTGAACGAAAGCGGGTGGCCTGGCGACGGTAACAGCGTCGGGATCCACCCGCACGCGTCGATCGACGGCGACCCTACCGACCGCCACGACGAACGCGGTGGCCACGGTGGAATGTACGGGGGAGGACATGGATGCTGACTGGGAAGCACGCTGACGGCGTCGGTCGGACGGTCGAAGCCGAGCCTGCGGGTTCGAACCCGGCGTCGCGGAGATTCCCGCAAGCCATCGTCGGGGGCGGCGTCCTCGCCGTGGGCCTGCTCGCAACGGTCGGCACCGCGAGCGCCCAGCACGGCGGCGGTGGCATGACGGGCGGCGGCTACGGCGGGTTCGGGATCCCGGGGTTCGGCCTCGCGTTCTGGATACTGCTCGGCCTCGGGATCATCGGTCTCTTCGCTTACACGCGAGATGGCCGCCGATCCCGATCGGGCGCGACATCGAGGGCCGACGAAGGGCGTGAACACAGCGATCGCGCCGTCGATACCCTCCGAGAACGGTACGCCCGGGGGGAGCTTACTGACGAGGAGTTCGAGACCCGCCGCGCGAAACTCGTCCGGCAGCGATCGCGGTGAGAGCACGAATCCGTCAGGTCACCCGCTCCGGGGCGCATTCGCGAGGCGGTCACGCATCGTCCCAGAGATCGCCGAATCGGGTTTCCACCCACGGCAATACGACCTCACGGATCACCGTCGTCAGGTCGGTCGGGAATTCCCGATCCTGTGCGTCCCCCGTGCTGGCGTCCGGCAGCGGGTGAAAGTGATCGCGACTGTTGTGATTCTGGTCGTGGCGATCGAACCGACACTGGCGCAACTCACCGATATGCGTCTCCAGATAGGAGACGTGAAAGTCGCCGTTTGTGTACGCACGGACCTCGAGACGGACCGCACCGATCGATTCCGGATACGCAGCGGTCTCGAACTCGATCACCAGACTCTCCTGTCTGTTCGGCGGGAACAGCGACACCCGGTTCACACTCGAGAGACGACCGAAAATCGACCGCAGATGGTCCAGCAGGGCTTCGTTGACCTGTCGCGGCCCGTCCCCCGACACGGTCAGGCTGGTTCCGAATGCGACGAGGAGTCGTTCGCCCGCCGCTGTCGGACCGCCTCGAGGCGCTCGATCCGGCGTCTGACGGTCCGCCACTCGCTGACGTCCAGCCAGACCTCCTCGACGGCGTCGTACTCGGCGTGTTCGAGTGCGTCGACGGCGTCCGGATCGCTCACGCCGTACGTCTCCCGGAACGTCGCGTCCCGGTCGGTGAGATCCGCGAGACGCTCCCGTAACTCCGCGGTCGAGAGCTCGGCGAGGCGGTCCCGTTTGCGCCACTCGAAGTACGACTCGTTGCGTCGATACGTCTCCGGTTGCTCGGAGACCGCCTCGAGGACGCCGATATCGGCGAGCCGCCGACAGTGCCGACGGGCTGTATCGGGCGTGCAATCGGCCCTGTCGGCGATGTCGGCGATCCGGGCCGGCTCGTGAAGCTGGAGTGCCACCCGGTAGACCCGCTCGTCCGTCGGCGCGTCCGCGAGTTCCCCCTCGAACGCCGCGGCCACGTCGAACGTCGGTGCCATGGCAAAGAATTGGCGCCGCTGACTAATATATTCTTTCCCGGAAGATAAATTTCGCCACCCAGCCTCTCAGCTTTCCCGGACCAGCGGTTCGTACCACTCGCGATTCGCCCGGTACCACTCGACGAACTTCGAGACGCCCTCACGGATCGATGTCGAGGGTTCGTAGCCCAGCAACGCCGCGGCCTTCGAGACGTCGGCGTGGGTGGCCTCGGCATCGGCGTCGTGGCGCTCGGCGTACTCGAGCTCGAGCTCCGGCGCGAGTTGATCGCGGATTTCTTCGGCGAGCGTCTTGATCTCGATCGTCCCGTTGCTACCGATGTTAACGGCTTCGCCGTCGGCGGCGTCGGTCGAAAGCAGTCGGACGTTCGCCTCGACAATATCCTCGATGTAGGTGAAATCGCGGATCTGGGAGCCGTCGCCGTAGACGACCGGGGCCTCGTCGTTGATAGCCCGGGAGACGAAGTTCGAAATCGCCATGTTAGGTCGCATCCGCGGGCCGTAGACGGTAAAGTAGCGCAGGGCGACCGCGGGGAGGTCGTAGCAGTTCGCGTACGCGCAGGTGTAGCGTTCCTGGGCGAGTTTCGAGGCCCCGTAGGGGCTAACAGGCATCGTCGGATCTTCCTCGTCGTAGGGCAGCGAGATGGGCTTGCCGTAGACCGACGACGAGGAGGCGACGACGACCCGCTCGATGCCGTGCTCGCGGGCGGCGTCGAGAACGTTCAGCGTCCCGTCGACGTTGACCGCGTCGTACTTGCGGGGGTTCTCGACACTCCGGCGGACGCCCGCCTGGGCGGCCTCGTGATAGACGTAATCAGCCTCGGCGACGAGTTC
Source organism: Halorhabdus utahensis DSM 12940 (assembly GCF_000023945.1). Taxonomy (NCBI): domain Archaea; kingdom Methanobacteriati; phylum Methanobacteriota; class Halobacteria; order Halobacteriales; family Haloarculaceae; genus Halorhabdus; species Halorhabdus utahensis. The sequence goes on from NC_013158.1 coordinate 1,113,459, forward strand.
CGCGACCAGGTCCGCGTCGCGGACGTCACCCTCGACGAGTTCGTAGGAACCGTCGCCGTCAGCAGCCGTGTCCCGGCAGATTTCGACGGTGTGTTCCTTGATCTCCCTGGCGTAGAACGGATCGAAATTGTCCAGAACGACGACATCGTGACCGTCGGCGACGAACCGCTCGGCGAGGTGCCCGCCGATGAAGCCCGCGCCGCCGGTGACCAGAATTTGCATGGACAGCGATGTGACGGGGACGATCAAAAAGTCGTCGGAAGCGTCAGGTGGGCGTCGACTCCGGGGCGTCGGGTTCGGCGTCCTGCAACCGCTCCTCGGCGCGGTCGCGGTCTTCGGGATAGCCGACATCGATACGCCAGCCGTCGAGTCGGATGGCGTCGATCGTGCGGCCGCTCTGGAGGAGCAGGTCGATCGCGTCGCTGATCTCGTACTCGCCGCGGTCGGAGGGCTGGACGAGCTTCGCGGCGTGGAAAATGGCCGGCGAGAACGTATAGAAGCCGGTCATCACAAGGTTCGACGGCGGATCGTCGGGTTTCTCGATCACCTCGACGATCTCGCCGTAGTCGTTGGTATCACAGACGCCGTAGCGCGAGGCTTCGTCCCATGGAACCTCCTCGACGAGGAAGGCTGCGTCGGTGCGCTCCTCGCGCTGGCGCTTGACGACGTCTTCGAGGTTGGCCCGAAAGATATTATCCCCGAGCATCAGCATGAAGTCGTCCTCGATGTGCTCCTCGGCGGTCAACAGCGCGTGGGCCAGCCCATTCTGTTCACGCTGGTGGGTGTAGGTGATCGGCACCCCATCGAACTCGTCGTCGTAGTGGTCGATGACGTCCTGCTTGCGATAGCCGACGACGACGATGAGTTCGTCCACGCCGAGGTCGATCAGTTGTTCGAAACTATGCGTCAGGAGGGGCTTGCCGTCGACCTCGACCATCACCTTCGGCTTGTCCTCGGTCAGGGGTCGGAGGCGGGTGCCCTTGCCCGCCGCGAGTACGACAGCTTTCATCAATTCGGTATTTCGGTCCGGGAAGTATATGCCTTGCCGTCGGCCAGCAGGCTCGCCGCGGTTCGACCGAATCGTGGGCCGACACTACCGTCTTCGACTTCGATCGTCACTCCGGATCTCCCAGTCGAGACATCCCGGCGTCCCCAGTCCACTCCTCGACGAGGTCACCGACCGTGGCTGCGTTCGTCGATACGCCATCGCGGACGGGGGTGTCCCGAAGCATCTCGACTGCCGTGAAGAGTGGATCGGCGGGATCTACCTCGTCTGGGATCTCAAACCACAATTCGGTCCGATTCCTGAATGAAATACCGATCGCACAATTGTGAGAGGAATCACCGTTGAAACCCACGTTCGATCGTGAACCCGATATCGAAAGGGAAACAACCAAATCCGATGGGCAGGAAATCAGAACGATGCACGTAAGCGTCGTCGGCAGCGGATACATCGGCACGACGATCGCCGCCTGGTTCGCGGAGTTGGGACACACGGTCACGAACGTCGATATCGACGAGGACGTCGTGGCAGCCGTCAACAACGGCGAGGCACCCATCCACGAGCCCGGCCTGGACGAGCTCATGGCCGCCCACGGCGGAGACGCCCTCGTCGCGACCACGGACTACGACGAGGTTGCCGGCAGCGACGTCACGTTCCTCGCGCTGCCCACACCCTCCAACGATGACGGCAGTATCGACCTCTCGGCGATGAAAGCCGCCGCGGAGTCACTCGGTGACGTCATCGCCGAGAAGGACGACGACCACCTCGTGGTCGTCAAGAGTACCGTCATCCCCGGGACGACGGCCGAGACGATCGCCCCGATCATCGAGGACGCCTCGGGGAAGACCGTGGGCGAGGGGTTCCGGATCGCGATGAACCCCGAGTTCCTCCGGGAAGGGTTCGCCCTCGATGATTTCAAGGACCCGGACAAGATCGTTATCGGGGCCGAGGACGACCAAGCGGTCGAGACGCTGAATCGGGTCTACGAACCGCTGGTCGAGGCCGCGGCGGGCGATCCCGCGATCGTCGAGACGGGGATCCGCGAAGCGGAGATGATCAAGTACGCAAACAACGCCTTCCTCGCGACGAAGGTCAGCCTGATCAACGAACTCGGGAACATCTGCAAGGAGTACGGCGTCGACGCCTACGAGGTCGCCGACGCCATCGCGCTGGATCACCGCATCGACGAACACTTCCTCCGCTCGGGCCTAGGGTGGGGGGGCAGCTGCTTCCCCAAGGACGTCGCGGCGATCCGCGCCGCCGCACGCGACCGCGACTACGACCCCGTCCTGCTCGACGCCACGGTCGAGGTCAACGACCGCCAGCCCGAACGTCTCCTCGATCTGCTGGACGACCACACCGACGTTGCGGGCAAGCGCGTCGCCGTGATGGGGCTGGCGTTCAAGCCTGGGACGGACGACATCCGCTATACGCGAGCCGTCCCGGTCATCGAGGGGCTACTGGAGCGTGACGCCGAGATCGTCGCCTACGACCCCGTCGCGACCGAGAACATGCGCGAGCAGTACCCCGACATCACCTACGCCGACAGTGCGGCCGAAGCTTTAGAGGGTGCCAGCGCGGCGCTGTTCGTCACCGACTGGGACGAGTTTGGGGCCCTCGATGCGGAGTTCGAGGCGATGGCCGAGCCCGTCGTGATCGACGGTCGCCGGATCGTCGAGCCCCGGGACGGAATCGAGTACGACGGCCTGACCTGGTGAGGGTGAAAGAGTCAATTCAGGTAATTGGCTGGGAAATAGATACCAGACGGGTGAGACCCTGACGAACGTTTAAATATCGACACGATCAATGTCTGTATACAATGTCAAGCATCGTCCGAACCGAGGACATCCTCGGGGGAGAACCGCGGATCGAGGGGACCCGAATCGGCGTCCGACACGTCGCCGGGAAAGTCGTCGATGCAGGGTATGCACCCGCTTACGTAGCTGATCAGCTCGATATCTCGTTGGGGGCCGTCTACGAGGCCCTCTCGTATTATTATGACAACATCGAGGAAATCCGGGCGGTCGAACGGGAGAACGCGGAGACGCGCGACCGGTTGCGTGAGTCGTCGCTGCAGCCGAAAGAACCGGTTTCATGAGTAAGCTGCTTCTAGACGAACACGTCAGCCGGATTTGCGAACACGTGCTTCGGGACCGCGGATTCGACGTCAGCCAAGCAAAAGATCGGTTCGGCGAATACACGACAGACGAGGAGTTGCTCCAATGGTGTGACCGAAACGACGTCGTGTTGGTGTCGAACAACGCGAGGGATTTCGAATTGCTGCATCGCAAAACGGACCACGCTGGACTGCTGATCTACTATGACCAGTCACTACCCGACGACGATCCGGAGGGATTCGCTCGGACTGTCGAAGAAGTGTTCGAACAGTACGGAGCCGAGGAACTCCGTGACGAATACGTCGAGATCGACACGTGGTACGAGTGGTTACAGGATTGACCCCTCTTCTTCCGTCGTTTCGAGACAGACCACGAACCGTTTTGTACGCCGCGAACCCACACGCACCTATGACAGCGTTTGGCTTCCTGAGCGTCGCACCGGTCATCGAAGGCAGCATGTCGGGCGAGGTCGCCAAGGCGGTCGCCGCGATCGAGGAACACGACGTCGGCTACGAGACCACGCCGATGGGGACGATCATCGAAGCCGAGGACGCAGCGGCGCTCTTCGAAGCGGCCGCCGACGCCCACGCGGCGGTCGACGCCGATCGCGTCGAGACGTTCCTCAAGATCGACGACAAGCGCGCCGTCGAACACGCTGCCGGCGAGAAAGTCGAGTCCGTCGCCGAGGAACTCGGGCACGATCCCAAACGCGACGCCGAGGAGTAAGACCCCTCGCGTTGGGATGTGACACCGGACCGGTACCAACTAGCCGGGAGGGATGGGTTTTCAGGGTCGGGGATCGATCGGGGCGTATGGACCAACTCAATCGCCTCGGCACCGAACTCGTCGACGAGGCCATCGACTTCGCCGACGAGCTCGGCATCGCGGAGTATCGACTCGACAACGAGACGACGGTCCTCGACTTCGGCGTCGAGCACGCTGGTGGCGTCGAAGCGGGGCTAATGCTCACCGAGATCCAGACCGCGGGACTCGCCTCCGTCACCACGCGACTGGAGTCGGTCGGCGACGCCGCCCTCCCCCACGTCGAGGTGACGACCGACCACCCGGCACTGGCGCTGCTCGCCGGGCAGAAGGCCGGCTGGGAACTCGCGACCGAGGATTTCGAAGGGCTGGGTAGCGGCCCCGCACGGGCCTTGGTCGCCAGAGAGGACATCTTCGAGCGGCTGGAGTACGTCGAGGCCTTCGACTTCGCCGTGCTCGCCGTCGAGAGCGACGCGCTGCCGACCGAGGCGGCCGCAGCCCAGGTCGCCGACCTCGCGGGCGTCCCCGAAAGTAGCGTCTTCCTGCCGGCGTTTTCGACGGCGTCGATTACCGGCAGCGTCGCAGCGGGCGCGCGAGCGAGTGAATCTGCCGTCTTCCAGCTGTTTGAGTTGGGCTACGATCCCGAAGATGTCCACTCGGTATCGGGCGTCGCACCCGTCGCGCCCGTCGCCGAAAGCGAGGAGGCGGCTATCGCGCGGACGAACGACGCACTCGCCTACGGCGGTCGCGTCCATCTCACCGTCGAGTCCGGCTTCGACAGGTTCGAAGAGATACCCTCGACGGCAGGCGAAGAGTACAGCCAACCCTTCGCCGAGATCTTCGAGGACGCCGACTGGGACTTCGAAGAGCTGCCCGCGGACGTCTTCGGCCCCGCGCAGGTCACCGTCGACGTCATCGGTGGGGAGACGGCCGTCTACGGCGAGACCGACGAGGCACTACTCGTCGAGAGTTTCGGGCTGTGAGATGAGCGACGGAAACGACTGGGATCCGGCGGCCTATGAGGATCACGCGTTCGTCTACGAGTACGGCGAGTCGCTGCTGTCGCTGCTCGATCCACAGCCGGGCGAGCGGATTCTCGACATCGGTTGTGGGACGGGAGAACTGACAGCCGAGATCGCAGCGAGCGAGGCTGAAGTCGTCGGGATAGACAGTTCCGCCAAGATGATCGACGCGGCCCGCGATCGACATTCCGAGCCGACGTTTCGGGTGGCCGACGCGACGGCATTCGACCCCGACGAGTCGTTCGATGCCGTCTTCTCGAACGCTGCCTTCCACTGGATCGACGATCAGGATGCACTGCTCTCGACCATCGCCGACGCGCTGGTCCAGAATGGCCGGCTGGTGGCGGAGTTCGGTGGCCGCGGGAACGTGGCCGCGATCAACGGGGCACTCCAGTCGGCACTCCGGGAGCGGGGATACGACGCCGAACTGCCGTGGTACTTCGCGAGCATCGACGAATACGCGCCACGGCTTGCGGATCACGGATTCGAAGTCCGCTTGGCGCGGCTGTTCGACCGGCCGACCGAACTCGACGGCGGTAAGAACGGCCTTCGACAGCTCTACGACATGTTCTGTGACGACCTGCTCGACCATCTCGACAACGAGACCCGAGCGGCCGTCATCAGCGACGCCGAAGACGCCCTGCGGGAGGAATACTTCGACGGCGAGACCTGGACGGCGGACTACCGCCGGCTGCGAATGGTTGCCGTCAAGGAGTGAGCGAAGTCGTCACTCCGCCAGCCAAGAGCGGTTCGTGAATCACTCCGCCAGCCAAGAGCGCTCTGTGAAGTCGAGATCGGCGGACGTGGTCAGGCCCTCGTAATCGATCCCGCATTCGGCGACGATCATGGCTGAGAGGGTGCTGGCCAGGATGAAAGCCCTTCGGTCAGCGCTGTCCGTTGTCGTTTTGAATCACGGGCCCCTCTGGACGCACAATGACCGTCGACGCCGTGCTGTTCGATCTTGACGACACCCTCTGTGAGTATCGCCGCCCCGCCGGGGACGTGCTGTCGGCGGCCTTCGAGCGCGTCGGCGTCGAGCCCTGGTTCCCGATCGAGACGTTCTACGATCGCTTCGAGGAGTTCGCACGCCCGGGTGACGACATTCGGGACCTCCGCCGGCGGAGTTTCGCGGCGTTCGCCGAGGAGGCGGGACTCGACGAAGGCGTGGGTCGGGCCGTCGCCGAGGCCTTCGAGGCCGAGCGCGACCAGTCGAACGTCCGGTTTCTGCCCGGGGCGCGGGAGGCCGTCCAAACGGCTGCCGAGCGGTATCGCGTCGGCCTCGTCACCAACGGCGACCCGTGGATGCAATCCCAGAAACTCGCCGGCCTCGGGATCGGAGACCGCTTCGAGACGATCGTACACGGCGGCCACGACGCGGCCTACAAGCCCGATCCCGAACCGTTCTACACGGCGCTCGACGAACTTGGAGTCGACGCCGGGCGTGCCGTTCACGTCGGCAACTCTCTCTCAGCCGATGTCACCGGCGCACACAACGCCGGCCTGCGGTCGGTCTGGCTCGACGGGGACGCCAGCATCGACCCGGACCCCGTCCCCGATCATCGGGTCGAGTCGATGCACGACGTGGCCGAGGAGCCCTGGCACTAGCGGAAACCAAAGGAGGCCAGTGCCGGTTCAAAGCCCGAGACCGGCCAGGACGAACAGCAGGCCGAGAAAGACGATGAACGCACCGGAATATCTGTACATCGAGACTTTCCACGGCGCCGCCTCCGTCTCGGCGGCCGAGTGCGTGCTCCCGATCGCGTCCAGTTGCTCGGAGAGGTCCGCGATCGAGCGAGCGCCGACGATCGACGCGACCCCGGCGAGTGTGAGTCCCAGACCCAGAGCGACCTCTGCGATGTCGACCATACGTGACACTACGACGATCAGTTCAAAAGTATTTTGTTGATATCGTCGACAGATTCGACCGATAGAACCCGGGTCGAGCAGTACCAAGAGATTTTACCCACCCAAGCGAACGGTCGGGTGAACATGGCACTCGAGAGTCTACGCGAGACGGTCTACGAGACGCTGATGGCACTGCCGGAAAACGACCTCGTCAGGGGCACCAGCGGGAACGTCAGCGGTCGTGAGGGCGATCGCGTCGTGATCAAGCCCAGCGGCGTCGACTACGACGAACTCTCGCCGGAGAACCTCGTCGTCGTGGACATGGACGGCGAGGTCGTCGAGGGCGATCTCAAACCCTCGGTCGATACAGGCGCACACCTCCACATCTATCGGGCAAACGAGGAACTCGGCGGGATCATCCACACTCACTCGACGTACGCGACCGCCTTCGCCGCCGCCGGGCGGGAACTCCCCGTCTACGTCACCGAACTCGCCGACACGTTCGGCGAGTCGATCCCCGTCTCTTCGTACGTCCCGCCGGGCACCGAAGCCATCGGCGAGGAGTTCGCCAAGCACACGGGCGATGGCAAGTTCCAGGGCCTGCTGATGAAAAACCACGGCCTCTTCGCCGCCGGTGACACCCCCGGCGACGCGCTGAAGGCAGCGCTCCACATCGAACACAGCGCGAAGATCTCCTCGATTGCCGAGGACCTGGGCACGCCCGAGGAGATCCCCGACGAGGAGGCCGAACGCCTCAACCAGGAGTATCTCGAGGGCTACGGCCAGGAGTGATTCCGATGGACGGACAATACCTCGTGGGGACGGACATCGGGACGAACAGCACGAAGACGATCCTGGTCTCGCCGGAAGGCGAGGTGCTGGGCACGGGCAATGCCGGCTACGAAGTCGAACAACCCGAACCGTCGTGGGCCCAGCAGTGGCCCGACGTCTGGGTCGAAGCCACCTACGACTCGATCCAGCAAGCCATCGACGAGGCCGAGGTCGATCCCAGCGAGATCCGCGGGATCAGCATCTCCAGCCTCTACGGCGGCGCGGGCGTCCCCCTCGATAGCGAGGGCGAACCGGTCTACCCCTGTCTCATCTGGATGGATCGCCGCGCGACCGACCAGGTCGAGTGGGTCAAGGAGAATGTCGACCTCGATCGGCTCTTCGAGATCACCGGCAACTACGTCGATTCGTATTACGGGTACACGAAGATCCGCTGGATCAAGGAACACGAGCCCGAGGTCTGGGACGACATCGAGAACTTCGTCCCGCCGAACAACTACGTCGAGTACGTCATGACCGACGAGCTGGCCGTCGATTACTCCTCGGCCGGCAACGTCGGCGGCGTCTTCGACATCCACGACCTGGCGTGGTCCGAGGAGGCCTGCGAGATGCTGGAGATCCCGATCGAGAAGTTCCCCGAACGGCTGGTTCCCACTGAGGAGATCGTCGGCGAGGTGACCGCCGATGCGGCCGAAGCGAGCGGGCTGCCGGAGGGAACGCCCGTCCTCGCTGGCGGCGTCGACGCGCCGATGGCGACGCTCGCCGCCGGTGCGTTCGAGGAGGGCGACAACGTGAGCATGATGGGCACCTCGACGTGCTGGGGGACCATCCACGAGGGTGCGGGCCTGGACCAGCAGCTCGTCTCGATGCCACACGTCGCCGAGGGCGAGGAAAAGATCTACACCTGGGGCGGGTCAGCCACGACTGGCGGGCTCATCGAGTGGTTCAAGGACGAGTTCGGCGGCCCCGAAGAGCAGGCCGGCGAACTCGTCGACGTCGATCCCTTCGAGTTGCTGAACATGAAAGCCGAAGAGATCCCGGCCGGCTCGGAGGGACTGGTCGCGCTGCCGTACTTCAAGGGTGAGCGCTCGCCCATCTGGGATCCGGACGCGCGCGGGATGTTCACCGGACTGTCGCTCTATCACGGCAAGTCCCACATGTACCGGGCGCTGATGGAGGCCGGCGGGTACAGCCTCCGGCACAACGTCGAGGTCGCCGAGGAGATCGGAATTCCGCTGAACGACGAGACCAGCGTCGTCGGCGGCGTTTCGAACTCCGAGCTCTGGATGCAGATCCTCGCGGACGTCACGGGCCGGCGGATGGAGGTGCCGGCCGGCGGCGTCGGCGCGCCGCTTGGCGACGCGCTGGTCGTCGGCGTCGGGACGGGACTGTTCGAGGACTACGACGTCGCCACCGAGTGGACCGAGACTGGTGAGGTGTACACGCCGGAGCCAGAGAACGTCGACACCTACGACGAGTACTACGACATCTACAAGCGACTCTATCAGAACACCAAAGACGAAATGCACGACCTCGCGCAGCTGTAGAGGCCCCTACGCTTCTCGCACCCAGACAGCCATCTCGCCGGGCTCGCGGTTGTCCCAGGCGTAGTAGGGGACGGCGGTGATCGACACGTTCTCCGTCGCAGTTTCGACAGCGGGCCGGTAGAGTTCATCGTCCCAGCCGTCGAGTGACGGCACCGTGGCCTCGCCGTCGAGGACGGTAACTCCGTCAAGCACGTCTTCGCGATGAGTCGCCGCGAAATCGGTCGTGGGATCGATCGCGTACTGGTGGAGCGGGCGGTCGTGATCGACGCCCTCCAGACAGTACACCAGCGGGCCGCGCGTCAGTGCCACGCGGCCGGCGTCGGCCGCGACGTCGGGGTGGGCTTCGAACACCTCGACGGACATCCCGAACTCGACGCTGATCTCGGCGTCGGCCCACTCCCGGTCGAGCGTGACGTACGTCGGCGCGTCCGCGGCGTCGACGGCCGTGTCGACCGCCTCGCCGTCGACCGCGATCGAGACATCCTCGGCCCAGCCGGGCACCCGGAGCCGGAGGGCGAACGTGGCTGGTTCCGCGGCGTCGATGTCGAGCGTGACGCTGCCCTCCCAGGGTAGATCGGAAACCTGGCTGATCGAGACGGCCGTCCCAGCGACCGATAGTTCGGCCCTCCCGCCGACGTACTGGTTGACGTAGAGCGCCTCGTCGTCGGTGGCGTAGAGATACCGTTCGAGCGAGGCGAGCAATCGCGCGACGTTCGGCGGACAGCACGCACAGTCGAACCACCCCTCCCGGTGGCTGTCACCGTCACTCGCGAGCGGGTTGTCGTAGAAGAACTCCCGCCCGTCGAGCGAGACGCCCGGCAGTACGGCATTATACAGCGTCCACTCGATCAGATCAGTGTACTTTGCGTCGCCAGTCGCTTCGAACAGGCGCTGGTTCCAGAAGATGCTCCCGATCGCCGCGCACGTCTCGGCGTAGGCCGTCTCGTTCGGCAGGTGATAATCGATCGTGAAGCGCTCGCCGGGGTGCTGGGAACCGATCCCACCGGTGACGTACATCCGTCGCGTCGTCATGTTCTCCCAGAGGTCATCGAGGTGGGCGAGCAGACCATCGTCGCCCGTCTCGGCGGCGACGTCGGTCGCGCCGGCGAAGTAGTACATCGCCCGGACGGCGTGGCCCTCGACGGCGTCCTGCTCCCGCAATGGGGCGTGGGCCTGGTTGTAACTCGCGTCGTACGGTTCGACCTCGGCGTCCTCCCACTCGTCGTTCTCCTCCGCAGCGTCGTCATTACCTCCCTCAGCGTCGTCATTGCCCTCCTCGGCGTCGCCATCGCTGTCGGCGTCTTCGTCGTCCGCCCCGATCTCACCGTCACCCTCCGCACCGCCCTCGTCGCCCTCCCACTCCTCGAGCGTCGCGATCTCCTCGCGGTGGTCGTTCTCCCACGCGAAGCGATCGGTCGTCCCGCGCACGTCGACGAAGTATGCCGCGAGGTCGCGATACCGGTCCTCGTCGGTCACGGCAGCGAGTTTGATCAGCGCGAGTTCGATCTCCTGGTGGCCCGGCGCGCCGTCGATCTGCTCGGGGAACATCTCGTCGACGTGATCGGCGAAGTCCCGCGCCACGTCGAGCAGGGTCTCCTTGCCGGTCGCGCGGTAGTGCGCGACCGCGGCCTCGATCAGGTGGCCCCCGCAGTACAGTTCGTGCATCGTGTTGAGGTTGCTCCAGCGTTTGTCGGGTACCTCCAGGTCGAAGTAGGTGTTGAGGTAGCCGTCGGCCCCCTGGGCATCGGCGATCAGATCGATCACCTCGTCGACGCGGGCTTCCAGGTCGTCGTCGTCCCGCGAGGCAAGGACGTAACTCGCCGCCTCGATCCACTTGTAGGCATCCGAATCCTGGAACCACATGCCGCTGTGCCCGCCGCGTTCGCCGTCGCGCACCCGCCGGAAATTGTCGAGGGTGCCCGCCGCCTCCAGTTGCTCGTACTGGTATTCGATCGTGACCTCGCGGTTGACCTCGCGTCGCGGCCGGAAGAACTCGTCGTCGATCGTGACGTCACCGATCGAGGGCGACTCCCGTGGGTCGTTCATGCTCTCGGCCAACACAGCGGACGGCAAAAACGCTTCCCACCGAGTCTGCCGAAACCACACGGAGGCGTCAGTATCAGGCGTCGAGGGTCAGCGCCACGACCGAACTCGCCGGGACCGTGACCTCGAACGTCCCGTCGCCGGTCGCCTCGACGTCGATCTCCTCGGGCGCGAACGCCGCCGCGTTGTCCTTCCGCGAGTACGCCTCGACGTCGGTGTCGGCGAACAGCACCGCGCTGTCGCGGACAGTTGCGCCATCGTCGTCGAGCGTAAGGGTGACGTCCTCGCTCTCCAGGGCCCGGTTCGACAGCGTCACATAGATCTCCTCGTCGTGCTCGGAGGCCGAGGCACTCACCAGCGGCACGTCGTATGGCTCGTCCTCGACCTCGTGGGCGTCGGTGTCGACCACCGTATCGAGGGCCGTCCCGCCGGCGTGGCCCTCGTAGAGGTCGAACACGTGATAGGTCGGGGTCGGCCAGGCGTCGTCCTCGTCGGTCTGGACCAGGCATTGCAGGACGTTGACCGTCTGGGCGATGTTCGCCATCGCGACGACGTCGGCCCGCTCGTGGAGGTCGTCGAAGACGCCGGCCGCCGAAATCGCGTCCCGGACCGTGTTCTCCTGTTCGAGGCCGTTGGTGTTGGTCGCCTCGGGGTGCCAGACGCCCCACTCGTCGACGACGATACTGATGTCGGATTCGGGGGCGTAGACCGACAGCGCGTCGACCGCATTGTCGACGTCACCCCCGACTTTGCGAGAGCGCGCGAGCAGTCGGAAGTACTCCTCGTCGTCGAAGTCCGTGTCGCTGCCCGCCTCGTAGTACCGGTGGACGGACATGTGCTCCATCAGGTCGTAGGGGCCTTCGGTGAAGCTCGCACACTCGTCGAGCGCGTCGAGGAATTTGCGGTTCCAGTCGTCGTGGATGTGCCCGACGGAGACGAGTTCGACGTCTTCCTCGCTCAGCAGGCCGTCGACGCTGCGGAGGTACGTGGCGAAGCGACGGAACTCCTCGGCGTATTGCTCCGGACTCATCCGGCCGCCACACCCCCAGTTCTCGTTGCCGACGCCCCAGAACTTCACGTCGTGAGGGTCGTCGCTGCCGTTTTCCGCACGGCGATTCGCGAGTTCGGTGTCGCCGTCGTAGTTACAGTACTCCAGCCAGTCGGCCGCCTCGCCGGGCGACCCGCTGCCGAGGTTGGCCGCGAGGTAGGGTTCGGCATCGAGCAGATCACAGACCCGCATGAACTCCTCCGTGCCGAACTCGTTGGGCTCTTCGGGGATGTCCGCACGTCCCTGCGTCCAGAAGGCGTTGCGGCGGGTCGGCCGCTCCTCGCGCGGGCCGATCCCGTCCTCCCAGTGGTAGTCGTCGGCGAAACAGCCGCCGGGCCACCGCAGGACAGGCATATCCAAATCCGCGAGAAGGTCGATCGTGTCCATGCGGACGCCGTCCTCGGTCGGGACCCGGTCGTCCTCACCGACCCACAGTCCGCCGTAAATGCACCGCCCGAGGTGCTCGGCGAAGTGGCCATAGAGGTTCGGGTCGATCTCGGCGATCGGTTCGCGCTGCTGGACGTGAATTGCAGAGCCCATAGCCTAGTCGAGCGGCCAATTCGTATTTATAAATTGTGTTCGAAGGAACGCAGCCGTCCGGCGGATTCGACGGGCGGTCCGTGGGGGGTTTCGACGGCGCGACACGGCGCGCCTCAGAGTCTCGCGACGAAGCCGCCGTGCTCGGCGACGGGGACCGACAGTGTCCCGCCCGGGGAGACATCCCGCTCGAACGCTTCGAGCCGGTCCCGGTCCCCTGCGTCGGTCGTGACGGTCGCCGTCGTCGAGGCGTCGAGGAACTCGAGATCGGGAAGGGATACCTCGACCGTCCGGGCGGGCCCGGCGGTGATCGACCCGATGAACCACTGCTCACCCCGCCGGCGGGCGAGCGTCGCCTCGCTTCCGGGATGACCGCCGAGGAAGACCGTCTCGTCCCACGCGGCGGGGACGGCCGCGAGCACGTCCTCGGCGAGCGGCTGGTCGGCGTAGGACTCGATGCTGTCGGCGAAGTGCTGGAGGCCCGACTCGTAGACGACCGACAGCGCGAGTTCGTGGCCCGCCGAGGTGAGTCGCCGCTCGGCCGAGAACGTGACCGGCGTGTAGTCCATCGGCCCCACCACGTTGCGGGTGAAGGGCAGGATGGTGTTGTGCTCGGGCGTGTTCGTGTCCCACTTGTAGTACTCAGCGCCGCGGACGCCCTCGTAGGTCATGATGTTGGGGTAGCGCCGCCGCAGGCCCGTCGGAACGGCCGAGCCGTGGAAGTTGACCGTGAGTTCGTATTCGGCGGCATCGGCGGCCAGATCAGCGTAGAACTGCATCCGCCCCTGGTCGTCGCTATCCATGAAGTCGACCTTGATCCCGGCGACGCCCCACTCGCTCCACCGGGATAGTCGCTGTTCACGCTTGCTCTCGGTGTTCAGATCGATGAAATTGGCCCAGAGTTCGACACCGATACCGCGCTCGTTGGCATACTCAACCAGGTCTGGGATCCACGCCTCATCCCACTCGAAGTCGACGAGGACGTACTCCCAGCCCCGCTCGGCAGCGTAGTCGACGTACTCCTGTTGGGTCTCGAGATCCCGCACTTGCGATCCGCTGGACCACCACGACCACGCGACGCGACCCGGTTCGACCCACTCGGGATCGAACGCCGGCCCCTCGATGAGGTCGGTCGGCAGCGTCGACTCGACGACGGTCGCGAGGTCGCCGACAATCGCGACACGCCACGGCGAGGTGACGGGGTCGTGGCCCCAGACGTGGGAGGTCGGACTCGCCTCGGGGAACGCGATGTCGACGCCGACCGGGTGGTCGTCGGCAGGGGTGAGTCGCCCGGCCATCCAGGTGCCGTCGACGCCGGCCTCAGCGATGAGTGCCCAGGACTCGCCGACGCGAAACAGTCCCGGGAGGTTGTACTCGCCCTCGAGGGCGGTCACGGGCGACTGGCAGCTGTGGCCCTCGTGGTTGGCCTGGTACTCCGATACCCAGGCGACTGCCCCGTCGGGGAACCGGAAGCCGGACTCGTCGCCGGGCAGGAGATACTGGTCGTGGTCGCCCTCGATGTGATACCGGTAGGCGACGCCGTCGGTCGCGACCCGGACCTGGAGGTCGACGGTCCCGCCGTCGCCCGCGAAGGTCAGCGTCGTCTCGGTCGCCAGATAGTGCGGGCTCGATTCCTTCCCGTGGGAGAGTTCGTAGGTCTCGTCGATCTCGGCTTGGGACTGCTCGCGCAGAGCGAAGTCGTCCGGGAACTGACCGTACGGCGTTCTGATGCCATACGGCGATGGATCGAGCACGCGAGTGCCGTCGTGGTTGAGCGAGATCGTCCCGTCAGGATCGACCTCGGCGGTGAGTTCGCCGGTCGGATCGGTGATCGTGACCATGCCCGCGGGGTTCACTCGACGGGATAATGAATCAGGGGGTGACGCGGTCGGGCGAAGGGTGGGCAACGCGGCCGGCCGCGTTCGTCCGCTCCCATCGATCATTTTTTACTCGCGGTCGTCCGATCTGTGACTATCTATGTCACCCATCCCGCACGGAACGGACTTCGATGACCTGGAAGTATGGTTCCTCACCGGGAGCCAGCACCTCTACGGCGAGGAGACGCTCGACCTCGTCGCGGAAGACGCTCGCGAGGTCGCCGCCGGACTCGACGATGACGACCGGATCCCGGTCAGCGTCGAATTCAAGTCAGTCCTGACGACGGCCGACGCCATCGAGTCGGTCGTCAGAGAAGCCAACGCCAGCGAGGACTGCATCGGCCTCATCACCTGGATGCACACCTTCTCGCCGGCGAAGATGTGGATCCGTGGCCTGCAGGCGCTGGACGTCCCCTTCGTCCACCTCCACACCCAGTTCAACCGCGAGTTGCCCTACGACGAGATCGACATGGACTTCATGAACGCCAATCAGTCCGCCCACGGCGGCCGCGAGTTCGGCCACATCGTCTCGCGACTCGACATCGACCGGAAGGTCGTCGTCGGCCACTGGGAAGACGACGACGTCCGCGAGCAACTCGACACCTGGGCTCGCGCGGCTGCCGCACGTCACGAACTCCGGGGCGCGAAGATCGCCCGCTTCGGCGACAACATGCGCGACGTCGCCGTCACCGAGGGCGACAAAGTGTCCGCCCAGATGGCCTTCGGCGCGAGCGTCGACGGCTACGGCCTCGGCGACCTCGTCGAATTCGTCGAGGACGTCACCGAGAGCGAGATCGACGATCTCCTCGAGGAGTACGACCAGCAGTACGAACTCGCAGCCGAACTCCAGGCCGACGGCGACCGACGCGATTCGCTCAGAGAGGCCGCACGCATCGAACTCGGAATCAGAGCCTTCCTCGAGGACGGCGAGTTCGTCGGCTTCACCACCACCTTCGAGAACCTGACCGGCCTGTCCCAGCTCCCCGGCCTCGCAGTCCAGCGGCTGATGGCCGACGGCTACGGCTTCGGCCCGGAGGGCGACTGGAAGTCGGCGCTGTTGACCCGGGCGATGAAAGTCATGGGCCAGGGACTGAATGGCGGCACATCGCTGATGGAACACTATACCTACGATCTTACCGAGGGCGACGAGAAGGTCCTCGGGGCCCACATGCTCGAGATCTGTGAGTCCATCGCCGGTGAGCAGCCACGCCTCGAGATCCACCCGCTCGACATCGGCGGCAAGGCCGACCCCGTGCGGGCGGTCTTCGACGCCGACACCGGTCCGGCGATCAACGCCTCGCTCGTCGACATGGGCGATCGCTTCCGGCTCATCACCAACGACGTCGAGTCGGTCGGGCCGGACGAACCGCTGCCCGAACTCCCCGTCGCGCGGGCGGTCTGGAAACCCGAGCCGGACTTCGAGACCGCCATCGAGGCGTGGATCAAGGCCGGTGGCGCCCACCACACAGGCTACAGCCAGGCCGTGACGAACGAGCACCTCGAAGACTTCGCGTCGATGACCGGGATCGAGCACCTCCACGTCGGCGCGGACACCGACATCGCGGACGTCGAGCGGAAACTCTCGTAGAACGACCGGAGTATCGAGAAACGCGTCACTCCACGCCGGTCACATCGGTCACTGTCCCGACGCCCTTCGAACGCCCCTCCCGGAAGACGAAGCGCTGACCTTCCTCGACCAGATACGGGCGGAACTTGAATCGAATGCGCGCCCGCCCGCTGTCGCCCGGAAGTAGCTGGCCGCCCTCGGGATAGAACGCGGCGGCCTCGCTGATTGTCTCTAAGTGCACCACGGGTTCGTAGCCCTCGCCGATCCGCGTCGGGTGGTTGAGCACCATCACCTCGGCCTCGAACTCCCGGACCGGTTGGGGATCGGTCTCGCGGGGCAGGAGGACCATCCCGCGTTCGACGTCCTGTTCCTCGACGCCCTTCAGCGCGATACCGACGATGCGGCCGGCCCGGCCCTCGTCGACGCGATGGTAGTGCATCTCGATCGAGCGGGCCACGACCTCCCGGAAGCTGCCGTCGGCCATCGGCCCCAACAGGAGTTCGTCGCCGGCCTCGACGCGGCCGGCGTTGATCGTCCCCGAGGCGACCGCGCCGACGCCGGTGACGTTGTAGCTCCGGTCGACGTACATCCGGAACTGGGCCGTCTCGTCGCCGCCGGTCTTGGGCAGTCGCTCGAAGAGTTCGTCTAAGGTGTCGAGTCCATCGCCCGTGACGGCGCTGGTCGTCACCACCGGGACGACAGTCTCGCTTATCTCCTCGATCGCGGCGTCGACGCCGTGGCGCTCGACCGGCAGCGGTGTCTTCTCGACGTCCCGCAGCAGGCGCTCGACCTCACGCTCGACTGTGGCGATCCGGTCCTCGTCGACCAGATCGGCCTTCGTGATGGCGACGATCGTCGGGAGTTCGGTCGCCAGCAGGATGCCCAGGTGCTCGCGAGTCGTCTTGGTGGGTCCGTCGTCGGCCGCCACGGTCAGCAGGCCGTAGTCGAGCTTCTGGCCGACGAGCCCGCGGATCGTGGTCCGGAGCCAGGGCTCGTGGCCGACGGTATCGACGAAGCTCACGAGGCGGTCGGCCTCCTCGACGATGCGGGCCCGATCGGTCTTCCGGTCGGGGTTGTCCATCCGGACGGGGCCGTCGTCGTCGAAGCCGTAGACGCCATACGAAAGATCGGCGGAAAGGCCGCGCTCGACCTCGTGGGGGCGAACATCCATGTACGAGCGCGTCCCGCCCTGGCCGTCGTCGGCCTGGCCCGTTACGAGCGAACCGACGAGCGTGCTCTTGCCGTGATCGACGTGGCCCGCGGTGCCGACGACGATGTGCTCGTCGTCGTCCATGACCGCCCCCTCCCGGATCGTCGCCACGCCGACGATCCCGCGCTCGCCGGACTGGCCGCGGACGGCATTGCCCTCCCCGTCGACCCCCCAGGTCTCGACATCCTCGATGTGCGCCCCGGCTTCGTCGGCGAGCAGCGAGAGGACATCCATCGATTCGGAGAACGCCTCGGGGTCGATACCAGCCAGGTTTCCATCGTCGGTGATCCCCACAACGTAGGTCGCCTCGCCGTCGCCGCTGAGGACGCGGTGGCGAAGCTGGGCGGCCAGACTTTCGAGGCGACCGTCGACGAGGTGGGTCTCGCGGGTGAGCCGCTCCTTGAACTCGACGCTGCCGCCCTCGCGCTCGCCGCGCTCGATCGCACGTTCGAGGACGGCCCGGTCAGGAGTCATGCGGATAGGTAACGCGGGTGTCCCCAAAAACCTTCCCCGGAAATCACCGCGCAGCGTCCCCGATAGGGGCGTTTGTGAATATATGACAATGGAGCGTATGATCGCGCGGAGTCACCACTCACCGGCGTCGACTCGATCGAGGGCTTCCAGAAAGCCATCGGCGAATTCCGCGTCCGTGACGTGGTCGGCCGCCGCGAGGGCCGCGTCGTCGGCGTTGGCGACCGCGATGGCCGTCCCGGCGGCCTCGAAGGTCGAGACGTCGTTGGTCGAGTCGCCCACGGCGACGAATTCCGTCGGCTCGTACCCAAGCGCGTCGGCGACCGTTTCCAGACCCTTTCCCTTGGTCATCGACGGGGACTTGACGTGGTAGGCGTACTGGGTGTCGACGACCTCCAGGCCGTGCTCGGCCGCAAGGTCTCGAAGCGGTTCGAGCGGCTGGTCACGGGCGGCGATCACCTCGGTCTCGCGCCACCGGTTGGGCAGGTCCGCCGGCCCCCACCCGAGGTCGTACCCGGCATCGACGTAGGCGTCGGCGACAGCCTGGGCCGCCTCGCGGTCACCGTGGACGCCGAGTTCGTCGGTCGCGTCGACGAACGTGACGCCGCCGTTCTCGGCGATGACAGTCCGCTCGATGCCGAGGTAGTTCGCGAGTGCGATCGGGAAGGGGAGGACCTTGCCCGTCGCGAGTACGACCGGGCCGTCCCATTCCCGGAGGGCGGTCCCCATCCGGGGATCGAGACGTAATTCGTCGTCGGTCAGCGTCCCGTCGACGTCCGTCACCAGCGGGGGCGCGCTACCGGATTCAGCCATGTATTCCCGTCGCGTCTCCGGGGATTTCCAGGTTGCGTTTCGACCCCCGGCCGGCGAGCAAATGGTGTCCCGACAGCCGCCAGCGACCCAACCTTTCATTTCCATCGCCGACGAGGCTCCGAGTGTGCGACTCGTTCAGGTCACGATTCCCGCCGGCAAACGCGAGGCGGTCGAAGCGGCACTCGAGGAGGTCGACGTCGATTACGTCCTCACCGACGAGACCAGCGGCCGGGAGTACACCGCCGTGGCGTACATTCCGCTGCCGACCAACGCCGTCGAGCCGGTCTTAGAGCGACTTCGCGAGGCGGGCATCGACGAACAGGCCTACACGGTCGTCGTCGAAGCCAACACCGTCATCTCAAGGCGGTTCGAGGAACTCACGGATCGCTACGCCGAGGAGAAAAGCGAGGAACGCATCGCCCGGGAGGAACTCACCTCCAAGGCCGCGGACCTCGCGCCGGCGACCTGGAGTTACGCCATCCTTACCGTTGTCTCCGCCGTGATCGCGACCGCCGGCCTCCTGCTGGACTCGCCGGCGGTCATCGTAGGCTCGATGGTGATCGCCCCGCTGATCGGGCCCGCGATGGCCGCAAGCGTCGGGACCGTCGTCGACGACCAGGGGCTGTTCCGGCGGGGCATCGGCCTGCAGATCGCGGGGCTGGGGCTGGCCGTGCTGAGCGCGGCCGCGTTCGCGTTCGTAGTCAAAAACCTGTTTCTCGTCCCGCCCGGACTCGACGTGACCGAGATTCCGGCCGTCCGCGAGCGACTCCTGCCGGATTTCCTCTCGCTGGTCGTCGCGCTGGGTGCCGGGGTCGCGGGCGTCGTCAGCCTCTCGACGGGCGTCTCGACGGCACTGGTCGGCGTCATGATCGCCGTCGCGTTGATCCCGCCCGCCGCGACAGTCGGCATCGGCATCGCGTGGGGGCTGCCAGCCGTCAGCCTCGGATCGGGCATTCTGACGCTCGTGAACGTCCTCTCGATCAACCTGGCCGCGCTGGCGGTGCTTTGGTACCTGGGCTACCGGCCGACCCACTGGTTTCGTGAGGACGACGCCCGGTCGAGCACGCTCAAGCGCGTCCTCGCACTCGTGGCTGCGATCGCTGTCCTGTCGGTCTTTCTGGGCGGGGTGACCTACGACACGTACACGCGAGCCACTGTCGACGGCCAGATCGACGAGGCAGTCCGGGAAGTGGTCGAAGAGACGCCGGGGTCGACGGTCCACTCGATCTCGACCGAACGGACCGGTGGACTGTTCTTCCAGCAACCCGAGCGGATCGTCATCACGGTCGGCGTGCCGCCCGGCGAGTCACCGCCGGCGCTCCACGACAGCCTCGACGACCGCCTCGACACGCGTCTCGACCGGGACGTGACTACCGAATTGCGATACGTGGCGACCGAAGTCGCCGCCGGCTGAGGCCGGTCGGAGGGGGCCGGGCCGCTCAAACGAGCGTTTGAACGTTCGATTGGACTATATGTTCTCCGGGTGTGGGATCACCTGTAATGCAACTCAATAGATCGACCCTCCTGGTGGCCGCCGTGGCGGTGTTGTTGCTCGCTGCGGTGGGCGCTGCGACGGCCGTCACGCCCGAAGCACAGCCTGACCAGCCAGCCAAACAGATCGACGTCGCCGGATCAGCGGAAGTTTCAGCCCAGCCGGATCAAGCCGTGCTCCGACTCGGCGTCGTTGCAACTGCCGAGGATGTCCAGACCGCCCGCGATCAGGTCGCCGAGAACCTCACCGCCGTCCGTACCGCACTGACTGAACTGAACGTCTCCGAGGATCAGATCGAGACGGGATACTACGACGTCGGCGAGGTTCACCAGCGTCCCGAAACCGAGAAGACAACCGAGTACCGCGCGATCCACACGCTCGAAGTCACGCTCGATGATACCGAGCGTGTCGGCGACGTGATCGACACTGCCATCGACAGCGGTGCCAACCGCGTCGACGGCGTCTCCTTTACGCTCTCAGAGGAGCGGCGCCACGAGCTTCGCCAGGACGCCCTCGAAAAGGCGATGGATCGAGCGCGAACGGACGCGGACACGCTGGCGAACAGTTCCGGGCTGCACGTCATCGGTGCGTCCTCGATAAGCGCCAGTGACGTCAGCGTCAGTCCCTACCGCGTCGAGGAAACTATGATGACCGCCGATGCCGCAGGCGGGTCAGCCTCGACCACGATCGAGAGCGGTCCTGTCGACGTCACTGCGTCGGTTCAGGTCGTCTATAACGCGACCAGCGCCTGAGAACGCTGACGACCGGCCCGCCACAAACCGCTTATTCTTCGAAGGGAAGTTCGGGTTCGTACCCGACAGCGTCGATCGCCGCGTCGAGGACACCCTCAACGTTGTCGTCCTCGGTAACGCTCATGTAGTGGTCGGCCGCGACGTCCCGCGAGCGATCGGCCTTGTTACAGACCGTCAATACGGGCGCGTCGCCGAACCGGGAAGCGATGTCGTCTCTGAGTTCGAGTTGGACGTCGATCGGGAAGCCACACTCGCCGCTGGCGTCGACCATCACGAGGACGGCATCGGCGAGGTGTTCGAGCGCACTCACGGCCTGGGCTTCGATCGCGTTGCGCTCCGCCGGCGGGCGATCGAGCAGGCCCGGCGTATCCACCAGTTGATAGCGGATATGATCGCGCTCAATGTGGCCGACGTGAATCTGGGTGGTCGTGAACGGATAGGCGGCGATCTCGTTGTCGGCCCGCGTCACGCTGTTGACGAACGAGGACTTCCCGACGTTCGGGTAGCCCGCGATGACGATCACCGGTTCGTCGGGTTTGATATCCGGCAGTTTTCGAAGCTCCTGGCGGGCATCGGCCAGCGCCGCGAGGTTCTCGTCCACCTGACGGGTGATGTCGGCCAGGCGGGCGAACGCCTGCTTGCGGAGTTTGCGCGCGCCGTCGACGTCGACGCCCCGAAGCCGGGACTGGTACTCGTCACGGATGTCGCTGGTCTTGCGACTCGCCCACGTCACTTCCGAAAGGTGCTGGCGTAACTCGTCAACACCGTGTTCGGCGTCGGCGAGTTCGCGGTAGAACGGGTCGAGAGTGTCGAAGTCGGGCCATTGGGTGACGACGTTCTCGAGGTTGTCCGAGAGGACGTTCGCGGCGGTCTGGAGCATCGACTGCTGGGCGTCGTGACCGGACTTGGCCCGGCCGGCCCGGGCGGCCCGCGAGAACGCCTGGTCGATGAGTTCCTCCGACGTGGGAGTCGTCGGGAGGGTCTCGAAGGGATGGCTCATTAGGGCGGGATAGACCGTCTGGGGGTAAAAGGGCGTTCTTCCGCGTGTTCGGGTTACCGGACGCAGTGAGAGATGCCGTCCACTATTGGAACATGACTGGCGTACCGACGCTGTCCTCGTCAGCTTCCCGGACCTTCTCGATGGCGTCTTCGAAGTCGGCCTCGGTGACTTCGGTCCGGGTGTCCCGGATCGCGAACATCCCGGCCTCGGTCGTGAGGCTCTCGATTTCTGCGCCGGTCATGCCCTCGGTCTCGGCGGCGATGGTCCCGAGATCGACCGAATCGGCGAGGTTCATCTCGCGGGTGTGAATCTCCAGGATGCGTTCCCGGCCCTCGACGTCGGGTTCGGGCACTTCGATGAGGCGATCGAAGCGGCCGGGCCGGAGGATTGCCCGATCGAGCATGTCAAAGCGGTTGGTCGCGGCGATGATGCGGATTTCACCGCGGTCGTCGAAGCCGTCCATCTCCGAGAGCAGTTGCATCATCGTCCGCTGGACCTCGGCGTCGCCGGAGGTCTTTGAGTCCGTCCGTTTCGAGGCAAGGGCGTCGATCTCGTCGATGAAGATGATTGCCGGCTCGCGTTCCGCGGCGAGTTCGAAGAGATCGCGGACGAGTTTCGCGCCCTCGCCGATGAACTTCCGGACGAGTTCGGAGCCGGCCATCTTGATGAACGTCGCGTCGGTCTGGTTGGCGACGGCTTTGGCCAGCATCGTCTTGCCCGTCCCCGGCGGGCCGTGCAGGAGGACGCCACTCGGCGGGTCGATCCCGACCTCGCGGAACTGCTCGGCGTTGAGCAGCGGTTCCTCGACGGCTTCCCGGACTTCCCGGATCTGTGCCTCGAGGCCGCCGATGTCGTCGTAGGTGACCTCGGGACTGCCATCGACCTGCATGGCCTGCGCGCGGGAGTCCGTCTCGGCTGAGAGCGTCGCCTTGAGGTTGAACGAATCGTTGATGGCGACCCGGTCACCGGCCTCGACCTCGTCGACGAGACCCGAGGGCAACTCGGTCAGCACCTCCTGGTTGTTGCCGTGCTGTCTGACGATCACGCCGTCGTCGGTCACCTCCTCGGCGGTCGCGATATACAGCGAAGCGGTCTTCAGCGCCTGGTTCTCGCGCTCGAGGGTGTCGACATCCTCGACGAGCGAGCGCTGTGTTTCCTGGGCGGCGTCGAGTTTTTGCTGTAGCTGTTCGTTCACGCGAACGACCTTCGCGTAGTGTTCCTCGAGTGCTGCGAGTCGTTCGGACGGCGACATCTCGGGATCGAGATCGAGCGTCGGGCGATCCGGCAGCGAGGGACTGCGGGACATCTGACACCCATATCTACTCCGCGCGAGAAAAAGTGCCTTTGGGTCGCGGGGTTTGCATGGGATTTGCTACCAATTGTCGATCACAGCAGATCGGCCATCCGATCGAGTGCGTCGTCGTACTCGGCGATGGCGTCCTCGATCGGGTCGGCAGTGGTCATGTCGACGCCGGCGGTCTGGAGCAATTCGAGTGGGTACTCGCTCGATCCGCTTTCGAGGAACGTCCGATAGCGCTCGGCCGCCGGGTCCCCCTCCTCGGCGATGGACTGGGCGATCGCGACGGCCGCGGAAATCCCCGTCGCATACTGATAGACGTAAAAGGCACGATAGAAATGGGGGATGCGCATCCACTCGCGGACGATCCGGTCGTCGATCTCACCCGGCGCGTAGTAGTCACCCTTGAGTTCGCCATAGAGGTCATCAAGGCGATCGGGCGTTAGTGGCTCGCCGGCCTCACTCATCTCGTGGGCGCGGTGTTCGAACTCCGCGAACATGGTCTGGCGATACAGCGTCGACCGGAAGCGTTCAAGATACGTATCCAGCACGTGCCGACGGAGTCGATCATCCTCGACAGTGTCAAGCAGGTGTCGGGTCAGCAAGGCCTCGTTGACCGTCGAGGCGACCTCGGCGACGAAGATCTCGTAGCCCGAATAGACGTAGGGCTGTGCCTCGCTCGTGTACTCCGAATGGAGCGAGTGGCCGAGTTCGTGGGCCAGCGTGTACATCGACTCGACATCGTCCTGATAGTTCATCAGGATGAACGGCTGGGAATCGTAGGTCCCCCCGGAGTAGGCCCCCGATTGCTTGCCGCGTGTCTCGTAGACGTCCACCCATCGCGAGTCGAGGCCCTCGGCGACGCGGGACTGGTACGCCTCACCGAGCGGCGCGAGGGCGTCGACGACGTACTCGCAAGCCTGCTCGTACTCGATCTCGGGGCTCTCGGTCTCGGTCAGCGGGACGTAGAGATCCCACATCGCCAACTCCTCGCCGTCGGTGTGCTCGCGCTTGAGTTCGGCGTGACGGTGGAGCGGATCGAGGTTCCCACGGACGGTCTCGACCAGCGTGTCGTAGACGTCGGTCGGAACGTTCGGCCCGTCGAGGGCAGCCTCGCGTGCCGTCTCGTAATTGCGCGCCTGGGCGATCTTCGAGTCAGTCTTGACCGCGTTCTTGTAGGCCGACCCGACGGCGTTGCGCACGTCTTCCCACTCGTCGTAAAACCCCTCGTAGACCTCGCGGCGGAACTGCCGGTCCTGGCGCTTCTGGAGCGTCGTGAAGTTGTTGAGCGTGATCTCGACGGCTTCTCCCTGGGAATCCTCCACCGTCGGGAACGACATATCAGCGTTCGTCAGCATGTCGTAGACGTCCCCGGCCGCACCGGTGACCTCGCTCAGATCCGCCAGGAGAGACTCGACTTCCGTCGAGCGGGTGTGCGGTTTCATCCGCAGCACGTCGTCGAAGTAGTGCTCGTATTCCTCGAGTGCAGGCTCGGCCTCGATCATCGCCTCGACCTCGTCGCGGTCGAGATCCTGGATCTCGGGGTCGAGAAAGCTCGCGGCACTCGACGCGTCGGCCGACAGCGATCGCGCGCGGGCAAAGAGAGCCTTCGCGTCGTCGTCGCGGGTATCCTCGTCCTGCCGCATCCGGGCGTAGGAGACAACGTTCGAAACGGTACGCATCAGCGCTTCGTAATCTTCAAGCACCGATAGCAGCGTCTCGGCGTCCTCGGTCGCCTGCCCTTCGTAACTCGCGACGACCTCGGTCAGCTCGTTGGCCTCCTCGAAAGCAGTCTCCCACTCGTCGGTATCGGCATACAGCGACGCCAGATCCCACTTGTACTCCTCGTCGATCTCGCTTCGCTCGGGTACAGTACTCACGACCGCCGCATAAGACGGGCGGGCGCTAAAACGTTCGGGGCCGCTACGGCGTGGGATCGACTGTCAGATCGGTCGCGATCCAGCCGTCGGGATTGCCCTCTTCGGTGAAGACTGTCCGGTCGGGCGACGATTGGAAGGACTGAACCGCCGTCGACGCCTCGCGATCGGGGCCAGCGTCGGATCGTGGCATTACTTCCCCGTAGGAGACTGGGTAGTCTTATGTGTTTTGGCTAGCCTAAAACAGTGAGAACGGTCGGCTGGCGAGGGGCCATCGGCTGGTATCCGATCGGGGCACGGGGATCGCCCCCGGAGGGTCGAAGCATTAACACGCCGGCGAGTGAAGGGCGGGCCATGGACGAAGACCGGCCAACAGACGAGGATCTGTCGATGAACGACGATCCACCGTACATGGATTCGAACCGGTCCACCGGGGATCGGATCGAAGACCTGCTCTCGCGCATGACGCCCGCGGAGAAAGTCGGCCAGCTCGTCGGCACGGCACCGACGCTCCGACCAGGTCGTGAAACTGTCTCGGGCATCGCCGAGGCTGTCACCGAGCACCACCTCGGCGCGGTCTCGCCGTTCGGTCACGGCGGCTCCCCCTGGGAGACCCCAGCGGAGTGCGTCGAGGTCGCGAATGCGCTCCAGCGCGAGGCCATCCAGAACACCAGACTCGGTATCCCGGTACTGTTCTACGTCGACGCCGACCACGGCCACGGGTTCGTGAAGGGTACCACCGTCTTCCCACATAACCTCGGCATGGCCGCAACCCGCGATCCCGCTCTCGTCGAACGGGCGGCGAGCGTCACCGCGACTGAAGTCGCCGCGACCGGCGCACACCAGAACCTCAATCCGGTCGCCGACGTGGGGCGTGAGGCCCGCTGGGGCCGCATCTACGAGACCTTCGGCGAGAGTCCCTCCCTCTGCGCGTCGATGAGCGCGGCCGCCGTTCGGGGCTATCAAGGCGACGATATCGGTGACGAAGGGAACGTGATCGCGACGCCGAAACACTTCCCGGCCTACAGCGATCCAGTCCGGGGCGAGGACGGCTCGCCGGTCGACGTCTCCGAGTACACCCTCCGGCGGGTGTTCCGACCGCCGTTCGAGGCTGCGATCGACGCCGGCGCGGGCTCGATCATGCCCGCGTACAACGAACTCAACGGGTATCCCGTCCACGGCTCGACGGAGTATCTGGAAGGCTGGCTCCGGGGAGAACTGGATTTCGATGGGTACGTCGTCTCGGACTGGAACGGCATCAACATGCTCCATCACGACCACCGGACCGCCCGCTCGATGGACGAAGCCGTCTGGCAGGCGACGACCGCCGGCGTCGACGTCGCGAGCGTCGGCGGGGTCGAACACGCCGAGCGATTGCTCGATCTGCTCGAATCGGGGGATCTCTCCGAGAACCGGATCGACGAGAGCGTCCGGCGCGTCCTCGAAGCGAAGTTCCGGCTGGGGCTGTTCGAGGACCCCTACGTCGAGGCGGACCGGGTCGAGCAGGTCGGAACCGACGACCACCGCGCGGTCGCTCGCGAGGCCGCCCGCGAGTCGATGACGTTGCTCCGGAACGAAGACGAGGTGCTCCCGCTCGATGCAAGTCTCGACTCGATCGCTGTCCTCGGCCCGAACGCCGACAACCTCCGCAACCAGTTCGGTGGCTGGAGCACCATCTCCGAGCCCGAACCACCGGGGACGACCATTCGCGAGGGGATCGAGCGGGCCGTTCCAGTCGAAACGACGGTCCGGTACGAACAGGGCGCGTCGATGACCGAGACCGTCGATCTCGACGCTGCCCGCGAAGCTGCAGACGCGAGCGAGGCCGCCGTGGTCGTCGTCGGCGAGACCGGGTATCGCCACGAGTTCCACCGCAGCGAAACCGACCGCGGCGAGTTCCCGACCCGATCAGAACTCGAACTTCCCGAGGCACAGCGTGAGTTGCTCGGGGCGGTCCGAGAAACCGGAACGCCGACCGTCGCCGTCTTCGTCGCCGGCCGCCCGCTCGCCATGGAGTGGACGGCCGAGCACGTGCCGGCGATCCTGTTCGCCTACCTGCCCGGCTCAGAGGGCGGGAACGCAGTCGCCGACGTGCTCTTCGGCGACGCGGACCCCGGCGGGTCGCTGCCGGTCTCGATTCCGCGGTCGAGTGGTCACCTGCCGACCCATTTCGACTACCGCCCACACCCCCATCCCATCGAAGGCAGCCCCCGCGAGGAGAACCCGCGCCCGCCGGAGCATCCCGAGACATACGATCCGCTGTTTCCATTCGGCCACGGCCTGAGCTACGCGGCCTTCGAGGCCGGCGAGCTGTCGGTGTCGACGGAGCGGGTCGGCCCGGAGGGAAGTCTCACGACGACCGTCGCGGTCGAAAACGTCAGCGACCGAGGGGGATCGACGACGCTGCACCTCTATGGGACCGACGAGTTCAGTTCCCGGGTAACGCCCGTCCGGGAACTGGTCGGCTTCCAGCGGGTCGAGCTAGCGGCCGGCGAAGGGACCGAAGTGACCTTCGAGATCAACTTGGCGGATCTGGGTGTCCTCACGGAGAACGGTGAGCGGCGCGCGGAAGCCGGATCTATTACGCTGTCGTGCGCTGGCGAGTCCGTCGAAGTCGTCGTCGAGGGCCGATTCGACCGCTGAGACGAAAATTTGGGACGCTGCTCTTCACGTCCGCAACGCACGGTAGTACGCCAGCGCCGCGACCCCCCCGGCCACGCCGAGCCAGGCCAGTATGGGACCAAACTGGTTCCATGCGACACTCGCTGAGAAGCCGGCGTCGACAGTGACCGCCGTCGGAAAGTGACCCGGGAGGAGCGTCGAAAGCCAGTGTCCGTCATCGATCATCGGATTCTGGAAGAAGAACACGTCGAGCATCGGCGCGATCAACATGAGGTAGACGCCGGCGAGGCGACTGACGATGAGGCCGGCAAGCGTCCCCAGCAGGCCGTAGGTGACTGCGAGAACCAGCGACGCGAGTACGAACGGGACGATCGCTTCGGGGACGAACGCCGTCGCCAGGACTGCCAGCGAGACGCCGACGGCGGCCAGCCCGGCGACGACGATCAGCGTGAACCGGGCTGCAAGCAGCGAGACGGGTCCCACGCCGGCGATCGAGAGCCGCGCGTCGGCGTCGGTGGCGCTGAGCATGACGAACAGCCCGGCGATCCCGCCGATGAGTGCGCCCATCAGGGGAACCAACAGCGCGCCGTAGATCTCGACCGTCTGGACCGTCATCCGGCCCGAGCCGGGGACGTAGATCGGCAACGACGACGTGGGCAGGACGTGAATGAAGATTCCGACGAAGTACGCCGGGAGGAACAGAACCAGCCCCAGCAGGACTGGCGTTCGGGCGTATTCTCGCAACCCCATCTCGAACGTAGTACGGAACCGCCGACCGCTCGCAGTCATGCGAGTTCACCTCCGTTGCCGGTCAGGCGAACGTATACCAACAGGGCGACGACGCCGGTGACCAAAACGTACGTCACACCTGCGGCGGCGTTCCCGAGCGCGACTGACCCATCGAAGACGGCACTCCGAAACAGCTTGTGGGGGAAGTGCAGCGGGAAGAGGGGCAAGATCGGCGAGTCTATATCGAGCAGTCCCGACGAGAGGAAGTCATCAAAGTCGACGAGAAAGACCATCACCAGCGATCCCTCCAGCGCACGGGGGAGGACAGCGCCGACCAGCATGCCGATGAGCCCGTAGACCAGCGCCGCGAGTGCAAGCGCGCCGAACGCGAACAGCGGGGCCTCGGGCGGGACGTTCCACCATAGGACTGCCAGCGCGGCTCCCGTGATGATCAGACTCCCCAGGGCGACGGTGATGAGCCGCGAGGCGAACAGCTCGCTGCGGGAATAGCCACAGATCCGGAGGCGTTCGTCGGCCTGCCGGGCGCTGATAACCTGGAAAAGGCCGAGAACGCCTGCGAAAAACGCGACCGAGTAGATCGCGCCGTTGACCCGCCCCATCTCGGCGAGGGTCCCAGTGTCTACGAACGGCAGTTGCGGAAACGCCGCCATGGCGACCCCGTAGCCCTCGACGACGACCAGCGGGAGCACGACCAGCAGGACGACGTTGATCGGCGTGCGGACGAACGCCCGGATCTGGGCCCCGATCCCGGCCGAGAGCCGCCGGGCAGGACTCGCGCCCGTCTTGAGATCGAGCGCCTCAGTCATCGGCACTCACTCCCCGGGGATCCGCACTCGCCGCGTCTTTGGGTCCACCGTCGGTGACATCCGTGAGGCGGCCGTCGGCGAGTTCCAGGATACGGTCGAAGCGCTCGCGCTCGCTGACGAAATGTGAGATGATCGCGATGGCGGTTCCCCGCTCGGTCAACTCCTCGGTTAACTCCCAGAATTCGAGGTAGGTTTCCCAGTCGAAGCCCGTGTACGGTTCGTCCAGCAGGAGTACGTCGGGATCGTGCATCAGGGCGACCGAGAGATTGATCTTCTGTCGATTACCGCCGCTGAGGTGGTCGATCCGATAGTCGAGGAACTCCGC
The DNA here is from genome assembly GCF_000023945.1 of Halorhabdus utahensis DSM 12940. Classification (NCBI taxonomy): domain Archaea; kingdom Methanobacteriati; phylum Methanobacteriota; class Halobacteria; order Halobacteriales; family Haloarculaceae; genus Halorhabdus; species Halorhabdus utahensis. Next base: position 1,143,031 of record NC_013158.1, read on the forward strand.
GAAACTCAGCCGGTCGGCATACTGATCCCGGGCCGTAACGATCGCCTCGTCGTCCATCCCGTAGGCCGTCCCGAACAGCCGGAAGGTCTCCCGGACGGTCAGTCGATCGTACAAAAGCGGTTCCTGTGGACACCACCCGACCTGGCCGGACCGCCGGACGTCCCCGGCGTCGGGAGCGAGCGCACCGACCAGGATCTGCATGAGCGTCGACTTTCCGGCCCCGTTCTCCCCGACGATACCCACGATCTCACCCGCATCGATCGTGATCTCGGCCCCCTCAAGCACCCCGACACGCCGTCCCATCGGCACCCAATCCGGCCAGGGCGGCTCGTAGGTCTTCGTCAGCTCGACCCCTTCCAGGACGTGGCTATCCGCCAGATTCGCGTCACCTTCGCGCACTCTATTTTCTATATTCGGCATTTACCGAATATTTTGTAGAAAACGATTTAAAGGTTGTGACTCAAAACAGTGGATGATGGAAGACAGCGATACCGACCAACCGACAGCCGAGGGACCACCGCCAGACGCAGTCGTGGAAGCCAGAGAGACGATGATCGGGGCCTTCGAACGCTCGGCGGAGATCTACGGCGTCAAACGAAGCTACGGGCGACTCTACGGGGTCCTGTACTTCGCCGAGGAGCCCCTCTCGCTTGACACACTCGCCGCGCGAAGCGAGTACGCCAAGTCGACGGTCTCGACGGCGATGAGCGACCTCCAGCGCTACCACATGGTGACCCGTCGCTCGCTCCCGGGAGAGGGCAAAAAAGCGTTCTACGAGGCCGAAACCGACTTCTGGCAGATATTCCGGGCGTTCCTGAACAACGAAGTCCGCCGGGAGATCGAGACGATGACGGGCGCGCTCGAAGCCGCTATCGACTCGCTCGAAGATGTCGAGGACGAACGCGCCGAGCGCGACCGCCGGAAGCTTCGTGAGCTGAAACAGGTCTACGAGCGGAGCGATCGGATCGTCGGCCTGTTCAACAGCCAGTCCATGGACCGGATCGTCTCGGCGCTGGAACGGCTCCAGTGATCCGGAAGCGATGTGGCGACCGACTTCGAACGGTCAGGGAGATGACGAGGGATAGATTAATCCGGCCGCGATTCTGACCGTCTGCTATGCCGAAGGTATCGATCTCGCTGCCCGATCGAATCGAGAACGACATCGAGCGCCTCGTCGACCAAGGGGAGTTCGTCAACCGCGATCAAGCCGTCGAGGAGCTGCTGACGATGGGCGTCTCCGCGTACGACACGGGCGAGGACGAACCGGAAGTCGCCGCCGAAGACGACTTCTTCTCACAGACGGTCGAGGACCAGCAAGATCCCGCCCTCCACGACGACGATCCCGACGACGGCTACACGTTCTGACTGGGAGCGCTCGCTCCCGCTCGCCAATCTACAAGCGATAGTGACCGGTATGTCGCAAGTCTTATGTCCATGTCTGTACGTTAGTGTACGGTAATGGACGCCAGTGATGAAATAGCGCCTGACGTGCGATCGATCCTCTCGGCAGCGAGAGATCGTGGCGGCGCGTCCGGGACGGTCGACGTGACGGCTCGCTCGCTGTCGGCAGCGTTCGATCGCGCCGAGCGCGACGGTCGAGTGCCGACGATCACCGAAGTCAAGCCGACGAGTCCAACGACCGAGGGCCGACACGACGGCGATCCGGTCGAGCTCGCAACGGCCATGGTCGAGAACGGGGCGGCGGCACTGTCGGTGTTGACCGAACCCGAGCACTTCGGGGGATCGCCCGAGACGCTTGCCCGCGTCCGGGCAGCCGTCGACGTGCCCATCCTCCGGAAGGATTTCGTCCTCCACGAGGCTCAACTCGACGTGGTCGAGGCCGATCTCGTCCTCCTCATCGTCCGGTTTCTCGAGGAGGACGGCACGGACGACCTCGAAGATCTGATCGACGCCGCGCGCGACCGCGGGTTCCAGGTACTCGTCGAGGCACACGCCCGATCGGAAGTCGCGGCCGCGGTCGACGCCGGCGCGGAGATCATCGGCGTGAACAACCGCGACCTGGCGAAACTCGACGTCGACCTCGAAACCTTCGAGTCGGTCGCGCCCGCAGTCGACGATGATGTGACATTGATCGCCGAGAGTGGGATCGAGACGCCGGCGGATGTCCAGCGGATGCGCGCGGCCGGTGCCGATGGGCTGTTGATCGGCTCGGCGATCATGGACGGCGACGTGGCGGCGAACACGCAAGCACTTACCACACCGACGGAGACACCCAACCAATGACCACAGACGATACGAACGGCAGATTCGGCGGCTACGGGGGCCAGTACGTCCCCGAAGCGCTTATGCCCGCCATCGAGGAGCTTCGGGACGCCTACGAACGCTACGTGCTACACAACGAGGACGGGTTCATGGACGAACTCCGCGCCCACCTCGCGGACTTCGGCGGTCGGCCCACCCCGCTGCAGCGGGCCGACCAGTTGAGCGAGCGCTACGACACCGAGGTCTATCTCAAGCGCGAGGACTTGCTCCATGGCGGCGCGCACAAACTCAACAACGCCCTCGGGCAGGTCCTGCTGGCGAAGTACATGGGCAAGGAACGGATCATCGCCGAGACGGGGGCCGGCCAGCACGGCACGGCGACCGCGATGGCCGCCGCCCACCTCGATATGCCTGCTGAGATCTTCATGGGCGAAACCGACATCGAACGCCAGCGCCCCAACGTCTTCCGGATGGAACTCAACGGCGCGACGGTCACGCCAGTGACGACCGGCCGGGGGACCCTGAAGGAAGCCATCAGCGAGACGATGCGCGACTGGGCGACCAACGTCGAGGACACCCACTACGTCATCGGGTCAATCGTCGGCCCGGACCCGTTCCCCGAAATGGTCCGGGACTTCCAGTCGGTCATCGGTGACGAGACCCACGAGCAGATCCTCGCGAAGACCGGCGACACCCCCGATTCGATCGTCGCGTGTGCGGGCGGCGGGTCGAACACGATGGGTGCCTTCCACGAATTCAGAGACAAGGAGGACGTCGACCTGATCGCCGTCGAGGCCGGCGGGTCCTCGCTGGAAGTCGACGAAGAAGCTGGCGTCGCACCCAACTCCGCCACCCTGTCGACCGGTGAGGAGGGCGTCCTCCACGGTGCTCGCACGAAACTCCTCCAGGACGAGGACGGCCAGATCATGGAGTCCCACAGCGTCTCGGCGGGGCTGGACTACTCGGGCGTCGGCCCGGAGCTCGCCTATCTCGTTGATACGGGCCGCGTCGAGGCGGTCAACGTCGACGACAAGACGGCACTCGAATCGTTCCATCGCGTCTCGCGGCTCGAAGGCATCATTCCCGCCCTGGAGACCGCCCACGCCTTCGGGTACCTTGAGGAGAATCCCGACGCCGTCGGCGACGTCACCGTCGTCAACGTCTCGGGCCGGGGCGACAAGGATCTGGAGAGTGTTGTCGAGGAGACCAAAGAGCGCGATCTCGACGTCGAAACGGCCTCAAGTGTCCTTCAGGAGGCGAAGGAATGACCGCAAACAGCGAGATCGGGGCCGTCTTCGAATCGGGCGAACCCGCGTTCATCCCGTATCTGGTGGCCGGTGATCCGGAGTACGAGGCCTCCCTGGAATACGTCGAGGCCCTGGAACGCGGCGGAGCCGATATCGTCGAACTCGGGTTGCCCTTCTCCGAACCGATCGCCGAAGGGCCGACGATCCAGAACGCGATCGTCAGGTCGATGGAGGGTGGGATGACACCCGATCGCTTCTTTGCGTTCGTCGAAGAGCTGGACGTCGGGATTCCGCTGGTCTGTATGACCTATTATAACCTCATTTTTCAATATGGATCCGAAGCGGGTCCCCGGCCGTTCGTCAAGCGCGCCGCCGAGGCCGGCATCGCGGGGCTTGTCGTGCCGGATCTTCCAGCCGAGGAAGCCGACCCGTTGCGGGATGCCTGCGACGAATACGGGCTGGATCTGGTCTTCATCGTCGCGCCGACGACCCGTGGCGACCGTCTGAAGACCATCATGGACCAGGTCTCGGGGTACGTCTACGTCCAGGCGCGCCTCGGGACGACGGGCGCACGCGATGACGTCAGCGATCAGACCGACGAGAGTCTCGCGCGCCTCCGGGAGTGGGACGTCCCGAAGGCCGTCGGCTTCGGGATCAAGACCGGCGAGCACGCCGAGCGAATCGTCTCGGCCGGTGCTGACGGGATCATCGTCGGGAGCGCCCTGGTCGACATCGTCGCGGACGGTGCAGACAGTGGCGAATCGACCGAAGCGGTTGCTGATCGGCTCGAAGCGAAGGCCCGGGAACTCAAAGACGGCGCGTTGCGGGGCACGCCATCGGCGGCAGTCGAAGACTGATCACCGGAGTGTGAGGACGACCGCGCCGACCAACAGGAGGGCGAGCGCGGCGACGGGCTGACCGCCGGCCATCACGCGATAGGCGGCGTAGCCGAGTCCGGTCCCTGCGGTTCCGACGAGTGTGTTCAGCGTCACGTGAGTGAGTTCGATCCGAAGCGTCTTCGCGTCCGGACCGAGTTGCTCGCCGATCGTGATCCCGTACCGGCCAGCGTCCCACGCGAGGACGGCGAGGAGTGTACTGACGAGGAGTGGTTCCGGCGGCGCGCCCTGGAACCCGCCGATCAGCACGCCCACGAGCAGGATCAGCGCGCCATAGCCGACATACGTCCGGGATCCGTGTATCGCGCCGATGCCGACGAAGAGCGTTCCGAGCAGGCCGACGGCGACCAGCGCCGGCGTCACCATCGTGAGCGCCCCCAGGAACGCGAATCCGGTCGCGATAGCGACGCTGGCGCGCGCGGGGGTGCGGTCGATCCCGCCGCCGGCATGCTCCACGCCGTCGTTCGCCGCGTCACCTTGACTGTCGGCGGTCGATCCGTCACCGCGTGCACCATCGAGGCCGGGCGACGGGGGAGGACTCATGCCGACCACCGTGCCTGCGCGCGGGCGAGCGCCGCCGCGAAGGACTCCCCGTCGCGCCAGTCGAGCACACGGATCCCCTCGCCACGGAGGCCGTCCAGGCGATCCGCGCGTTCCATGCTGGCGAGTTCGCGAATGGGCGTATCGTCGGTCGTCGGATCGGGACTCAACACCGTCACGAGTTGCCCGTGAGCGTCGAGCCGGCGAGCGACGGTCGGGACGTACCCGTCACAGCACGGCGAGAAGACGAACACCTGGGTGTCCGCGGAGAGCCGACGGCGGAGCCGGGTGACCTGCCGGTCCTTGAGTTGCTCACGGCGGTCGTCGCGGATCGTCTCGAACAGCCCCTCGTCGGGTGGGATCGGCGAGAGTGCGGGATGGGAGTTCAGCAACGCACGGCCGTGAGCGCGGTGTTCGTCGCCGGCCCCGGGCGACAGCCAGCACTCCTCACTGGCCGGGCCGAGCGTTGTCACACCGACGCGGTCGCCGGTGTCGAGCAAGGCGGCGAAGACCCGGTTGGCCGCGTCGACGCTCCGCTCGACGGCGTGATACGCCCCCGGTTCCGGCGCTCGATAGGCGGCCTGCCGGGTGTCGATCACCAGCATGACCGTCGCGGCGCGTTCCTCGCGATATTCGAGCGTGCCGAGCTCCCCGGTCTTGGCGTGGCGACGCCAGTCGATCCGCGAGAGCGGATCGCTCGACCGGTACTCCCGCGTCGAGAAGAACTCCACGCCCGATCCACCCTCGTCCGTGTCGACGCGCCCGACGTACGGCGTCGTCAACCCCCGAAGCGGGAGTTGTTCGCTGGTGAGCGCCGGGAGCGAACAGGACAGCGTCGTGGGGGCGTCGACGGTCGTCTCGCGTTCGACAGCCCCGCTCGGATCCGCGACCGTGATCTGCGCGGGTCGCCAGTCGTGCTCGCCGCGGGTCGCGGTCACCGTATAGGCGTAGGTCACACCCTCGTCGGGCCGAAGTACCGCGCCGTGGCGTGGCGTGCCGTCAGTGACATCGAGCGCCGGCGGGACGCCGTCGACGATCCGCACGTCGGTGAGGACGCCCGCCCCCTCGTTGCGGAGTTCGACCGTGACGGTGACGTCCTCGCCGGGTTCAGGCGCGTCGGGCTCGAGTCGTCGACGGATCGACAGCGCCGGCTCGCCGGTTTCCGGATCGCGGACGGGGATCGGCTCTGCGCTACGTGCGTACCCCGTAAAGACCGCACCGACGACGCCGGCGAGCAACAGGGCTGGCTCCCGGAGGGCGATCCCGAGGCCGCCGAAGACGAACGCGACCGCGCCCACGCCGGTCCAGTGACCGGTTCGGTGATCGACGACGCCGGCCTCGACGTGCCCCGCGCGACCGCGGTCCGCCCGCTGTCTTCGATCGGGCGCATCGTCACCGGATGCCGTCATCGGGATCCCTCCGCCCGGAGCGATCTGAGCGCACTGATCGTGTGGCGGCGTGCGCGCGCTTCGGTGGACGTGCCACGGACCAGCTCCCGGAGTTGCGTCGTGAGGGGGAGTCGAACTGCCTCGGAACCGAGGTACGCGGCCGCGAGCCGATCGTCGGTCCAGGTGCCGTCCTCGATCTGTGCCCGCGCGTCGGCTTCCGAGCAGTTCCGGACAGCCATCAGGGAGACGACGACGCGTCGCCGGAGGCGGTCTTGCAGTTCGGCGTCCGGAAGGTCGGCGAGTTCGTCACCCGGAACCGGCACCCGGTGGCCGGACTCGGTCGGTGTGGGGCGCCACCACTCGCCGGTCGTGGCGTGACGGTCGGCGAGTTCCAGGCCGCCGAGGACCGTCACACCGAGTCCGAACAGCAGGACAACGACGTAGCTGTACTGGCCCAGGATGGCCAGTGGCGAAACGTCGACGACCACCAGCGCGAACCCGGTCAGGACGGCGGCCAGGCCGCCCAGGTGTGCCGGTCGCCAGTTCATCCGTTCGCACCCCCCGAAGCGTCGCCGGCCTCGCCGGCATGGGCGGCCTCGATCCGCCGGAGCGCGTCGAGTGCGCGTTCCTCCCGGCCGTCCGGATCGCGTTCACCGTATCGAACCTCCGCGAACAGTCGCGTGAGTTCCGCGACGTCGTCCGGACGCATCCCCGCTGCGACCGCCGTCGCCTCGAACTCCTCGGGGGTCGTGGTCTCAGGATCCGAAACCGGGAGGTGACGGACCATCTCGCGCCACGCCCGGTAGACTTCGTTGTCGACATCGGCCCGGGACTCGATGCGATCCGCGGCGTTGCCCGCCGCCTCGCCGACCGCCTGCAGATCGGGTTCATCCGCCGGGTCGGTCGGTTCGTCGACGTCGATCGGATCGCCCGTCCCGGTCCGGACGAACAGGAAGACGAGCGCGCCGACCAGGGCGAGCGTCAGCCCCCCCAGAACGGCGGGGAGCGGCGGAGTCCACCACGTGACGGAGAAGGAATCCGCAGGAGGAACTGGGGTCCGCTCGGGAGCATCGCGCGGCCCGCCGCTCGGGTCCGGTGTCAGCGCCGGACCCGACGCGTTAGAGGACGTGTCCGTCGGCAACTGTCCGGAGTCCAGCGTCGCGGCGGCGGCACCCAGCGCAACCACGACGAGGGCGAGCACGACGATCGTGGGGAGTCGGTCACGTGCCATCGGCCCTACCCGGGAGCCGGCGCGTCGACATCTGAGACAGTCGGGACGGGGATCGAGTCGAGAACGTCAACGAGGACGTCGCGCTTATCGACGTTCTCGACGGTCGCGTCGGGTGTGAGGACGAGCCGATGGGCGAGGACGTCCGGCGCGATCGTCTTCACGTCGCCCGGCGTGACGTACTCTCGCCCCTCGATGACGGCGCGGGCGCGGGCGGCTTCGAGGAGTCGCTGGGTGCCACGCGGCGAGACGCCAACCCGGATCTGGGGCTGATCGCGGGTCGCCCCGACGATGTCGGTCATGTAGGCGATGAGATCGTCGGTGACAGTGACGTCCTCGGGGAGGGTCTGGATGGCCGTCACCCGATCGGGTTCGAGCACGGCCTCGACCGACGGTGTCTTGCTCGCCCGGTCGGTCCGTCGCCGGAGCAGCGTCTGCTCGGCGTCAGGATCGGGATACCCGATACTCGTCTTGACGATGAAGCGGTCGATCTGGGCCTCAGGGAGCGGGAACGTCCCCTCGCTCTCGACGGGGTTCTGGGTCGCGATCACGAAGAACGGTTCGGGCAGGTCCCGGGTCGTCCCGTCGGTCGTCACCTGTCCCTCGGACATGGCCTCAAGCAGCGCGGCCTGGGTCTTCGGCGGGGCGCGGTTGATCTCGTCGGCCAGGACGACGTTGGCGAAGATCGGTCCCTCGCGGAACTCGAAGTCCCGCTCGCGCTCGTTGTAGATGTGCGAGCCGGTCACGTCCGCCGGGAGGAGGTCGGGTGTGAACTGGATGCGGTTGAACGAGAGCCCGAGCGCCTCGGCCATGCTCCGGGCAGTCAGCGTCTTGCCCGTCCCGGGGACGTCTTCGAGGAGGACGTGCCCGCGGGCGAGGACGCCGGTCAGGACGGTCTCGAGGAACGTGCGATCCGCGATCACGGTTCCTTCCATCGCATCAAGGACGTCGGTACAGCGGGCGCTTGCGTCGGAGATGTCGAGTGAGGGCATTGGATATCGGTCTCCGTGCGGTGATTCGATCGAGTGAACTTTCGGGGCAGTGAAACCTTTTTTGGTGTAGTGTGCCCTGATGGTCCACTACCCGTCACCCGCCGGGACAGCCCAGTGTGCGGACCTCGTCGTCAGATATCTCCGGGATCTTGACGGTGATCGATTCGTCGTAGTCCGTGTAGTCGATCATCACCTTCGCCGTCGCCTCGCCGCCGTTACCCGAAATCTGAAGTCGCAGGAGCGACCGGACGGGGCGGGACGTCTCCCGATCGACCCAGAGTTTGGCGGTGATGTTCTCGACGTTGGCGTCCGGGTTCGCGAGATCAGTCTGGCTTTCGCCGGGGAACGAGGAGAGTGTTTCTTGGGTGGGATGGGCGACAATCACCGCGGTATCGTGTCCGTCGACCGTCGCCGTCCCGTCCCAGTAGACGTTCGTGCGTTCGAATAGCTCGACCTGTCGACCGAGCGGCGTCAGCGTCAGCCACTCGATGTCGGTCGACTGATTCTGTTCGCCCCATCCGGACCACGGACTCGGACACTGGGTGTAGGCGGTCCTGTTTTGGAGGTAGCTGGTGACGGTCCGACTTTGGACAGTCATGTTCATCCGCATCAGCCGGGCCGTCCGGTTAGCGATGCCGTCGCCGGTGGCCGAAATCGACTCCGACCGCCCCTCGGCCGACGCCGAGACATCCATCGACATCCCGTAGGAATCGACGTTTTCGAGTGCGTCGATCGTCTCGTTTCTGATCTCGAGAGCGCGGTCGTCGCTCGGCGGCTGACTGTCGCCAAGCATGCCACACCCCGCGAGGACGAGCAGGGCAGCCAGGAGGGCAGCGGGGACTGCGCGATGCATACGTTGCACTGTGGTCAGACGATAGCTAATAAATCTTGGTGTATTGAAAGATGAATCGCGATAGCCGTTCGTGGACGCCGGGACCGGAACGCCCATTACCGTCACTTGCCACAGCATCACACAATGACTGCCGGGAAAGACGCACGCCTGACACGCATTGGTACAGGGGGCCGATACCTCGTGGTTCCGATGGACCACGGCCTGACGATGGGGCCCGTCACGGGACTCGAAGATCTCGAATCGACCGTCGAGGGGATCACGCGCGGCGGGGCCGACGCCGTCCTGACCCAGAAGGGCGTCGCCGACCGCGTCCACGGCAACCTGAACGGCGCGGGCTACATCGTCCACCTCAACGGCTCGACGACGATCGGCCCCGACGAGGAGGACAAACGCAAGACGGGAACCGTCGAAGACGCCGTCCGGGCCGGGGCCGACGCCGTCTCCTTTCATATCAACGTCGGCAGCGAGTACGAACCCGACCAGCTCACCCAACTCGCCGAAGTAACGGGAGAGGCCGAACGCCTCGGGATGCCCGTCCTCGCGATGGCCTACGCCCGCGGCCCGGGCATCGACGAGTCGGATCCCGATTCCCTGGCTCACGCCGTCCGACTCGCCGAGGAAGTCGGCGCGGACGTGATCAAAACGGCCTACAGCGGCGACGCCGACTCCTTCGAGCGCGTCGCGGCCGCGTCGGCCAAACCCGTCGTCATCGCCGGGGGATCGAAAGGGACGGACGAGGAGACCCTGGCGATGGTCCGGGGCGCGATGGACGCGGGCGCGGCCGGGATCTCGATGGGGCGGTCGATCTTTCAGCACGAGGATCCCGAGGCGATCACTCGTGCCGTCGCGGCCGTCATCCACGACGACGAAAGCGTCGAGGAGGCGATGGGGAACGCCGGACTCCGTGTCGAAAGCTGACGCACTCGGTCTAATCGTCGAAACGACTCTTGTCGGGCAGACACTGGACTGCTCCTCTGTGGACGCGTGTATCGATTCAGAGAATAGCTGGTGAGAATGGCGTAGAACGCGTTCCGATCGCCGATAGAACGCGTCGCCGTCGATCCGTTCAGTTCTCGTCGAGCAACACGTCAAGCGTCCCTTCGTCGACGTGTTGGCCTTCCCGACCGGCGACGTAGGTTTTTGCGGCGGCGACGGCCCGCCCGGTCTGGGGGTCACCGATCTCGGCGATTCGGTCGGACTCGAGCAGGTCGGCCGTCCAGAACGACTCCTCGTAGTCGATCTCGCCGCGGATCAGGCCCCGGCACAGTGAGACGAAGACGCTGTTCATCGCGTCCGTGACGTGACTCGCCTCGAAGCCGATGCTGTCAGCGAGTTCGTCGACGTCGATCGGTTCGCCGCCGGTCGTCGCCGCGAAGAAGACGGCCCCGGCGGCCAGTTCCGGCGCGGCGAACGCCGCGTCGTCCGCCGCCGGTTCGTAGTGTTCCAGCGTGCGGCGACTGTCCTCGAGAACCGTCTCGGAAAACTCGATATCCTCGGCCAGTGACTCGACGACGTCCGACGGCCCGCGCCGCGGGATGTCGACGGCGGCGATCTCCCCGAGGCGGTCGAGCCACTGGTAGAGCGCCCGCGTCCCGAAGTCGCGTTCCGCTGCGACCGTCGCCGGATCGAGATCGCCATCGTTGAGTCGGCTGCTGGCGATCAGTGCCGCACCCGCGAATTCGGCGGCGTCCTCGACAGCGACGCTCTCGGCGGCGTCACTGACCAGGCCCCGGGCAAACAATCGCACGGACGCGTCGACGTCGAGTGCCTCGACCAGTGCGTCGACCTCGCTGTGGACGGCGTCGATCGTCAGGTCCGCACCGAGTTCGTCCCGATCACCCGGAATCCAGGCGACGGTCTCGCCGGCGCGCCTGGCCGCGAGTTCGCCGCGATCGGCGAGGTCCTGCAGTCGATCACCGACACGCTCCTCGGGTGCATCCAGCGCCTCGGCGACCGTCGCCGTGGTCGGGAGTTCGTCCGGGAACATCCCGCGGACGGCATCCATACACGCGTCGGCCGGGACGTCCGAAACCCCGCCGTCCGAGGCGGAGGATTTCGCGTCCGGTCGCCCGGTGTCCGCGGACGCTCCGTCCTCGACGGCGTCCGCCTGATAGCGTCGGGCGTCCAGGCCCCCCTCGTCCAGCACTTCCCGGAAGGCTTTGTACCGGTTCTTGATCGTGACGCCGCCGGCCGCGCCGACATCCGCAACCTCGTTGGGTCCGACGCCGTCGACGCCGTTGGCCTCCGCCGCGAGGACGAGTGACGCGCCGGCCGTCTCCGCCGGGGAGGACGCCTCGGCGACGACGCGGGGGGCCTCCCGGAAGACGTCTGTGAGGATTCGCTTGCCGGCCGTGCCGACTGCTTCGGACAGATCAAGCGTGTCGGCGTAGCGCTCGACCAGCGTGTCGGGGCGCTCCGGGGGGTGGTCGATGTCGAGCCGGTCGGCGACCGCCTCGATCTGTTCGGGGAGGCGTTCGGGATCGAGTTCGGTCGCCTCCGGATCCGCAAGCAGATCAGTCCACGGTTCGACGATGTCCCGACCGGTGATCGGGAGACCATCTTCCCGACAGGAGAGTGCGAGTACTGCCGGCGCAATCTGGTTGAACTGTGCCGCGTCGACGTCCGCCTCCCCGTGGAGATGGTCGAGACGGACGCGGGTGATCTGCAGGGTACTATCGGGTATCTGTAACTTCTCTGCCACATCGTAGAGCCGGTTTTCGTAGGTTTCGTTGCTTGCCATGCCGGGGGCTTCTTCGGCCACGCTCTTAACTGTTGAACGACCGGACAAATGACTGACACCACAGCGAACTCGCACTGTCAACGCCGATACGACGGCGAAGTCGTGTGATCCATCACGTTCAGGCCGGACCGCCCAATCCATCACGTTCAAGCCGGACCGCCCAATCCGCCACGTTCAAGCCGGACCGCCGCGAGCGTGGACACATGACACGCTCGGTGTGGCTCAAAGCCGACGATGCCGTCGGCGACTGGGAAGCGCGCAAGCGACGCATCACCGCCGGCCTCGAAGCCGGCGTCGACTGGGTACTCGTCGACGAACACGACGTCGAACGCGTCCGCGAACTCGGTGACATCAACGTCGCCGCCTTCGCCGGCGACGACGTCCACGTCATGGACGCCGAGGGGACGGCCGAATCGACTGCTGACGCAGTGATCGTCGGCAAGGACGGCGAGGGCGACGGCACGGTCGGGCTCCCCTCTGACTTCTCGGGATCGGCCGATCTCTCCGCGCTCCGCAGCGGCGGGGCAAACGGGGGATACGTCCGCATCTTCGACGAGGACTACGAAGCCTTCGCCGAGGCAGTCGCCGAAGACGCCGCGTACACCTTCGTCGTCGCCGACGACTGGCAGATCATTCCGCTGGAAAATCTCATCGCCCGCGTCGGCGAGGAGACGGAACTGATCGCCGGTGTTCAGACCGCCGAGGACGCCCGGACGGCCTACGAGACCCTGGAGATCGGGGCCGACGCCGTGCTGCTGGACACCGACAACCCCGACGAAATCCGCGAAACCGTCGAGGTGCGGGACGCCGTCGGTCGGGAGACGCTCGACCTGGAGTACGCCGAGATCACGGCGATCGAACAGACCGGCTCGGCCGACCGGGTCTGTGTGGATACGGGGTCGATCATGGATCACGACGAGGGGATGCTGGTGGGCTCGATGGCCCGCGGCCTCTTCTTCGTCCACGCCGAGACCGCCGAATCGCCGTACGTCGCCTCGCGCCCGTTCCGGGTCAACGCTGGCGCGGTCCACGCCTACGCCCGGACGCCGGGTGGCGAGACGACGTACCTCTCGGAACTCGCGAGCGGTGACGAGGTCCAGGTCGTCGATCGGGACGGCAACACCCGCGAGGCGATCGTCGGCCGCGCGAAGATCGAGAAGCGCCCCATGTTCCGGATTCAGGCCGAAACCGAGGGTGGCGACCGGATCGAAACGCTGCTCCAGAACGCCGAGACGATCAAAGTCGCGACACCCGATGGCCGGATCGCAGTCACGGACCTGGAGGTCGGCGACGAGGTGCTGGTCTACCACGAGGACACGGCCCGGCACTTCGGCGAGGCCGTCGAGGAGAGTATCATCGAGAAGTAGCGCCATCGACGCCAGCAGTGGTTTCTTCGAGCGGGATCGTCCCTAGATGTCGATATCCGACTCCGAAGTCGTCGCGCCGTTCGACTCGGATTCCGCGTCGGTGCCCGTTTCGAGTTCCGTCGCACACCACGGACAGAACGTGATGTCATCGTCGTCCAGTTCGTGGCCACACTCGGGACACTGTCGTCCGGATTCGACGGCGTCCGCAGTCCGGTTGCGCTGGCGTGCGAGGACGTACGCGTCGACCACGTTGAGGACGCGAAGTCCCAGAATGAGGAGCGACGCCTCGTCGGGGATATTCCGGCTGGCTTGCATGATCGCCTCGGCGGACGTCTCCTGGGGGATGATATCCGGCGGGATCACCAGCCAGGCGGTCGCGAACAGCAACGCGAGCCACAGTCCCGTCCGGATCCACTCCCGGAGGTAGACGTGACCCAGTCCCGGGAACACCACGGACAGGACGATCGCCACCCACGGGCGTTTCGTCGACGAAGTCTCAGTCACTGTCACGACACAATGAGCGGGCGGACGTAAACCTGACTAAGCGGCTCGAAGCCACTCACTGCCGGTCGGGCTGTGCGGCGAGGTCCACTCACTGGCCGCCGAGTTCCGCGACGAGATCGGCGAGCGTCGCGAGATCATACTGCCCCGGTGCGGTCGCGTTGGTGGGCTCGACCGGTGCATAACCGATCCGGGAGCCGTACAGCGGGGCGACCGCCCGGGAGTGGCGGCCGGCCTCGCCCATCGCCATCGTCGCCACGGTGTGGCCTTCGACGGTGGCCGCCCGCGTCGCCACCAGCAAATCGAGCACGTCATCTGGCGTCTCGGCGGTGACGGCGAGTTTGCCCACGTCGCCGAATTGCGCAGCTTCACGCAACATCTCCTGAAGGTCGCCCATCCCCGGCGTCCCCTCGAAATCGTGCGTGGAGACGACCACGGCAACGTCGTGCTCGTGGGCGGTCTCGATCAGCCCGTCGGCGTCACCGTCACGCGCGGTCGCGAGTTCGACATCGACCGCGGCGACGGCGTCGTCGGTGACGGCCGCTTCGAGCGCGGCGAGGCGACCAGCGTCCGCGGCCTCGCCACCCTCCCACTCGGGACGGTTGGTCACGAGCAGCGGCAGCTCGCCGTCGTAGTTCGAGAGCTGCGTGAGTGGTTCGTCGGCCAGATCCATCCGCAACTCGACCAGGTCGGCGTGCTCGCGAGCAGCCGGCTCCTCGGTGAGATCCGCCGTCGACGCCGCGAGTCGGAACGAACTGAAGTTCATACCGGGGATGGGTAGCCGCGGGGCAAAAGCGCCCCGGCTCGAACCCCCACACGACGCCCCCTATATCGAAAACTGAGGGGTGGAGCGTGCCCTTCTCCCCCACGTCAAAGCCGACTGAGCGTCCCCCTGGGCCATGTCCATTACATCTATTACAATCGATTACGTACTGTACGGTATGCCCATCAACATCAGACGGTTCGAAGAAAGCCCACCCGAGGACCTCCGGGCCAGTGGACGCACGAATGCGGAGGCGATACTCTCTCTCCTGGCGTCGACCCCGGACCAGGCGTTCACGCCGAAGGAGATCCACAAGGCGACCGACGTCAAGCGGGGGAGCGTCGGGGTCGTCCTCTCCCGTCTCGAGGAGCGGGGGCTCGTCCGACATCGGGGCGATTATTGGGCGATCGCGACGGATGTAGACGCGGAGAAGACGCTGAGTGCGATGTCGACCGCACGAGCGGCCTCGGAGCGGCTCGGTACGGAGGATCCCGACGAGTGGGGCCCCGGCGTCGATTCGGACGACGAGTGAGTGTCAATGAGCTATGCTCAGGGGGAGGTCTGGTGGGGGCCAGCACCACACAAATCCGATCCGGCGTACCGTCCGTGGTTGATCGTCAGCGACTCGTCTCATCCGTTCGAGGACGTCGAGTCGATCGTCGTCGGCATGACGACTCAGCAACATCCGGAAGGGATCCCCGTCCCTGACGACGCGTGGACCCAGGGCGGGTCGAAAAAGCGTGCGTACATCTCACCCTGGTACGTGACCACGATCAAGGAGCGTGACTTTGACGACCAACAGGGGACGCTGTCACAGTCGATCGTCGGGGAAGCGTCGAATCGCTACACCAGTACACGCCCACACCCGACGGTTGAGAAGCGGTCTGATCGTTTCTCTCACTCCAGGTTCTCGATCGGTTCGTGCATCACCGTGTAGCCGTCCTCCGTTTCCGCCACCGACTCGACGGCATAGAGTCGAAGGTTCCGCTCCTGTTTCGTCCGGACCGGCGTGTCGTAGTGGTCGTTCTCGTGGCCCAGTTCCTCGCCCGATTCCTGGCGATCGGCGACCCACTCGCGGTGTCGCTCAAGCCGCTGAGTCGCGCGCTCTCGAGACCGTTCGGGCAGCCCCTCGATGCGGTCGTCGAAGGCCGCCCGGAGGTCGGCGTCGCGTTCGTAGCCCACGGACTCGCGGCCGGCGAGCATCGCCGCGAGCGTCGTCGTGCCGGTCCCCCAGAAGGGATCGAGCACAGTGTCGCCGTAGACTGAGAACATCCGGATCAAACGGAGGGGAATCTCGACAGGGAACGCCCCCGAACGTTCGCGGAGTCCGGCGTCGAGCCCCTGTGGCGTGCCGGTCATCTCCCAGAGGTCCGAGAACCACTGGTTGCGCTCCTCCCAGAAGTACGCACTCTCGTAGCGCGTCTCGTCACCCGGCGGAAACGACCGTCGTGGGCCGTTTCGAAAGAGCAGGATCGACTCGTGTTCGAGCGTGGGGTAGGCGTTAGGCGGCACCATCCCCGAACCCATGAACTTCGCGCCGCTATTGGCTGGCTTGCGCCAGACGATATCGGGGAGCGGATCGAACCCGTAATCGACCATCCGGCGAGTGATCTCGCCGGCGTTTGGGTACTGCCGGAATCGGTCGAGCGTTCGCGTGGCGTCGCCGACGTTGATCGCGGCGATGCCGCCCTCGACGAGAACGCGCTGTAGCTGTTCCCATACCACATCGAGCACGTCGTGCATGGCCTCGAAGGCGCGCTGCCCGTCGTCTGCGTCGAGCGCGTCGCCGATTGCGGGGTCGAGCGCGGCAAAGATGTCGTCCCACATCTCGATCATGGGGTAGGGCGGCGAGGTGACCACGAGGTCGACCGAATCCGCGGGCAACGAAAGCTCGCGGGCGTCGCCCGTCACCACGGCGTGGTCGGTCTCCATACTCGTGGCTCGACCCGGAGGCTAACGTGGTTTGTGATCCACTCGAACGCGGACGTCACGAGCGTCGACGAAACGTGAGACGTGGCTTCAGTTGCGGTCCAGCAGCGACTCGAGTTCGTTGACCTTCGCCGCCTGCTGTTCGTTGGCGGCCGCGATATCCTCGATCTCGTCGGCGACTTCCTCGGCTGTCTCGGCGGTCCGATCGACCATCGAAGCGACCTCCTCGGTGCTGGCGGCCTGGTCGTCGGTCGCCTCGGCGACTTCCTGAGCCCCTTCGGCGGCCTCGGTGACGGCCTGATCGATCTTCTTGAGGATGTCGACTGTCTCGTCGACCTGTTCGATCCCGTCTTCGACCTGCTCGTTGGCATCGCCGATGCTGTCGACGGTCGACTCGGTCTCGGCCTTGATGTCGGCGACCATCTCCTCGATCTCGGTGGCGTTCTGCTGGGACTCCTCGGCTAAGCTCTTGACCTCGTCGGCGACCACCGCGAAGCCCTCGCCCGCCTCGCCCGCTCGAGCGGCCTCGATCGAGGCGTTCAGCGCCAGCATATTGGTCTGATCGGCGATGTCGTTGATGACCTCGACGATCTCGTCGATCTCGTCGATGCGATCGCGCAACTGCTGGACATCCTCCGAGACCTCCTCGTTGGCCTCGTCGACGCCCTCCATGGCGTCGATGGCGTCGTCGGCCACGTCTCGACCCTGATCGGCGAGCTGGCTCGCCTGCTGGCTGACGGCCTTGACCTCGTTGGCACTCGAAGCGACCTCCTCGACCGTCGCCGAGAGGTTCGACACCTCGCCCGCGACCTCCTGCATGTTCTCGGATTGTTCGTTCGCGAGTTCGCTGATCTGCTGGGAACTCCGCGAGACGTTCTCGGACGTCCGAAGCAGTTCGTCGATAGCGTTCCCGATCGCCGCCGTCGAGACCGACCCACCGCCATCCTCGACAGCCGTGTCCAGTTGACTGTCCGATTCTGAAGCCATATACCCTAATTCCGTGTGGCCGATGGATTAAACGTGACTGTTCGGTTATCAGGTCTGATAGCTCTCACGCCGGGAAAACGGACGACAGAAGACGGCGAGCGGCGGGAGATCAGGCGGTCGGGATCGACTGCTCGGCTTCCAGCAGTTCGTGGTAGCGGTTGCGGATCGTGACTTCGGAGATGTCCGCGACCTCGCTGACTGCAGCCTGGGTGGTCTTCTCGTTGGTCAACAGCGAGGCGGCGTAGATCGCGGCGGCCGCGAGCCCGACAGGGCTCTTTCCGGAGTGGACGCCCTCCTCTTTGGCGTTGGCGAGCAGTTCTCGCGCACGGCGCTCGGCCTCCTCGCTCAGCTCGAGATCCGAGGTGAACCGTGGGACGTAGCTCTCGGGATCGGCCGGGCGGACTTCGAGGCCGAGTTCACGGACGACGTAGCGATACGTGCGGGCGATCTCGTCTTTCTCGACCCGGGAGACGTCGGTGAGTTCGTCCAGGCTTCGCGGGACGCCAGCCTGACGGGCGGCAGCGTAGACGGATGCCGTCGAGACACCTTCGATGGATCGACCGGGGAGCAGATCCTCGTCGAGTGCCCGCCGATAGATGACCGACGCGGTCTCGCGAACGTTCTCCGGGAGTCCAAGCGCGCTTGCCATGCGGTCGATCTCGCCCAGCGCCTGCTTGAGGTTGCGCTCCTTGGAGTCACGCGTCCGGAAGCGCTCGTTCCACTTCCGGAGGCGCTGCATCTTTTCACGCTGGCGCGACCCCAGCGAGTTGCCGTAGGCGTCCTTGTCACGCCAGTCGATGTTGGTCGACAGCCCCTTGTCGTGCATCATGTTCGTCGTCGGGGCACCGACGCGGGACTTCTGGTCTTTCTCCTTGGCGTCGAACGCGCGCCACTCCGGACCGGGATCGATCTCGTCTTCCTCGACGACGAGTCCGCATCCCTGGCAGACGGTCTCGCCACGCTCGGTGTCCGAAATGAGTTTGCCGTCACACTCGGGACACTGGACGTCCGAGGTCTCTGCTTCGTCTTCTGTGACGTTCGTCGACTGATCGAGTCGGGTTCTGGTGTTGGTCTCGCTCATGGGTCTGAAGGCGGGAGCTATCCGGGCACGTCGTCGGAAAATCCCGGGTAGTCGTTCGGTGAACAGGGGTTAGTCCGAAACTTATTAAAGTGTTTCGGTGGTTGGCCGATTCCCGGCGCGCGAGCGGTCGAAGCCGGCATTTGGTGATCATTCACACGGCCATTAAAGTACATGATGGTCACGACTGGTGGAGTGCGACCACGGTCGACGGAAGAGTGGACCATCTCTCCCGGCGAGTGAGAGGGATCCGATCTGTCGTGCAACCCTGCCTTACTCATCCAGTGGCGCGCTACTCGTTCAATCCTGTGGGGCGACTGTCGATCTGTCCTGGGCGTCGGCACTCTCCTCGACGGCCGTCGTCAGCGAGACGTTCAGCCAGGCCATTGAGACAGATCCACCGGCAACCGTAACCATATTCTTGACGGCGTGATCCACGACTGCGACCGCGAGTGCGAGTTCCCAGGTGACTGTCGGGATAAAGGCGAGGACGAAGACCGAGAAAACACCCTCATAGAGCCCGATACCGCCGGGCGACAGCGGGAGAACCTTCGCAAGATTGCCGACACTGACTGCGAAGAAACTCACGACAACGAGCATCCCCAAAGAGGATGGGACGTCGAAGGCAGCGAAAACGACAATCGCGGTCACGACATCGATCGTCCAGATGAGGACACTTGAGGCGGCAACACGGCCGAACGCGGTCGGGTTCGCGGCGACAGTCTGGACGTCACCGGTAAAGTCCTCGATGACACCGGCGACGTACCCGGCGTAGGCGTCATCGCTGAGTCTATCGAGCGTCCCCCGAACGAGATTCCGATCCGAACGGGCCGTCAGGACGGTCAACGCAGTCACGCCGATCGCGAGAAGGCCAACAGCGGCCGCCACCACCACGCCCCGCCGTCCACTCTCGCGTCCGCTAGTCAGCGCCGCAATGAGATCCGCAAGTGCCGAGGGATCAAACGCTGCAAATCCGACGAGCACGACGCCGGCAAGGGCCGCAATCGTCAGAAGATCAAAGACACGCTCGACGGCGAGGGAGGCAAACCCCGATGAATAGGGGACCGACCGGCGGGCCTTCATGACGTACGCCCGGACGCCGTCACCGAGTCGCGCCGGAAACACGAGGTTGCCGGTCTGGCTGATGAAGACCGCACCCGTCAGAAACCCGACATCGGAATCATAGCCCAACTCGGCAAGAATGTCCCGATACCGATAGCCCCGAAGCGGCCAGGAACTGAGATACACGAACGCGGCGGTCCCGATCAACATGGGGTCACCACGTTGCATCTCTTCGAGAACATCGGCGGAGGGATCGAGATACACCGTCATAAGCGCGAGCGCGAGCATGATCAGGCCGCTCGCGGCGATCATACTCCGAGTGCGGGTGATCCGCGGACTCACGGAAAGCTGCCAGAACGTCCGGAGGATCTGGCTGCCCATTCCCAGGACGTCCCGGACGAGATCGACCTTCGAGTCGCCTTTCGGCGTCCAGGCGACGGGAAACTCATGCACGCCGAGGCCGCGGCGCTGGGCGCGGACGAGCATCTCCGTGTCCCAGAACCAGTGGTCGTCCTCGACTGCGTTGGCCAGTTCCTCGAACGCCTCCCGACTGAAGGCTTTGAAGCCACACTGGTGATCAGCCAGGTCCGATCGGAGGACCAACCGGACGAGGGCGTTGTATCCTCGGCTCGGGACGCCGCGTTTCGCCGGCCGGTCGGCGTCGCTGTCCGGGAGCATCCGCGAGCCCGTCGCCACGTCGTAACCTCCCGTCCGGACGCTCTCGACGAGTTCTTCGAGGTGGGCCATGTCCGTCGCCAGATCGGTATCGAAGTAGACGAGCGTGTCACCTGCAGCCTGGCGGAAGGCGTACTCCAATGCGGCGCCGCGGCCGAGGCGCTCGTCGCTGTGGACGTGCCGAACACGGTCGTCTTCACTCGCCAGCCGCGCAGCGATCTCCGGTGTCCGATCGGCACAACCGTCCTCGGCCACGATCACCTCGAAGGAACCTGCGGGGAGAAACGCGGCCAGTCGGTCGAGCGTCGCGCTGACGGTCTCCTCGATGGACGCGGCCTCGTTGTAGGCCGGGAGCACGACACTGACCTCGACTGCCCGATTCATTGATACATACACGGTCGCGGTTCACCAAGAACCTTCTGTTGCCTCCTTGGGCCCACGCCAGGACGAACGTGGCGACGTCCGCCGAATCGCGTGTGAGTTTGTGACAGACAAACGCGCTGGATGGGAAACAGAACACACAGGTGGGACAGCCCCAGACGGGCAAGCAGTGTACGAGCGACAGGTGATGGCGTCTCGATGAATCCGCTCGCGTCGATCGGCCGGGAGGCAAAGGCACTCTGGAGTGAGGGGAGAGGCCCCTCGCTCGGAGCCATCGCAGGCACGTGGGGGTTGTTGCTGGGGACGCGGATGATCTATCCCGTCCTCCTGCCGGCCCTCCGGGACGACTTCGGCCTCTCGCTTTCGGTCGCCGGGTTGCTGGTGACGATCCTCTGGCTGGGCTCCGCACTCGGGCAACTCCCCAGTGGAATACTCGCTGACCGGTTCAGCGAGCGAAGCGTAATGGCGACCGGAACGCTGGTGGCCGCGCTGGGCGTCACGTTGGTCGTGGCCGCCCCGACGGCCGCTGTCCTGTTCGCCGCCACGGCGCTCGTCGGCGTCGGGCAGTCGCTGTACCCGATCGCGCGGATCACGATCCTCACCGACATGTACCCAGATCGGATCGGCAGCGCCCTCGGCGTGACGATGGCGACGGGCGACCTCGGGCAGACAATCGTGCCCCCGATCGCCGGCACGCTGGCCGCCGCGATCGCCTGGCAGGCCGGCTTCGGCATGATGGTTCCCGGGCTCCTCGTCGGATCGCTCGCACTGATGTTGGTCCTCCCCAGCCAGACTGGCTCGACGGACACCGGCGGGACATCCGACGACAACAGGCTGGGGGAACTGATCAGCGATCTGCGGGAGGGAGATGTCCTCTTTCTGGCGTTTATCCTGTTTCTGTACGTCCTCGTCTGGCAATCGTTCACGGGGTTCTATCCGACGTACCTCACCGAGGAAAAGCCCGTCTCCAAGCCGACTGCCAGCCTGCTGTTCAGCCTGTTTTTTGCCTTCGGCGTCGTGATCAAGCCGGCCGCGGGTGCCGCCTACGACCGGATCGGGCCCCGACGCTCGCTGGTCGCAGTGCTGTCCGGTCCAGTGGTCGGACTCGGCCTGCTCCCGTTCGTCGACAGTCTCCCGGCACTCGTCGTGATCACGGCCCTCGTGAGCACGATGCTCGGGTCGGGTGCCATCACGCAGTCGTTCCTCTCGGAAGCATTTTCTGACGAAGCCCGTGGCACCGGGCTGGGCATCGTTCGGACCTCAGCGGCGACGCTCGGTGCCGCGGGGCCCGTCCTGTTCGGCGTGATCGCCGAACGGGGCTACTTCGACGAGGGCTACTTCCTGCTTGCCGGGCTGATGGCGGTCATCGTGGTGCTCACGCTCGTGTTCTTCGAGGAGTGATAGCGCTGCCGAAGACGCCTAACCCGGCGCGTCGTCAACTCGGCGACTCACGTCCGATCGTGGTGAACGCCTCGAAGTCGACCCCCTCGATATCCGGCGTCGAGTCGTAGGGCCGCCCGACGATGATGTTCCCCGCAGTCTGTGAGCCGATTCCCGGTAGCGCCTGGAGTTCGTCCATCGACGCCGCGTTGAGATCGAGTGGGTGGGGCACCCCCGTGACGGATCGATACCCGTGGTCGGTGATCGCCACGTCGATCGTCTTCCCGAGCGGGCGTTCGCCCGGAATGCCAACGAGCAGGGGGTACGTCCCCAGCTGTCGGCCGAAGGTCTTGCCGTCCTGGTGGTATTCGAGATGCACGTCTTCGAGGATCGTTCCCGGCGGGGCGACGCGCTGGAGCATCGGGTTGTCGATCGTCTCGCGGACCTCACGCTTGTACGCCTGGAACTGGCGCTTGTGATCCTGGGCGATCTCGGCACCCGTCTCGTCCATCTCCGTGCCGGGGAAGGCCATGACCTGGCGAATGTTCACCCGCCGGATCATGAGTCCCTCGTCGAGAATTCGCTGGAGGAACCGCTTGTTGTGTTCGAACGTCTCGGCCGTCTCGCCTTTCAACCCGTGAACGAAGTTGATCCCGGGGAGGAGCTTCGGCAAGCCGCGGGCGGCGTCGTCGCCGAAGGTTGGGGCGTTGTCCCTGTCTCCGCCGGGCTCGCGGCTATCGCCGCTCGCTCGTCCGGAGCCCGTCGCTTCACTTCGGGCTCCCGGGCGGAACCCCCCTTCCTCGTTGACGATCCGGACCGCTTCCAGCGCCTCGTCGGCGGTGACGTTGAGATTGTTGTCGCTCTGAACCGCGGGGTCGGCCGATTCCACTCCGAAGGCCGCGGTGTCGCCCGGTGTGTTGTGCTCGGCGATGATCCGGATGCCCTCGCGAGCCTTCTCGGGCCACTTCACGACCGTGATCGGGTTCATGTTGTCAAGGTGGAGCGTCTCCAGACCAGGCGCGACTTTCCGGATGCCACGATAGAGTTCTCGGAGCGCGTCGGGGTTCGGGGCCTCGCCGTCGCCGCCGTAGGCGAGAATGTCGGCCTGTCGACCCAGCCGGAAGTTGGTGACGCCATGGTCGGACAGTGCGTCGACCTCACTCACGACGGCGTCGGGTTCCCGGAAGGAAGCGTCGCCGTACAGCGGCTCCGTGCAGAACGAACACCGGTAGGCACACCCCCGCCCGGTCTCGATCTCGCAGATGAGATAGTCGGGATGGTTGGGGTGCTGTTCGACGATGAACGCCCCCTCCCGCGCCCAGCGCGACGACTCGTCCATCGTCCGGTAACGGGGGTCGAACCCCTCCAGGCCGTTTTCGACGAGGTCGAAGACGGCGGCCTCGATATCCGCACCGGCCAGAAAGTCAAAGTCCAGATCGTCGCGTTCGGGTTCGCTCGCCCCCTCGTTTTCGTCGCCGACGCCGAACCGGACCGGCCCACCCATGAGGCTCGTCCCGTCGGCCGTCCAGGCGATCCGCCGAACTTCGTCGGGTTCGGCCGGCGTCCCGCCGACGTAGTTGCCGGGGACGGTCATCCCGCCGACGTAGACCGTCAGATCGGCTTCCTCGACTGCCTGCCAACGGCGGTTCTCCTCCCGGAGCCCGTCGATGGTGTGATAGGTGATCGATTCGTGGGGAACGCCCGCATCGACCAGCGCGCCGGCGACGTATCGGGGATAGGTGGAGATGTACGGCGGCACGCCGAAGTGTGCCGGTTCGTCGACGTAGCCGTCGACGATCGTGACGGTGAGATCCGCTGGGTCGGTCATCGCTTTCAGGTAACCGCCCGAGGCGTAAAACCGTGTCTTCACGAGGCGTGTGGGCCAGCAGCGTCAAGCCAGGGTGAGAGACAAGCCCCGGGGCCGCACAGGTCTGTGGCAGGGCGACGCACTCTTCGAGCACGACCGAAATTATTTTATAAACGCTTTTCGTGGGTCGGCAGAACCATTCACACATGAGTGACGAACGGCGACAGCGGGAGCCAATACTGGCGCTGGTCGGGTACTGGCTGATACCCACTGTGCTGCTGGGCGTCGGTCTCTGGGGTGGCGGGATCAGACCGGCCATCCTCGACCTGTCGGGGTTGTCGATCGGTCCGGCGGCGAGCATCGGGATACTCGGAATCATGGCAGGCGGGGTGTTTTCGTTGGTCCCGTCGCCTGAACCCGCGTCCGAAGGCCGGACACCTATCGAAGACGAAGAAGCGACACCCGAAGAGATGGACGGAGCGACCGGTTCACGCTGGTTGGCGATGGGGATGATCGTCGTGACCGTCATCGCGTTGCTCGCTGGCGCGATCGCTTCGGCCACTGGTGCGTTCAACACCTACGCGGTACTATTCTGGATCTGTGTTCCGTACGGGGTCGGTATCGTATCGTTGTACGAGCACTTGTGGGCCCGGTGATCAAGGGGCGATCGGAGCCCGCAGTGATGTCGCGTCCCCGGCGGATTGTGACGGCGCGAATACGCCTTTCGATGAGGCGAGTGGTATCGGCCAGGGCGGTCTCTCTGACCGCCGGTGTTTTCTGTCGGCTCACCGCGGGCACAACGGCTAAGGAGACGCCGGCCTAACGGGGGCATACATGAACCAACTCCGCGAGTTCACCGAAGAGATCGGTGAGACCGTCATCGAAAGCGTGGGCCGGGCCGTCAGCAAAGCCCAGGAACGGACGCCGCTTCTGGTCGACCTGCTGGAAAGCGACGACGCCTATCTCGCGGTCTTCGACGCCCCGGACGCGACAACCAGCGACGTCCAGGTGCAGTTGTCGGGCCGGACGGTCGAAGTCAGACTCGACCGATTCCGCGAGCCACGGGAGGGCTTCGAGATGCGGTTCCCCGGCCGGGGATTGACGCTCGACGGCCACGTGACGCTGCCGCCCGACGCGGCGATCGACGGCGAGGGTGCGACGGCGACACTACAGGAGAACGGCACACTCCAGGTCCGGATCCCGAAACGCGACGGCGGGACGACCGTTGCGGTCACCGACGAAAACGAGCACGACGAGCCCGAAGCGCCAACCAGCGAAATCGAAACCGATTCCGAAAACGGTGGCGACAGTGAGAGCGAAGGCGATGGTGACGGCGAAGGCGATGGTGACAGCGAAGGCGATAGTGGCAGTGAGAGCGAAGACGGTGGCGACAGTGACGGAGATGGTGACGCCGAAACCGAAGCGTAGTGAGCACGCCTCGACACAGCGGCCGATAACCGTCACCCAGAATCACGCCGGCGGGTTTGTCTCGGGCTGACAATCGAGCGTCCGTGGGACACGCCACTCGGTCGAGAGTTCGAGGAGTTGGGTCAGAATCCGTGCTGTCGCTCCCCAGACTGTGTAGTCCCCGACGTGGAAGTAATGGAGCTGGACGGAGCCGTGGTCCGGATGGTCGCGACACTCCGTCTCGTAGTTCGCTGGATCGGTCAAGGCATCGACCGATAGAACGGCAATCTCCGCGACTTCGCCGTCGTTCGGTTCATACGACCGATCGGGAACGTGCCCCACGAACGGCCGGATCGAATACTCGCTGACAGTCCTGATGTCGTCGAGTCGGCCGACGATCGTCGCCTCCGACGGCTCGAGGCCGACCTCCTCGCGGGCCTCCCGCAACGCCGTCTCCGAGAGGTCGGCGTCGACCGGCTCGGAGCCCCCACCCGGAAAGCTCATCTGTCCGGGATGGTCCTCCAGATGATCGGCCCGCCGGGTGAACAACAGGTGCGTCCCGGCGGGCCTCTCGACGATCCCGACGAGCACCGCGGCTTCACGCGGAGCCGTCACGCTCGCGGGGTCGTGGGCGGCGACGGGACCGAGATCCATACTGAAACGAACGACGCCCTGACTCTTAATTCGATCGACGGTCAATCATGGTTGTTTCCTTCGAGGGCATCATCGAGTCGATCGCGGGTCTCGGCGAGGTCGACAGGTGCCCAGGCTTCGAGTTCGTAACTCACGTCCAGCAGGGTTTCGATGCGGTCGTGATCGTTCGATGCGACGGCCTGGCTGGCGTCACTTCTGAACCGCTTTTCCGCAGCCGTGCCACGCCGTTCGGGATCGATCGATCGCTCGGGCACGTCCAGAATGTGCGGGAGGTCGCGAGCCCCCTCCGGCAGCGTGGGAAACGCGACGGGGCCGGCCACGAGCAGCGGCGGGTCGCCGGGGAGTCTAAGTAGGTGATACGACTCGATGGCGGACTCGACGGCAGGTTCGAACTCGGCGGGGGGCCGATCCGCACCGCGCTTGAACGCGAGTTCCGCGAGGGCCGCTCGAAGCGTCGCCGGGGGCAGTGCCCCGAAGAGGTCGACGACGCCGGCCAGGTCGTCCGCGGACAGATCCATATCGGAGGATGTGGTCCCCACCACTTAGCTCGACGGGTGAGCCAGGAGCCGGATCACGTTCGGTGTTCCGCAAGTGATTCAGTGGCGAGCGTCGCGATCTGTGCTGGATCGAGACTCGTCCGGGCCCAGGCCGGCAGCCGGTCGTCCTCGCCCGGCGGCTCGATCGACCTCGCATATTCGTCGACCTGTGTCCGCTCGTTCGCCCGATCGTAGGTGAGACCGTTGAACGCGGCGTCGGTGGCGTACTGCTCGACGGCCGTCTGGGCCGCCGTCCGGTATCGGTCCGGCAGGGACGCGTAGTCGGGAGTGACGCCGTTTGCTTCCAGCGCGCGAAAGAGCGCCGCGGCGACCTCCCGGGCCATGTTGCCGAGCCCCTCCGGACCGCCGACGGCGCGGTGATCGTGTTCGTGCACGCCGAGATCGACCTGCGCCGAGTTGTCGAACCCGGCCGACTGGAAGGCGTCTCCGAGTGTGCCGACTTCGAGACCCCATCCGCGCGGCGGTCGCAGCTCCCGGACGAGCTCGCTCGTTGCGGCGAACTCCCCTGCGAGGGCATACCGGAACGCCCCGAAATACTCGAGGATAGACGCGTCGTGGGATTCAGCGAGCGCTCGAACCAGTGGCACGTAAAAGAGCCGGAAGAGCCGACCGTACAGCCGGTCGTTCTCGACGCGGGCGTAGTACGCCTTGGTGAAGTCATAGCCCTGTGCGAGCGGGAAGAGCAGGCGGGGGACGTGCGTGGGTGCGTAGTTCTCCGCGTCGGCGTCGTGGACGACGACGTACTCGGCGCGCTCGGCAGCGACCCCCAGCGCGAGCCAGACGTCCCGGCCCTTCCCGTCAGATCCGTCCAGGCCGGCTTCCGTCAGGGCAGAGGCGACAGCAGGCGCACTACACCAGAGGGTTTCCAGCGGGAGATCGAACGAGGACAGCCACTGCGCGACCGCAGCAACCCGGTCGGGGTCGGCACGGAGCGCAACGATCACCCGCTTGGGGTCGACAGCTTCCAGCGTCGAGAAGACACGTTCGGCGGCCAGGCTGGCGCGATCGCGAGCCATCATCGGGACGACGACCGCGGAGCGATCAGCCGGGGCCGAAGGTGTGGCACCATCGAAGTCGTGGAGGGTGGCGATCCGTTCCTGGACGTACTCCATTCATGACCCATGGGGGCGGGAGATCAAAAAAGGGACCGACAGCCGCCGGTTTCGCCGGGTCACCCGCCACCGGGCGCGAGCGCGGGCTTTTTGTCACATGGTCGCATACGACTTCGTATGGAATCTGTCAGGAAGGGGCTGCGATCCGGGGATCTGGAGAAGGACACCTACGAGCGGTTACAGTGTGTCGAATGTGAGGAGGAGTTGACGACGGAAAACGACCCGGAGGAAGTCGGGTCGGTCCGGGTCTGTCCGGGGTGTGGTCGCGAGTGGAAACAAGTGGGCTGAGCCGGCCACCACCCGTTCGAAGAGTGAGCCGCGGCCGCTGAGACGGCTGTTCATTGACGGACGATCGTATCACTGCCGATCACCGGTCATCGCCTCGAACAGCCGTTCGTGGAGGTCCGCGCGCGTCACGCCCTCGCCCGGCCCGAGGCCGTTCATGTGTTCGACGCTAACCTGGCCCCCGCCCATGCGGGCGTGTCCACCGGCCTCGGCCATCGGGATGTCCTCGACGGCGGCCTGGAGGGCTTTGCCCATATGAACACGGTCGTCCCGGGACCGCCCGGAGAGATGGAGTGTGTCCTCGACGTCCCCCAGGACGACGATGGCCGTCACGCCTTCGAGTCGGAGGAGTTCGTCGGCCGCCTGTGGGATGGCATCGACGTTCGAGAGCGTCCCGACGTCGCTGCAGGCGAAGGCACCCCGGACATCCCGTTCGGTGATCGCCCGCGCTTTCACGTCGAGAACTTCGGTATCGACCTCCGGGTTGGCGATGCGATCGAGCAACTCCTCGTCGATCCCCGGATAGAGATACGATGCAGCGACGAACTCGGCCGGAGAACACCCTGTCGTGAGGTGATTGGTGTCAGCTTGAATGCCGTAGAGCAACCCCGTCGCGACGGGCGGCGAGAGCGTGCATGCACCCTCGGTCCCGTCGGAATCGGTGGATCCCGGCTCGATCCCCTGCTCTTCGAAGTACTCGGCGACGATCGTCGCGCACGCGCCGTACTCGGTTCGGACGTCAGTGAGCGCCGTTCCGTTTCCGTCACCGGGATGATGGTCGATAACGGCGACGGGTGAGATCCCGTCTGCGCCGGGGAATCCGCGCGCTTCGTTGTGGTCGACGAGGACGACCGCGTCGGCGTCGATGTCCCCCGCCGTCTCGATCTGTTCGAGATCGAGATCGAGGACCGTTTCGAACGCACGGTTCTCCTGATGGCGGATCTGGCCGGCGTGCTGGAGAGCCGGTTCGGTATCGACGGCCGCCGCGAGTTCGGCGACGCCCTGGGCGGCCGCCATCGCGTCCGGATCGGGGTTCGGATGCATCAGGACGCTCACCCGATCGTGGTCCGCCAGGATCCGGCGGAGGCGTTGGCCAGGCGTTCGCCGCTGTCGACGGACGAAGAAGGCAAGACCGATGAGCACGACAAGGACGACCACGACCGCGGCGACGGCGAGCAACGGCTCCGCGGTGACGCGATCGAGTGCGTCTCTCAAACCCGCCTGTGCGACAGTACCGCCGACAGCGGGGCCCGGGACCGACATAGAGATGATTGTCTCGCCGATCTGTTAAGAAGGTTCGGCAACCACACCCACCAATATTTTGATTCGAGTTAAAACAAATGCACCCACGCGATCGTGCCAGAGAAAGCGAATACACCCACGCGATCATCCCAAACGTGGGGCCGAGCAGCGGAGGGGCCTCGTTGCAGTCCGAGAGAACCCCTCTCAGGGAGACAGCGTCACGGGTCCGTCTCGTCCGTCCGAAAGCGATCGATCGCAGCTCGATATCCCGCACGATAGGTCGGGAACGCGAACTCATAGCCGTACTCGCGAAGGCGCTCGTTGCTGACGCGCTTGGTCGCCCGGATCCGCCGACGGGTGGACGTACTGTCGACGTCGGCGAGTCGCTGCTCGACCGTCTGTTTCGGCGGAAATTCGACGCCAGCCTGCTCGGCCAGCCAGTCGGCGAAGCCCCACTTCTCGACCGGTTCGTCGTCGACGAGGTTGACGATCGCGCCGCGGCCGCGATCACGTTCGAGCAGGAACCGGACCGCACCGGCGGCATCGTCACGATGAACCATGTTGAGCACGCCGGCCGTGACGGGACCGTCGAGATAGCGTTGCAGGCGGTAGCGATCGGGGCCGTACAAGCCGGCGAACCGGGCGACCGTCCCGTCGACGCCGGCCGGCGGGCGGTCACGGGCGAGTCGTTCGGCCTCGGCCAAGATCTCGGTCCGCTCGTCGCCGGGGTCGATGGCGGTCTCCTCGTCGACCCACTCCCCATCGTGGTCGCCGTAGACGCCCGTACTCGACGTGTAGACGAACCGATCGGGAGGGCTATCGCGGTCGGCGAAGTGATCGATCGCCGTCCGGAGCCCTTCGACGTAGGTCTCCCGAGCAGCGTCGGCGTCCCGCCCGCCGGCACTCGCGGCGAAGACGATCCACTCGACGTCCGGGACAGATGCCAGGGAGTCACCGTCCGTCACGTCGGCGCGGACGGGGTCGGCCCCCGCTGCTTCGACCGCCGCCAGCCCCGACTTGGAACGACGAACCCCGACGACGTGATGGCCGGCGTCGCCGAGTTGGCGGGCGAGTTCACACCCGACGTAGCCACACCCCAGAACGGCGACGCGAGTCACAGCTTCCCCGCGACGAACGCACGGATCTCGGCGTATTCGGCGAGCGTCATCGGGTGTCGCCCCTCCATCTTTGCCTGGAGTTCCTTCGGCGTCGCGTCGCTATCGAGCCCCTGGGCGAGCGCATCGACGTCCAGCACTGCACTCGACAGTTCGAGCAACAGCCGATCGCGCGCCTCGGCGGCGATGGCGTCGGCGTCACGATCGGCCGAGAGGGCGAACACGTCCGCCGCCTCCGTGAGTGTGAGTGCTGGCGATTCCGCGTCGGCGAGTCCACGGACCGTCTCAGCGTCGAGTGACGTGCCCTCGACGACGGCGTCTTCACTCACCGTTTCGACGACGTCGGCAAGCTCGTCCTCGTAGACACGACGGAGCGTCGTGGCGTCGTGATCCTCAGCGTCCACAGCTGCAAGCATACCCCTCCTATGTCCGGGCCCTACAAGGGGGCGTCGCCACCGGCGATCCTGTTGCCGGACGATGACCGGGGCAGAACCACCGCCGAACTGTCACAAGGTTTGAATAGGCAGTACGCTAACCCCTGGGTATGAAGGTCGTCCTGATTGGTCTCGGCCAAGCCGGGGGAAAACTCACCCAGGCACTGGCTTCGTACGATTACGAGATGGGATTCGACGCGATCCGGGACGCACTCGCGGTCAACACCGCCGAGGCGGACCTCCAGCCGCTCGATATCGACACGATGTTGATCGGCCAGGATCGGGTCAAGGGCCACGGGGTCGGCGGCGACAACGAACTCGGCGCGGAGATCATGCAGAGTGCAGCCACCGAGGTACTCGACGGGCTCGACGGCCGGATCACCTCCCAGGCCGAGGGTATCTTCGTCGTCGCCGGACTGGGCGGCGGGACCGGCAGCGGCGGCGCGCCCGTCCTGGCGAAGGAACTCAAGCGGATCTACGACGTCCCGGTGTACGTCCTCGGCATCCTCCCCGGTCGCAGCGAGGGGTCGATCTATCAGGCCAACGCCGGCCGATCGCTCAAGACGGTCGCCCGCGAGGCCGACGCGACGCTGCTGATCGACAACGACGCCTGGCAGAGCGCCGACGAAAGCGTCGAGGAGGGCTTCGAGACGATCAACCAGCAGATCGCCCAGCGGGTCGGGCTGTTGCTGGCGTCCGGGGAAGTGATCGACGGGGTTGGCGAGAGCGTCGTCGACTCCAGCGAAGTCATCAACACGCTCCGCCCGGGCGGGATTGCCGCCCTCGGCTACGCCAGCGCCAAAGCCAGCGAGGACAGCGCCGAGAATATCAATACGATCACGAGTCTGGCCCGCAACGCCCTCCTGACCGGGACCAGCCTCCCCAACGCCGTCAAAGCCGAAACGGCGCTGCTCGTTATTGCGGGCCAGCCGGAACGCATCTCCCGGAAGGGCGTCGAACGCGCCCGGAGCTGGCTCGAAGACGAGACCGGCAGCCTCGAAGTCCGTGGCGGTGACTTCCCGCTCGAGAGCGATCGACTCGCCGCGCTGGTGTTGCTCGGCGGCGTCGAGCGTTCGAACCGACTCCAGGCGTTTCTCGACCGGGCCGCCGAAGCCTACGAGCAAGCCACCGAACAGCAGGCCGAGCCGGCGGCGACGTTCCAGAACGACGAACTCGAAGACCTCTTCTGAAACAGGGGGCGCGTCGCTCTGACTTACTACGACTCCTCGGTGGGTTCAGGGTCGTCAGTGTCGTCACTCTCGGCGTCCGTCTCACTCTCGTCGATGTCGATGTCCGCGATGGCATCGGCGATCTCGTCGTCGTCGGCTCCGTCCTCGGGTTCGCTGGCCGGCGCGTCGGTCGCCTCGTCTCCCCCATCGGGCGGTTCGAGGTCGTCCGAATAGGCGAACTCCGAGACGGAATCATCGGTCGTTGCCTCGTCGTCCGCTTGGTCACCGAACGCGAATCCACCCTCGTCCCCAGCGGCATCCTCGGGGACGTCGGCATCGGCGTTGGCGTCTGGTTCCCGGGCCGTCGGCGCAGTCCCGGTCGCGTCCGTCTCCCGCTCGGTGCCCGCCACATCAGTCCCGGTGTCGTCCCACGTGTCAGCCTCCCGAGATGCGTCGATCCAGTCCGAGGGCTCGGAACTCGGCGTCGACGGCGGTGATTGTTCGAGATTCCCCTCCTGTAGCGCCAGGGTGAGTGACTCGATGCGACCCTCCAGCTGTTCGAGACGCGCCTCGATACGCTCGCCGGGCGGCTGCAGGACTGACTGGCGGTGTTCGAGCAGCCAGCGGACGTACGCCTCGGTCGTCTCGAACCCGCGCCGCTCGGCCTCGGCCGACAGCGACTCGGCCACCGTCGGATCCAGATCCAGGTCCATCCAGCCGTGCGTACGCGGTGTCGGCGCAAAAAGGTGCGGGGCGACCGCCTAGACCAGACTCGACCCGTCGAATTCGGTCCGGTCGTAGTCGACGTCCATCAGCGAGAGGATCGTCGGCGCGATATCGTACAGGTCCGCGCCGGAGATCCTGGCGTCGTCGTCCTCGACGAACAGACAGGCGTTGTCGAAACTGTGCATGCCGTTTCGCGGCCCGGTCCCGAAGACCGCCTCGCTCCCCTTGAATCCGGCCTTCAGATCGAAGCCGTGGTTCGGGATCACGACCAGGTCGGGCGCGATGTCGTCGTGGTCGCCGCGAAAGGCGTCCTCCTTGGTGACGACGCGGTCGGCCACCGGCCGGCCATCGGGGCCTTCGAGGCCCTCTAGCTTCTCCCTGAGGTCGGCCCGAACCGCCTCGTAATCGTCCTCGGGGACCCCACCGTTGGCTTCCCGTTCCTCCAGGTTGATGTAGAACCGACCGGGGATCAGTGAGTAGGCTTTCGTCGACGCATCGAGGTCGCCGAGTTCCTCGGGGTCGTCCGTATCGAAGGCGAGCCAGCCTTCCTCCTGGAGCCACTCGTTCAGATGGACCTCATAATCGAGGCTGGTAAAGCCGTGATCGCTGGCAACCATCATCGTCACGTCGTCATCCAGCAGCGCCCCAAGTTCACCCAGATACTCGTCGACCGTGCGGTAGAACTCGATGAATTCCTCCTTGTACTCGCCGTCTTCCTCGTAGTGTTTGAACAGGAAGTGATTGACCCGATCGGTCGTCATGAAGACGCCGAAAAACAGATCCCAGTCGTCTTGCGTGATGTAGTGTTTGAACGCCTCGAAGCGTTTTTCGAGGGTTTCGTATGCATCGTCGAGGAAGTCAGTCTTGTCCTCGTCGTGCCCGAGTTTGGCATTGACGTCTATGCGGTACTCCAGTCCCTCCAACGTCTCCCGAAGTTCGTCCGGGTAGGCGGCCTCCTCGACGCCAGGTGAGAGAAAACCCGAGACCATCCGCTGGACGTCACGCTGTGGTGGGAACGTGACAGGGACGTTCATCACGGTGGCGTCCCGGCCGGCCGACTGGACGCGGTCCCACAGCCGCGTGGCCTGGACGTCACGCCCCATCGGGACGTACGTCTCCGCGGAGCCGATCTCCCGATCCTGGAAGCCGTAGACGCCGGTCTCGCCGGGATTGACGCCGGTCGTCAGCGACGGCCAGCAGGCACTCGACTCCGGCGGGACGATGCTGTCGATGGCTCCACCCGCGCCCTCGGCAGCCAGGGCGTTCAGGTGTTCGAACTCCTCGTCGTGTTCGGCGATCAGGCTGTACGGGACGCCGTCGATACCGAAGAAGGCGACGCGGGGATCGTCGTCGCCGCGTATCCGATCGAATAGACCCATATATCGCGATACTGTGGACTGACACAAGAAGGTTCTTCTCGCGGCCGAGGCCGACGGGTAACCGCGACACCGGCAACGTTTGCGATCTCAGCCGTCCCGGTCAGCGGAGTTTTCCACTGACTCAGGTGCTGGATCGGCCGGTTTGAAGTTCTCGGGGACGACCGTGTAGTGGGCGATCCCGATCGCCGGGCGTTCGGTAGCCATCACAGTCAAATCAAGGGTCGGCGCACCCAAATAATTACCCATAATTATACCGCATGGCCACAGCGGCGGGGTATAACCCGCAGGAATCGGGCGGGCCGTCCGAGCGGGGCGTTACTCGGCGATCTTCTCCTCGTAGAGCTCGCGGGAGTGCTCGATGGCGTCCCGGGCGGCGGCCGCGTCCTCCCAGCCCAGCGTCTCGACTTCCTTGCCCTCCTCGAGGTTCTTGTAGGTCTCGAAGAACTCGTCGATCTCGTCCAGTTGCTGGGAGGGGATGTCCTCGAGGTCCTCGATGTGGTCGTAGCGGGGGTCCTCGGTCGGGACGGCGATGACCTTGTCGTCCTGTTCGCCGTCGTCGTCCATCTTCATGAGCGCGACCGGCCGCGCCTCGATGACACAGCCCGGGAACGTCTGGTCCTCGACGAGTACGAGGACGTCCAGGGGATCGTCGTCGTCGTAATGAGACTGCGGGATGAACCCGTAGTCACTGGGATAGTGGACGTTGCTGTGCAGGACGCGATCGAGGACGACACCGGGCAAGTCCTTGTCGTACTCGTACTTGTTACGCTCGCCTTTCAGGCACTCTACGACCGCGTAGATCTCCTCGGGCGGGTTCGGGCCCGCTTCGAGGGCTTCGAAGAGGTTTACCATCACCTGAACTCTGGCGGGGGCCACCAAAAAGACCTTTCGAGTCGGGAGTGAAACCTCGAAGTTACCCCAGATATCAATTATGATAACTTGAGGGGTGTGCCGGGCGTCCGTCGGTACCGTCTGACACTGCTCGAAACAGTATTTTCAGGTGACCGGATACAGAAAGCAGGTCGGAAAGCGACGGTAAGGGCAGCAGCGCCGATATTAGAAGATGACGAAATATTTCGTGAGTCTCCGACCACAGGTAACAAAGGTTAAATGTCCGGATGACATTCCTTTAGGTATGTCAGAGGCACAAACCGAAGTAGTGACTCCAAGCATCGCGCGAGAACTCAGTGCGTTCCAGCAGAATATCCTCGTTATTCTGGCTGAGGAAGCGCGATACGGACTCGCCGTCAAGCGCGAACTCGAGACGTACTACGACTCCGACGTCAACCACGGTCGACTGTACCCCAACCTCGACGACCTCGTCGAGATGGAACTCGTCGAGAAGAGCGAACTCGACAAGCGGACCAACGAGTACAGCCTCACCGAGAACGGCTACGACGTCCTCCTCGAACAGCTGGCCTGGGAGTTCGGCAAGATCACGACCGAGGAAGGTCGCGTCGACGACATCCGC
Source organism: Halorhabdus utahensis DSM 12940 (assembly GCF_000023945.1). Taxonomy (NCBI): domain Archaea; kingdom Methanobacteriati; phylum Methanobacteriota; class Halobacteria; order Halobacteriales; family Haloarculaceae; genus Halorhabdus; species Halorhabdus utahensis. Next base: position 1,178,619 of record NC_013158.1, read on the forward strand.
GAGCTGCTCGAAGACGCAGCCTGAGACAGTCCCGGACGACGCAGACGTATCCCAGTTCGTCGGCGCACTTCGCGTCGGCGTTTTTTATCACACGTCCGAGCCGTCGGCTTCGCGTTCGATCGGCGGGCCCTCGCCGTCGACCACTTCGAAAACGTGTTCGAGTGACTCCGAGAGGACGGCTCGCTGCTCGTCGTCGGGGAAGGCGTTGCGCGGGAAGTATTCCGCGCGAAACTCGGCGACGTGATCGGCGGTCGCGTCGGCGATCCGCAATGCGTGATGGTTGCTCATGAAATCGGCGAACGCCGCCGCGTTCGCGGCGTGTACCGGGCCGTAGCGTTCCTCGACCATGTCGACGATCCGGCGGTTGTCGGCGTCAATCGTCTCCCAGTCCGCGTCAGTCTCGGGGTCGAGCGGGCGTTCAACCGCGCGCGAACGGTCGTCGATCCGGTCGAAGACGACCTCGCCGTCGTCGAGCCATCCCGTCGGATAACACACCAGCACGTCGCCGTCGCGTTCCGAGCGGATGCGCGCCTCGAAGCCGTGCTCGGCAAGTAGTTCGTCACGGCGGTCCCGAAGCCCCGCGGTGCGTTCCTCGTCGGCGCGACGCGCGTGGCGGGTGAGTCGCTCGACTGTCTCGATCACGTCGGTCGGGAGCCCGTCAGCCGTCGTACCGCTGCCCGTCGAATCCTTCTCAGCCATTCCCGAACGCCTCCTTACCCATCCTCGAACGCCTCGTTGGCGAGAGCATCGGCGCGCTCGTTGATCTCCCGGGGGACGTGTTCGATCGACCAGTCGTCGAATTCGCGAAACAGCTCCCGCACCCGGACGCGGCGCTCGCGGAGGTCGGGATCGTTCGTGTCCCACTCACCGCGAACCTGGCGGACGGCCAGTTCGGAGTCGCTGCGGACTTCGACGGAATCGAAGCCGTAGTCGGCGGCGATCTCAAGGGCGTGGATCAGCGCCTCGTACTCCGCGCGGTTGTTGGTCGTCGAGCCGATGCGTTTGCCCCCCTCGGTGACGATGCCGCCGTCGCCGGTGAGGATCACCCAGCCGATGGCCGCCGGGCCGGGGTTGCCACGCGAGGCCCCGTCGACGTAGACGTGCGCGCGACCACCCTCGTCGGTCAGGACCCCGGTCAGTTTGCCCGGATCGCTGCCCTGCACGACGACTTTTCCCTCGTAGGCGACGGCCGTCGCTCCGCCCGATTCGGCCCGCCAGCGCTCGTGATCGGTGTTGCCCGACTCGACGGTGATGCCCGCGGCTTCCAGCCGTTCGCGGGCGGCCGCCGGGTCGCACTCGATAACCGGCATTGGCAGGGGCTATCCGGGGGAGGGGTTAGGGCTTTCCGGTCGGTGACAGTCGGTCGACCGGGTCGCGACGGAGTGCGATCCCAAAAACAGACGAGGCCGGCGTTAGGACCGCCAGTAGGCCCGCGTCAGCAGCACGAGCACGGGGAAGATCTCCAGTCGGCCGATCCACATCAGAAAGACCATCAGGAATTTCGAGGTCCAGGGGAACGAGAGGTAGTTCTCCATCGGCCCGACAGCGCCGAATCCCGGCCCGACGTTGCCGATGGTCGCCGCGATCGCGCTCATGCCGTCGAGCACTTGCAGTTCCATGCCGATCCGCCCGGCGTCGAGCATCAGGACGACGACGCTGAGGAAGAACAGCGCAATGTACAGCAGCGTGAAGGCGTGGATCCCCCGGATCGCCGACTCGTCGAGCGCCCGGCCACCGAGTCGGACGGGCTTGACGGCCTCGGGATGGACCGTCGTGAACAGTTCCCGCTTGATCGACTTGGCGATCACCAGCCACCGGACCATCTTGATCGCGCCGCCGGTCGATCCTGCCGAGCCGCCGAGGAACATCCCAAAGAGCAGCAGGTACTGGGCGGTCGTCGTCCAGCCGTTGAAGTCGAAACTCGCGTACCCCGTGGTGGTGACGATCGAGACCACCTGGAAGAGGCCGTGCCGGAGTGACTGCTCGACGCCCGCAAGACCGACAGTACCGGGGAGGCTCGATCCCACGAAGAGCACCACCGTGACGACGGCGGTCAGAGACGCCATCACGCCGGTGTAAAATCGGAACTCCTCGTCCGCCAGTAGCGAGCGGGGGTTCCCCTGGACCAGCCCCCAGAACAGCGCGAAGTTGGTGCCGGCGACGACCATGAACGGGATGATCGCCCATTGGACGGCCGCCGAGAACACCTCGATCGAGTAGGCCTCCGGCGAGAACCCGCCGGTCGGCAGCGTCGTCAGGCCATGCGAGATCGCGTTGAACAGCGTCATCTCCTTGGCGAAGCCGGCGAGATGGAGGCCGTACAAAAGCGCCATTTCGAGGACGGTAAAGGCGAAGTAGGCGATCCACAGCACCCGGGCCGTCTCGGCGATCCGCGGCGTGAGCTTCTCGATGCCGGGGCCGGGCGCTTCGGCGTCCATCAGCTGTGCCCCACCGACCGAGAGTTCGGGCAGGATCGCGACCGCGAGCACGACGATCCCCATCCCGCCGAGCCACTGCGTCAACTGTCGCCAGATCAGGAGCGCGTGGGAGTGGTGCTCGACGCCGATGTTCTTCATGACCGTCGCCCCGGTCGTCGTGAACCCACTCATCGACTCGAACAGCGCGTTCGGGACCTGGGGCCAGCTAAGCGTCGACGCCGTGCCGTGCTCCGCGAGCAGATACGGGAGCGTCCCGACGAGTGCGACCGCGAGCCACGTCGTCGCGACCATCAAAAAGCCCTCGCGTGCACCGATGTCCCGGTCGTCGTCGAGTTGGGAGAGTCCGTATCCGAGCAGCGTCGTCACGACGATGGTGACGAGGAAGGGGAGCCACCCCTCGCCGTAGATCAGCGCCGTGATGACGGGGATTGTCAGCGGCACCGCCAGATAGAGCAGCACGCGCCCAGTCAGCGAGAGACTGGCCCGCCAGTCGACCCGGAGATGCCCGTTCATATTTTTGCGAGCGTCTCGTCGAGTGCGGTCGTCTCGACGAAGAAGACGACGTGGTCGCCGGCGTGGACGACGGTGTCCCCACGGGGCCGGACGAACTCGCCATCGCGGACGATCGCGCCCACGACGACGCCGTCGGGCAGGTCCGCGGCGGCCGACTGGATGGTCCGGTCGTGAAAGACGCTCTCGTCGTCGATCTCCACCTCGATGACTTCCGCCCGGTCGCTCTCGATGATCGCCACGTTCTCGGCGTGTTCCTCGCGGGTGAACCGCGTGATCTCCTCGGCAGCCACCTCGCGGGGCTGGACGGCCACGTCGATGCCGACGGTCTCGAACAGGTCGACGTACGAGCCCTCCTCGACGACGGCGATCGCCCGATCGGCGCCCAGTCGCTTGGCGAACAGCCCCGCGAGCAGGTTCGCCTCGTCGGACTCCAGGGTCGTGACGACGACATCGACGGCGTCGATGTTCTCGCTTTCGAGGAAGTCCCGATCGGTAGCATCCGCTTGAAGGACCGTCGTCTTCGGGAGCGACTCGGCGAGAAACTGCGCGCGTTCGGGGTCGCGTTCGATCAGCTTCGGTCGGATCCCGCGACCCTCGAGGAGGCGTGCGGTCTGGTAACCCACTGAGCTCCCGCCGACGAGCAACACGTCGTGGTAGTCGTCGTCCGGCGCGACGGCGTGGCTGAACGCCGTCACCGCCTCGTCGGTCCCGATGACGATCACCTCGTCGCCGGCCGACAGCCGGGTATCCCCCCGCGGAACGACGATCTCATCGCAGGTGCCGTCGTCGTCAGGACACAGGATCGCTGCGAAGGTGAGATCGTCGAAGCGGTCGGCCTCGGCGACGGTCTGTCCGGCGACGGGACTCCCCGTGGCGAGTTCGAACTCGGCCATCTGGATCGTACCGTCGGCGAAGCTGTCGACGTCCCGGGCGGCCGGGAGGCCGATCATGCTGGCGATCTTCCGGGCGGTGAGCAGGTTCGTCCCGACCATGACGTCGACGCCGAGCGCCCCCTCGGCGTTCTCCCAGGTGTCTAAGTACTTGGTATTGCGAACGCGGGCGATGGTCGTGACGTCGTCGAGGGTCTTTGCGGTCCCACAGGAGACGATGTTGGTCTCGTCGTCGTCCGTGACGGCGATCAACAGCTCGGCCGCCGCGAGGCCGGCCTCCTCTAACGTCTCGATCGCTGCGCCGTCGCCCTCGATCGCCAGGACGTCCAGTTCGTAGGTCAGCGCCTCGACGCGATCACCGTCGACGTCGACCACGACGACTTCGTGTTCGTCGGCCAGGCTTTCGGCGATGCTCGACCCGACCTCGCCGGCACCGACAACGATCACGCGCATCCGGGCCCCTCCATCATTGTGCCGAACTACCCCCTCATCCGGGAAGTGTGTTTTCTTCCGGAACAGCCCGACCGTCGGAAACGATCGCCACTGGGTCGTGGCTGACCAGCGTCCCGAACACTGTCAGACCGATCGAGCTTACTGGGCCCCGAACACCGTCAGCGCGTCCGTCTCCAGGCCGGTCTTCGAGAACAGCGACACGACGTCGCCTGCCTGAATGACCGTCTCGCCTTTCGGCGTGAGGACGTCCCCGTCGCGTTCGATGCCGACGACGAGCATCTCGTCGGCCAGCAAGTCCGACTCGACGGCGTCCTCGATGGTTCGGTCGGCGATCTCGGCCCCCTCCGAGACCGTGAACTCGACGACCTCCGCGCCGCCGGCAAGCCCCATGAAGTCCGTCAGCGACGGCCCCTTCGGGGCGTCCTCGGGACCGAACGGATCGTAGGGCCGGAAGTACTGCTCCTCGATGACGCTCTCGTCCTCGATCGTCAGTCCGAGATCCGACAGTTCGGCCGCGATCCGCCCGATGTCGTCCGTATCGGTCCCGACGGCAGTGACCGTGAGGTTCGTCGTCCCGGCCATCAACTCCCTGGCGGCAACGACGCCCGAGATGTCCAGGGCTGCCTGTGCGAGGTGGTCGCGATCCGGGATCGGAGCCGTACACCGGAACTCGTAGGTGACGTGTCCCTCGATGGCCTTGTAGTCGATGTCCGCGAGATAGCCCCGCAGGATCCCCTCCGTCTCGAGCTGGCGGATCCGGTTGCGGATCGTCGCCGCCGTCACCTCCATCTCCTCGGCGATCTCCGGCGCTGCCGTGTTCCGGGCGTCCGCCGCCAGATAGTAGAGAATGCGCTTGTCGATCTCGTCGAGGCGATGGTCCATGCGCGCGCTACGACCGTCTCGCATAATTACCTCCCGATATATCAGTGGCTGGCGAACCCGTCCACACGAAATATAAGACAGCCGTTACTATTTTCGGAATTTGTCCATACTCGGCATTCATTTTCGTATCGAAAACAGAATCCGTGGATATATACCTTTTCGATAATCTAGCGGGAGGTAGACAGCGATCGGCAGACACGGCCACCACCCATGACCCAGCCAGACGACGAGTCGCCGGACGTCCCCGAGGACGTCCAGGCGGCGCTCGACGACAGTAGCGATCGACAGCTTCGAGAGATCATCCACGACGCCCAGGCACGCCTCGAAGCACATCCGCCCCTGAACGAGGAGGTGCCCCTGGAGACGGGCGAGACGTTCGTCGGCGAGGAGGTCGAACTCGACGAGGCGATCGTTGAGGCATTCGAAACGACAGACGACGAGCTGCTTCGGGAGGTCGTCACGTACGCTCGTCAGTGCCTCGAGGACCGCCCACCGCTAACGGCGGTCATCGAAGCCCGGGACAACGAGGAACTCGTTCGAATGGAAGACGAAGGACCGTACACGACCGTCGTCGTCGAGCGGCCGGACGAAACGGGCGCGGCACGTGGCCCCTTCGCCTACATGGTCCAGTGGGAACCCCACGTCGAGGACGAGGGCAAATACAAGTGGCACTATCTCGGCCGCGTCTTCGACGAGGAGGAGACCTGACGTGGGCGAGTCGCTCTTCGGGCGCGTGGTGGTTCCGGTCGCGAGTCGCGACGACGCGGCGGCGACGGCGGCCGCACTCGCGCCATACATCGACGCACCGGATCGAACAGTAATCGCCGTACACGTCATCGAGAAGGCCGACGGCGCACTCGACAAGGCCTCGGTCGAGCAGCGCGAGGCGGACGCCGAGGCGATGTTCGGGATCGTCACCGAGGGACTCGACGGGGTCGATGCCGCCCTCGAAACGGAGATCCGCTACGGGACCGACATCGCGGGGACGCTCGTCGAGACGGCGGACGACGTCGCGGCGAGCGCGATCGTGTTCACGCCGCGGGGCGGTAGTCGATGGAAGCAACTCCTCTCGGGCGACGTGACCCACAACCTCGTCCACGAGAGCGACGTGCCGGTCGTCGTCCTTCCCGATCGAGAGGTGAGCGACGCGTGAGCGAACGTGCCGGTCTGAGAGCGTCGGTATCGGCCGATCTAGCTGAGTGAACATACTGAATAGGAGCCATGTACGTCATCATCGTCGGTGCGGGAGACATCGGGACGCCACTGATCGACATCGCAACGCGATCAGGCAACGAGGTCGTCGTCATCGAGCGCAACGCCGAACGGGCCAACCGGGCGGCCGATCGCTTCGACTGTCTCGTCCTCGAGGCGGACGCGACGACCAACAACACCTTAGAAGAGGCCGGCGTCGAGCAGGCCGACGCCGTGGTCTCGACGACCGACCGGGACGCGACCAACGTCATGGTGTGTCTGCTCGCCACGGAGTACGAGGTGCCGTCGATCCTCTCGGTCGTGCACAACCCCGAGCACATGAGCCTCTTCGAGCAGATCGGGGTGAACACCATCGAGAACCCCCAGCAACTCATCGCCGAGTACCTCTACCGGTCGGTCGCACGGCCGGCGATCGTCGATTACATGCGGATCGGTGAACAGGCCGAGGTCTTCGAGATCGCCGTCACCGAGAACGCACCCATGGCCGGGAAGACGCTCACTGAAGCAGGAGAGGGTGACATCCTCCCCGAGGATACGCTGATCGTCGCCATCGACCGTGAAGGGGAGGACAGGCCACTGACGCCCCGCGGGAACGTCCGGATCCGGCCGAACGATCTGTTGACGGTGTACTCGGCACGCGGGGCCGACCCGGAACTCACGGACGTCTTTGGCCATTACGAAGACCAGACAGCATGAAACACTCGACCGACGCGGTCCCCACCGCACGCACTGGCGAAACGTCCAGCGATCGAGGCGGTGATTTGGGACTCCGTCATTTATTAGCCGGTCCAGTCTGTGGGTCCGGGTATGATCGCCCCATCTACCGTGACAGCGCGGACAGCACGGGTCGACCGATCGTCGAGCCGGGGGCACTGATCCATGCCCGAGTCACTGACGGGCCACCTCGTCGTGCCGGTCGACGACGCCGAGGACGCCCACGCCACGGCGACGGCACTCCAGGCTTACGCCGTCGAGAAAGTGACTGCAGTCCACGTCGTCGAGAAGGGGGGCGGGTCACTGGACACGATCCCGCTCGAACAGGCCGAGCAGCGAGCCGAGGAAGCTTTCGAGGCGTTTCGGGAGGTGATCCCGGACGCAAACACGGAGCTCACGTATCACACCGACGTAGTCGAGGGGGTATTCGAGGTCGCCACCGACCGCGAGGCGACCGCCATCGCGTTCCACCCGCGTGGCGGGGGGCGACTCACGCAGTTCCTGTCGGGGGACACCGCACTCAGACTGATCACGGACGCCGACCGGCCGGTGATCGCTCTGCCGGACCCTGCCGAGGGAGGAATGTAACACAAATGCTCACAGACTACTTCGAGACCGAGGTGAACGTGCTCGATGAGTGAGACCGAACAGGAGTTGGCTCGCGACCTCGGCTTCCTCGAGGCCTACACCATCGGCCTCGGGACGATGATCGGCGCGGGCATCTTCGTCCTGCCGAGCATCGCGGCCAAGGCGGCGGGACCGGCGGCGATGGTCTCCTTTGCCCTGGGCGGTGTCGTCTCGCTGCTCGCCGCGCTGTCGCTGTCGGAACTCGCGACGGGCATGCCCAAGGCCGGCGGGAGCTACTACTACGTCAATCGGGCGCTCGGCCCCTTCTTCGGGAGTATCGTCGGCTGGGGGATGTGGGCCGGGCTGACCTTCGCGAGCGCCTTTTACATGCTCGGGTTCGGCCAGTATCTCCTCCCCTTGCTGACGCCACACGTCGATATCCTCGCCGAGATGACCGGGATCGGCAAGACCGTCGCCGCACTGGGGATGGCTATGCTGCTGACGGGCGTCAACTACTACGGCGTCAAGGAGACCGGCGACCTCCAGAACGTCATCGTCATCACGCTGGTCGGACTGATTTTGGCCTTTCTCACGCTCGGCTTGCTCAGCGGTCCGACCATCGGCGAGTTCAACCCCGAAGGCTGGCCGGCCGTGGCCGCGACGGTCGGGACGGTCTACGTCTCCTTCATCGGCTTCGAGGTGATCGCGACGAGCGCCGAGGAGATCAAGAACCCGAGCCGGAACCTCCCGCTGGCGATGATCGCGGCGGTCGTCACGCCGACGATCCTCTACGTCGGCGTCATGTTCATCTCGACCGGGACGATCCCGCTCGACGTGCTGGCGGATTCCGAGGTCCCGGTCAAGATCGTCGCCGAGGATATCCTCCCCGACTTCGCGTCGCTCGTCCCCGGGGTGTCGCCCTCGTTGCTCGCCTCGATCGGCGGGACGGTGATGATCCTCGGTGCGGTCCTGGCGACGGTTTCCAGCGCGAACGCGTCGATCCTCTCGGCGGCCCGGGTCAACTTCGCGATGGGCCGGGATCAGATCCTCGTCGAGTGGCTCAACGAGGTCCACGACCGCTTCCGGACGCCGTATCGCGCGATCACAGTGACGGGCATCATCACGCTCGTGTTGATTGCCATCGGCGTCGGGATCGGGACCCTCGCCGAGGTGGCGAGTTTCATGTACCTGGTGACCTACACGCTGGTCCACGTCGCCGTCGTCGTCCTCCGGCGGGCGAGCCCCGAGGCCTACGACCCGTCGTTCCGGATCCCGTCGGTGCTGTACCCTGTTGTCCCCATCCTCGGGGCGGCGGGCTGTCTCGGCGTCCTCGTCCAGATGTCGACGAACATGGTCCCGTACACGATCGCGGTCGGGAGCCTGAGCGTTACCAGTCCGTTCCAGTTGACGGTCGTCGGCATGATCGGGATCGTGCTGATCGGCTTCGGCATCGGGTGGTACTACCTCTATGCCCGCGATCGAGCCCCGTCGAAGAGTCTCGTCGGCGACGCGATCGCGCCGACGCCGGCGGCCACCGCGGACGGCGATGACGTCTACCGGGTCGTGGTCTCAGTGGCGAATCCCGACACCGAACGCGACCTCCTCCGGAAGGCCGCGGCGAGTGCCCACGCCCACGACGGCGAGGCCGAAATCGTCGCCGTCAACGTCATCGAGGTGCCCGACCAGACCTCCCTCGCCCAGGACCTCACCTTCGAGGAGGAACGCGTCGATCGCCAACAGGAACTGCTGGCGGCGGCCCGCGACGTGGCGGTCGATCTCGATGTCGGCCTGCGAACCCGGGCGATCGTCGGCCGCGACGCCGCGTCGGCCGTCCTCGACGTCGTCGGGGAGGAGAACGCCGACCAGGTGTTGCTCGGCTGGACGGGCAAGCGGAGTCGCCGCGAGCACGTCCTCGGTTCGACGATCGATCCGATCGTCGGTCACGCCTCCTGTGATGTCACGCTCGTCAAGCGTGGCCCGGACCCGGATGACGGCGAGGAGATCATGGTTCTCGCCGGCGAGGGGCCACACGCCCCGGTCGCCGCCCGGCGGGCCGCCGAGTACGTGGCTTCGACCGAGGGCGCGTCGCTGACGCTGTTGAACATCCAGCCCCCCGCCGAGGAGGGCGAGGACGCCGTCGAACCCGTCGAAGCGGGCGAAGCACTGATCGAGGACCTCATCGAACAGGCCGACCTGACCGAGACGAGCTACGAGACGCGCGTCATCGTCGAGGAAGACACCCAGGACGCGATCCTCGAGACGGCCGCGGCGTACGATACGATCTGTGTCGGCGCGACCAGAGAGAGCGCCGTCTCCCAGGCGCTGTTCGGTTCACTGCCGGAGCGTCTCGGCACGGAACTCGATCGGACGGTCGTGGTGGCGCGCGGATCGGAACGTTCACCAATGTCGATGCAAGACGCACTTATCAAACGACTGGAGGGCTGATAGCGCATGTATATCATCATCGTCGGCGCGGGCGATATCGGCACACCGCTGATCGACATCGCGACGCGATCGGGCAACGAGGTCGTCGTCATCGAGCACAACACCGAACGGGCCAACCGAGCGGCCGACCGCTTCGACTGTCTCGTCCTCGAAGCCGACGCCACCACCAACGCAACCTTAGAGGACGCCGGGGCCGCACAGGCCGACGCGATCGTCTCGACGACCGACCGGGACGCGACGAACATCATGGTCAGTCTGCTCGCAAAGGAGTACGACATCCCGGCGATCCTCTCGGTCGTCCACAACCCCGAGCACATGAACCTCTTCGAGCAGATCGGGGTGAACACGATGGAGAACCCCCAGGAACTCATCGCGGAGTACCTCTATCGGGCGGTCGCACGCCCCGCCATCGTCGACTACATGCGCATCGGCGAGAACGCCGAAGTCTTCGAGATCACCGTCACCGAGAACGCACCTGTCGCGGGGAAGACTCTCCAGGAGACCGCCGACGAGGACCTGCTCTCTGATGACGTCCTCGTCGTCGCGATCGAACGCGAGAGGGCCAGCGAGCCGATCACGCCGCGCGGGAACACGACCATCCACGCGGGCGATCTCCTGACCGTCTACTCCGCCGTCGGTGCCGAACCGGCGATCACGGACATCTTCGGCCACTACGAGGATCGGATCGAGGACTGACAGACAATGGGGATCGGATCGATGACTGACCGGGCCAGGCAACTCCAGGCAGCGAACGAAACCGTTGCGACAGAGACCACACAGCCATGAACGGGACGACAGCAACCATCGGACGCGACGTGGGGCGGATCCTCGAAGCACTCGGCGGCCTGATGATCGTCTCGATCGTCGTCCCGCTCGTCTGGGGCGAATGGTTCGGCGCGCTCGCCTTCGGCATCTCGGCGCTCGTCCCGCTGGCCGTCGGCTACGGGCTCCACCGCCGCTTTGCCGAGGCCGACTCCCCGTCGCGGCTCCACGGCATGGTCGTCGCCGCGACTGGGTGGCTGTTCGTGGGCATCTTCGGGTCGGTTCCCTTCCTGCTGGTCGCCTGGGGCGTCCACCTCGGTCTCCCGACCGGACTGGAGGGGACGCCGACACTCGCGGCCTTCCGGGAGCCACTCAACGCCGTCTTCGAGAGCATGAGCGGCTTCACCGGGACCGGGCTGACGATGACCGACGACGAAGCAGTGCTCCCGCGGACGCTGCAGTGGTGGCGGACGTTCAGCGAGTGGATCGGCGGCGTGGGCGTGATCGTCCTCACCACGGCGATCCTGGCTCGCCCCGGATCGGGGTCGCTCACGCTCTACGAGAGCGAGGCGCGATCCGAGAAGATCCACCCGAGCATCGTCTCGACGGTCCGGACGATCTGGTGGATCTTCATCCTCTTCACGTTCGTCTCGATCCTCGCGCTGTTCGCGGCCGGCATGCCGATCTGGGGGGCGATCAACCACGCGATGACCGGCCTCGCCACGGGCGGGTTCTCGATCACGGACAACTCGATCGCGACCTACGACAGTGCCCTCATCGACGCCGTGTTGATCCCGATCATGCTGCTTGGCTCGATCGCGTTCCCGGTCCACTACCTCATCCTGCAGGGCGACCTCCGGAACATCTACGAGGACCTCCAGACCCGGTGGGTGTTCATCTACATGAGTCTGGGGTCGGCGCTGCTGTGGGCGTTCCTCTACGTCGGCCCCTACGACTCCCCCCTGTCCGCACTGCGCTACGGGGGCTTTCAGTTCGTCTCGGCGGCGACCTGTACCGGGTTTCAGACGGCCGTCGACGCGACGAACGTCGCCCTCGGCGCGTGGCCGGCCCAGGCCCAACTCCTGGTCGCCTTCGGCATGTTCGTCGGCGGCGCAGCCGGCTCAACCGTCGGCGGAATCAAGCTCATCCGTGGACTGACGCTGATCAAGGGGATTCGATATCAGATCGGCGACGTCTTCTACCCCGACAGCGCCGTCCGTCGGCTCGACATCGACGACCGCCGACTCACCGAGGCGGAGGCAAACCGGGAGTTCGTCGAGGCGGCGATCATCGCCGTCCTCTGGACGACGTTTCTCGTCGTCGGGACGGTTCTGCTGCTGGTCATCTTACCCGCAGAGGAGTTCTCACTGGCGAACGCGTTCTTCGAGGTGGCGAGCGCCCAGGGCAACGTCGGTCTGTCTTCGGGTATCACCGGGCCCGAATCGCTCCCGACCCTCGGCAAAATATCCTTCCTCGGCCACATGTGGATCGGTCGCCTGGAGATCATCCCGGTCCTGGTCGCGGCTCGGACGCTGTTGAGTCGTGGGGGGATGTATCAATGAAGCTCTCGGCGCTGCCGTTCGTCTCGGCTGTCCTCGAGTCCGGGGCCGACGATCGCATCTACGACGGACTGTTGCTGACTGGTCCCGTCGTGATTCTCCTGATCCCGGTCCTCGAAACCACACGCTTCCTCTCCGGGGTCGCCAAAGCGCTCGCGATCGCGTACGTGACGGCGTTCGTCGCCTACGTGCTCTATCGCGGTGTACGTGGGGAGTGACCGCGTCGACCCGGTATGGCCACGCTCCGGGCTGGAAGGATCCGATCGTCCCGGGGGTGGACCCATCAATCAGGAAGGGGAATGATCAATAATAGGGGATGGCGGGGCGATCGACGCCGAACAACCGACGGCGAATTGCCCTCCTTGGTATGTGAGCTGAAAGTATGCCAAAGCCTTAAGTGGGATTACACTGCTACTATATAAGTGCGATGACACGGTCTACCCGCCAGCGGGAGCGCGAGCGCGAGTCCGAGACCGAAACCGACGAACAAGAGGGGGTGGAGGAGTGTCCGGAGTGCGGATCCGATAGCCTGGTGAAGGACGCGGACCGGGGTGAACTCATCTGTGAGGACTGTGGGCTGGTCGTCGAAGAGGGGAACATCGACCCCGGTCCCGAGTGGCGGGCGTTCAACCATCAGGAACGTCAGGAGAAGTCCCGCGTGGGCGCGCCCACGACCCAGACGATGCACGACAAGGGGCTGACCACGACCATCGACTGGAAAGACAAGGACGCCTACGGCCGTTCGATCTCCAGTAAGAAGCGCAGCCAGATGCACCGCCTGCGAAAGTGGCAGGAACGCATTCGGACGAAGGACGCCGGCGAGCGCAACCTCCAGTTCGCCCTGAGCGAGATCGACCGGATGGCGTCGGCGCTTGGCGTCCCCCGCTCCGTACGGGAGGTCGCTTCGGTCATCTATCGACGGGCGCTGGACGACGACCTCATCCGTGGCCGATCGATCGAGGGGGTCGCCACTTCGGCGCTGTACGCTGCCTGTCGGAAGGAAGGCATCCCCCGGAGCTTAGAGGAGATCAGCGAGGTCTCCCGGGTCGAACGCAAGGAGATCGGCCGTACCTATCGGTACATCTCCCAGGAACTCGGCCTCGAGATGGAGCCCGTCGACCCCAAGAAGTACGTCCCCCGCTTCTGTTCGGAACTCGAACTCAGCGAGGAGGTCCAGAGCAAGGCCAACGAGATCATCGAGACCACTGCCGAGAAGGGACTGCTGTCGGGCAAATCCCCGACTGGCTATGCCGCCGCCGCGATCTACGCTGCCTCGCTCCTCTGCAACGAGAAGAAGACCCAACGCGAGGTCGCCGACGTCGCCCAGGTGACGGAAGTCACGATCCGGAACCGCTATCAGGAGCAGATCGAAGCGATGGGCATCCACAGCTGAGCGTCCCTGTTGCTCGCGAAACTGTCCACCCACGACTCGGACCGCTGGTCGGAGGGTAACCGCTCGTGAATCAGTGTACACGAACACGATAGTGACGTCCAGAAGCGAACTCACAGCACCCATCAGCGGCGTGTCTCGATCCCGAACGGCAGGAGGCCCACCCAGTCAGGGACGGCGATACAGCGAGTAGGTGATGAAGGCGAGGCCGGTGAACTGTGAGATCCGTGCGACCAGTCGGATCGGGGTCTCCAGCGACGCCGGAAGCAGTTCCAGGCGAAGGAACAGCCCGCCGAAGGCGGCCAGCGAGAACGACACGGTCGTCAACAGGATCAGCCCGATCGAGAGATACCGCATCGACGGGCTGTCGTTCCGGCGAAAGCCCCGATAGGCCTGATACCCGATCAACAGCCCAAGGACAGCCGAGGCCAGTGGGATCGAGATCCGTGTGACTTCGACGGGGTCGACAGCGCCGATCATAGGTCCTGCCACATCCTGGTGAAGCGATCGGCCGGGTCTTCCTCGGCCGGGCGGCGTCGTTCGAGTTCGATCCGGTACTCCCCGTCTTCGAAGGTGACGGTAACCGACTCGAGGCAGGAGACGTAGACGCTGTAGTGGTGGCCGTCCGGATCGAACTGTGTCTGTTCGTCGATCAGATCGTGATCTTTCAGCCGGTCGACGCGCCGGTAGATCGTCGAATCCGACGCGTCACAGTGCTGGCTGAGCCGTTCTGCTGACATGGGTTGGGCACTCGTAGCTGTGAGGATTTCGCGGGCGTAGTCATCCTCAAGGAGGGCGAGCAATTCGGCGTCGTCGCTGTCGCCGCTCACAGCCCAAGTCAGTGCGGTGGAGGTTAAAAACCCACCCCCGACTGCTGAGTCTGTGACTGTGCTCCCGGGACGGCGAATGACTTCGAGGCGGCATTCGACGGGAGGCCAAGGTTCCTTATCGGTCGGGACCAACGGACGGGCATGGTCAGACGCCGCGCACCGCCCACCCTCGAAGGCTGGTATGCACTCCACGACTTCAGAACGATCGACTGGGACGCCTGGCGGGAGGCACCCCAGCGAGTACGCGATCGCGCGATCGACGAGGGGCGATCTCACCTCCAGAAAGCCACGGCCGTCGCTGACGCCGATGACGGTGGCTCGGCCGTCTACGCGATGCTGGGCCACGAGGCCGACCTGCTGATCGTCCACCTCCGGCCGACGACAACCGCCATCGACCGCCTCCAGCGCCGTTTCGAGCAAACCGAGTTCGCCGGCTTCACCGAACGGACCGACTCGTTCGTCTCCGTCACCGAGGCCTCGGGGTACTCCAAGAAGGGGCGGGAGTTCATCGAAGGCGAGGTCGACGACGACTCCGGGCTGGCGCGGTACATGCGCTCGCGACTCGAACCGGAGATTCCCGACGCCGAACACGTCAGTTTCTATCCGATGGACAAGCGTCGGGATCCCGAGTACAACTGGTACGATCTGCCCTTCGAGGAACGCGCCGAACACATGGACGCCCACGGCGAGGTCGGCCGGGAGTACGCCGGCAAGGTGACCCAGATGATCACCGGTGCGATCGGGATGGACGACTGGGAATGGGGCGTGACGCTGTGGGCCGACGACCTCACCGACGTCAAGGAACTCCTCTACGAGATGCGATTCGACCCCTCCAGTTCGAAGTACGCCGACTTCGGCCCGTTCTGGGTCGGTCGCCGGATGGAACCCGCCGACCTTGCGGCGTACATGGCCGGCGAGACGATTGCCGGTGACGACGAACACTCCGCGGCGGACCACTCGAACGTCCCTGCTACACCCGAAGACGCTGCCGACGGGCACGGTGGCGGCGAGCACGATGCGGAGGAGCACGGCGAAAGCGCACACTCCGGGGGCCACCCCGGTGGACATCCCGAGACGGACGAATCTGCCGACGGCCACCCGTCCGGCCACGAGACAGGCGAAGACGGAAGTCACCCCACAGGCCACGAGACGGGCGAAGACGGGGGTCACCCCGGCGACGCGGGCGAGCAATCGGACGAGGACGGCCATCCCGGAAGCGGCGGCCGTCCGTCGGTCGGCGACGTCTCCTACTCGGAGGTCGATGATCTGCCCGAACGGCTCTTCCAGCTCGGGTTCAGGGCCGGCGAGGACTACGAGGGCGGCGAATACGGCCTCCTGTTCTATTCGGACGCCGACGCCAAGGAACTCGCCGACGAAGTCGACGGGCTCAGGGACAACTTCGATCACTACGATCGTCACGTTGCCACGCTCGTGCGGGCTTCCGGCGGACGATCGGCCGTCGTCTCCGTATGGACAGCCGAGGACGCCGCCGAGACGGCGGCGGGGTTCCTGGGTGACCTCCCCGGCATCACCGAGCGCTACGCCGGCGTCCTGACGGCTGATACGGCAGAGGGACCAGCCGCCGAGAGTGAGCCGGCCCAGGAGTCGAGTGAGCAACCTGCCGAGGACTCGGCGGCGGAGATACGAGAGGAACTCGCCGAGGCGGGCGTCTACGCCGGCCAACCACACGGCGAAGACGTCTACGCCATGGTGGTCTACTCCGAGGCCGCACCCGACGAACTCGCCGGCCCCGTGGGGGGACTCCGCGACCACTTCGCCGACGCCGAGGGCCACGTCAGGACGGCCGTCTACGAACCCGAAGTCGGCGAAGTGACCGCAGTTGAGGATCGCGAGGCGACAGCGATCGTCAGCCTCTGGGAGCACGAGCACGACGCCGAGTCCGCGGCCGACGCCCTGGCGGAATTGCCCGGCGTGCTTGCCCGCGCCGGCGAGGGCGACGGCTTCGGCACGATGGGGATGTTCTACCAGGTCAAACCGGACTACCGCGAGGAGTTCGTCGACACATTCGGGGCCGTCGGCGAGAAACTCGCCGAGATGGACGGCCACCGGGGAACGGCGTTGCTGGTCAACGACGACGACGAGACCGACATGTTCATCGCCTCGAACTGGGACGCCCGCGAGGACGCCATGGCCTTCTTCCGGTCCGAGGACTTCCGTGAGACTGTCGAGTGGGGGCGTGAAGTCCTGGCGGACCAGCCACGGCACGTCTTCCTGGCGTAGACCACTTGGCCCCGTTCCGGCTGTAGAACCGGAGGGAATACTTTTGTAACAAAACGTTCGAATAGCATCTATGGCGACGAACAGCGGCAGTGACCCACTCCCGTCCGCAGTCAAACAGCGACTGTGTGACGATCCGGACGTCGAGTTCGTCGTCGCCTTCGGTTCGCGAGTTACCGGGACAGCGAGTGCGTCCTCGGATATCGACATCGCCGTCAAGTTCACCGATCGCCTCTCCCCCGAGGAACGGTTTCGAAAGCAGTATCGACTTTCTGGCCAGCTTCAGGACAGTGAACTCCCGTTCGTCGATGTTTCCGATATCGAGGAGTTGTCGCTCGAGTTCGCTCAGGCGGCTGTCAGCGGGGAACTGCTCTGTGGAAACGACGCGGCCTTCCGGACATACCGTGAGAACATTGCGGCCGAGTTCGAGCGCAAGCGCGAACAGTTAGCCGAGAACCACCGTGATCGCATTCGTCGAATCGCGGAGGAGGGACTGCGTGGCTGACGCCGCCGTCATCGGGACGAAACTCGAACAGATCGAACAGTACCATAGCGAACTACGGGCGAAGCAGGACCTCGGGAGGGAACCGTTTCTGGAGGACATTACCCAGCAACGGGCAGTCGAGCGCATGTTCGAAAACGCGATCCAGGCATCGGTCGACCTCGCAAAGCACATTGCGTCGACGGACTTCGGATACGAGGAAAATACCTCGAAAGGAGCAGTGAAAGTGCTTCGAGACAACGGCGTCATTCGTGAAGAAACCGCGTCGACACTGATCGACGCGGTGGGCTTTCGGAATATTCTCGCTCACGAATACGGCACCGTGCGACCGAAGCAAGTGTACGAATACCTCCAAACTGATCTCGGCGTATACGACGATTTCAGCCGGCAAGTCGCGACCTGGTGGCACGAACAAGCAAACTGAGCCTGCCGTTCGAGTGGGGAGCCGACGACGTCAAGAGCGGTCAGCCAGCCATCAGTCCGGGGACGTTCAGGATATCGTCGAATGGGGTCGCGAGGTACTGGCCGACCAGCCACGGCACGTCTTCCGAGCCGGATCGGTCCGCCGACGCGAATCCTCAAGTGTGTCCCTGTCCAGTGATCGCTATGCCCAACGACAGCGACGAGGGGCCAGCTGGTCCACCCGGCCCTGCGGATATCGAGGACGTGCCCACGATCACCTGCGAGCGCTGCGATAGCGAGTGGGACCTGGCCTACGAACTGGAGGAGCTCGCCGTCGGCAACCAGGCACTTGAGCAGTTCGCCCTCGACCATCAGCGCCACACCGGGCACTTCCCCGATGGCGTCTCGACCTGGCAGGCCGAGTGCCGGCGCTGTCCCGAATCGGTCCAGCGTCTCGACGAGCGCGGAGCCCGACGGTGGGCACAGACGCATGCCCGACACACCGATCACGCGGTCGCAATCACCCACGCTGACGAGGAGTCGACGCTGATCGAGCGACCCGAGTGAACAGCCGAGACGGAGAGTGCGGCCCGGAAAAAACGATCGACCGGCTACTCCTCGTGTGCGTCGTCGTCCTCGGTCGAGGTCATGTCGAGGTCCTTCTCGCCGAAGTAGATCTCCGCGCCGTCCTGGGCGACCTTTTCGGCGAGCACGGCACATTTGACGCGCATCGGCGAGATGTCCACCCCGAGCATGTCGATGACGTCGTCCCGATCCAGTGCCTCCAGTTCCTCGATCGTCATGCCTTCGAGCCGTTCGGAGAGCATCGACGCCGACGCCTGGGAGATCGCACAGCCGTCTCCCTGGAAGGCGACGGCTTCGATCGTCTCCTCGTCGTCGTCGAGGACGACATCCATCTCGATGGTGTCGCCACACATCGGGTTCTCGCCGACGTGGGTGAACGTCGCCCCTTCGATCTCACCGTAATTGCGGGGGTTCTTGTAGTGATCCAGGATCTGCTGTCGATACATGTCGCTGCCGCCGATTCCCATAGTATCATTCGATACGTGACACTCGCCGAAAAACGTTCCGCGGGAGTGCATGGCATGCTGGCGGAAGGAATGTCACCAGTGGCCGGAAGGCGCACAATTAATAACCTACGATATCACATATCACAGTAGGGAGTGCTCCGAGCGAGGGGCGAGACACCAATGTTCGACAGAGTGAATGACCTATCCGACTCGCTGATTGGGGGTGGAGAGGGAGATGTGGATCTCGATCCGGGTGCGTTCGCCGAACTGCTACAGAACGGCGAGCAGCCACAGCACGTGCTCGCGAGCGACAGCGTCGAGCACGAGACAGACGGCCGGACCACGACCGTCAAACCCGATGGGGATCATGCAGCATATCTCCTCGTGACCGACGAACGAGTGAACATCATTCTGGGCGATCAACCCGACGAAGTGGAGATTGCTTTCGGAATGGACGCGATCACGACGTGTGATGTCGACTCCGGGTTGCTGAACGAGACGGTGGTGGTCGGTCACGGCAACGAGTCCATCACCTTCTCGCCGACGGCAGGTGACCTCGAAACCACGGCGGCGTACATCGAGACCGTGTCTGAGACCTACCAATCAGTCGACGACGCGATCGAAACCGCCATGGATCGCCTCGACACGCTCGAAGAACGCATCCGTGGGGACGAACCGACGGAGAACCGGATGGTCCGCACCCGCTCGAAGCTCTCGGAGGCACGCCACGAGGCGGCCAACGCCGAGAAAGGCTCACCCGAGAAACTGGGCGAGCGGGTGGCCGAGGCCGAACGGGAATTCGAGCGCCGATACGTCACGGCCTGGCTCGAACGCGGCGAAGCGGCGCTCGAAACGGCGACGTCGGCAGCCGAAGACGACTACGCTGCGTTCTGTACTGCCTATACGACGGCGGCCACCGCGGTCGACACGCTCAAAAACGTCGACGAACGGTTCAATCACGTTGCCGAGACCTTGATCGACCGCGTCGACGCGCTCGTCGAGGACGCCGACGGTTTCGATACCCGCTACGTCGAAGCAAGCCGGGATGCACTCGATGGGGCCAGCGACGCGGACGATCCGGAGGCGGCGGCGACACGCTGGCTGGAGGCCTACCGGCGGTTCGACGCCGCCCACGAGGCAGACTGGGATCGGACGGCCGACCTCCCTGAGCTATCGACCGATGACGAACTCGACGGAATCGCCGAAAGTACCGTCGAAGCGCTGGTCGAGTACGCCGAGTCGCTGGAAACAGATGGCGAAAACCGGGAGGACGACGACGCTGAAGCGGCACGCGAACGCTACGAGCAGGCAGCAGAACAACTCCGTCAAGCCCGGGACATCGCCGAAAAGTGGGCGGAGACCGACGCCGACCCGTTCGAGACCGAACTGGCGACACTCGACGAGAAGATCGACCGCACGAAATGGGAATGGGGATCACCCGGCTCCGCCGAGTGAAACGCGGCCGAGGCCGCGTCTGCTCAACCGAACAACTGGCGAGCGTCGTCAACCACCTTTTTGGTCGTCGGGTCGCCTCGCTCGCCGGACTCGCTCGCCGACCACTCCGCCAAAAACGTGGGTGAAAAAACCGGTCCCTCGACAACGTCTCGGGACCGGCGAAACGCGGCCGAGGCCGCGTATGCTCAGCCGAACAACTGGCGAGCGTCGTCAATGGCGTCGATCAGCACGTCAATCTCGTCGCGGGTATTGTAAAGATAAAACGACGCGCGCGCAGACGCAGCCACGCCCAGCTTATCGTGCAGCGGCTGGGTGCAGTGATCGCCGGCCCGGATCGCGACGGCGTAGTCGTTCAGGATAGAGGAGAGGTCGTGGGCGTGGACTGATTCCAGATTGAACGAGACCAGACCACCCCGCTCCTCGCCTGCGGACGGACCGTAGATCTCGATGTCGTCGAACTCGCTCAGCCGGTCGATGGCGTACTGGGCGAGTTCGTTCTCGTGGCGGGCGATGGCGTCCAGCCCGATCTCGTCGAGGTAGTCGGCGGCTTCCGCCAGTGCGATCCCCTGGGCAATCTTGGGTGTCCCGGCCTCGAACTTCCAGGGCAGTTCGTTCCAGGTCGCGTCCTCGTAGGTGACCTTCGTGATCATGTCGCCGCCGTAGTTGAACGGCTCCATGTGTTCAAGGATCGCTTGCTTGCCGTAGAGCGCACCGATCCCGGTCGGGCCGGCCATCTTGTGGCCCGAAAAGGCGTAGAAGTCAGCGTCGATCGCTTCGACATCGACCGGCCGGTTGGGGACGGCCTGGGCACCGTCGACGAAGATGAAGGCGTCCTCGGCGTGGGCGAGGTCGGCCAATTCGGCGACGGGGTTGATCGTCCCGAGCGTGTTCGAGACGTGGACCACCGAGACCATGGCCGTATCCGGGCCGATGAGTTCCGTGGCGTGGTCCATGTCGAGGTGCCCGTCCTCGTCGACCCGGATGTACCGGACTGTCGCGCCGGTCCGCTTGGCGATCTGTTGCCAAGTCACCAGCGAGGCGTGGTGCTCCATCTCGGTCAGGACGACCTCGTCGCCGGGACCGAGTTCGTTCAGTCCCCAGGCGTAGGCCACCAGATTCTCCGATTCGGTCGTGTTGCCGGTGAAGATCAACTCCTCGCGACCGCCGCTCGCACCGATGAACTCGGCCATCCGATCGTGGGCCTCCTCGTAGGCCACACTGGCTTCCTGGCTGAGGTGGTGGAGGCCCCGATGAACGTTTGCGTTGTAGGTCTCGTAGTACTCGCTGATGGCGTCGATGACCCGCTGGGGCGTCTGTGTCGTCGCCGCGTTGTCGAGATAGACCAGCGGCGTCCCGTCGAACTCCCGCTCCAGGATGGGGAAATCCTCGCGGATAGCGGAGACGTCGAGGTCTCCCGTTTCACGTGCCGTCATTATCTGATACTGGGGGACCGAGACGGAACTTTCCTTCGGTCCACCTAGACCAGTAGGGGCAAGCGTGCTCAGGGGTTCGGGATCCGGGCGTGTCTGAGAAGAGTTCGAACCAGAAGAAAGGCGGACCACTGCTATGGGCGACGGGGGCGAGAGTTGGGACCGCTAGACGATCTTGAACTGATCGGAGATCCGTTCCTCGCCACCAACGCGGTCGCCCTCGACGACGATCTCGTACCGATAGGTCCCAGGTTCGGCGTCGGCTGTCGATAGCTTCCCGCCCCACTGCTCGTCAGTGAACTCCTCGTGGGGTCCCGACCAGTCGAGTTCGAGCGGGTCGAAGTCGGCGTCCGGGAACTCGACTTTGACGCCGTCTACCGCGCTCGAATCCAGGTGCTCACCCGACTGCTGATCGAAGACATCGACGTTCATCGCGACGTCCATCCCGGACAGGAATCGACCGAAGCTGGCACAGCCGCCTCCGCCTCCCGACTCGGTGGTGGTCGTCTCGTTGGTGACTGTCGTGTTTCCGTCGCCGCCGGGTGTCGTCTCGCCCCCGGTATCGGTCTGTTCGTCACTATCCTCCGGACCGGGATCGGTGATGTACGAACAGCCGGCCAGTCCGACCGTCGCCCACGTCACGGCTCCCGATGCAACGAGCTCGCGCCGCGAGAGGTTCGATCCAGGGCCAGAGCGCCCGCCCTCGTCGTCTCCGGACTCGTCTTGACTCATTTCGTCGGAAGGTTACGTGGCCGTCTACTTAAGCGCAAGTGTGATTACGGCTTCCTGGGAGTCCTGTCCCCACATTTGTAAAGCGACGTTTAGTCGGCCAGATGAACATCTAAACGTTTGTTTTTCCTCCGAAAAAGTTGCCATCCACTTTTATATTCTGGTAATTATGAAACGTTCGAAGTATTATTGGTCGGCTAAGACAATAATAGGTTTAATATGCATGGGGACACGTGTTTAGTACACAATGGATGCCGACAACGATCGGAAGGAGACCGAAGAGCCGTCCGCGCCCGACACGGAGAACCGGGCGGGACGAACGACGACGCGACGGAAGTTACTCGCGACCGGTGCCGTGACATGGGCGACGGTCGGACTGGCCGGCTGTTCGTCCGGCGACGACACGGAGACAGAGAACCAGACCGACGCTGACACCGAGAACGGAACGGGGCAAAACGGAACGGACGCCGGTGCCGAAGACTACATCGTCTCGACGAACACGTACTGGAACGGCCACCCCGCGCCGGAGGGGACCGGCGGGTACGTCGGCTCGTGTTCGCCCGAGCGGCAGTTCCGCCGCGACATGGACGTGACGTTCGTCATGGGAGTCTACGACAGCGACACCGGTGACACGGTCTCCAGCGATGCGGTGGACTCGATCACGGTGTCGTTCCCGGACCGGCCCTTCGACGACGTCGAACTCACGTACGCCCAACCGGACGACGGTGCGCCGCGGTGGAACGGCACCTTCGACATCCCGGACGACGCCGAGACGGGATCGGTCGCCTACGAGGTCCAGGTCACCGACGGCGACGCTGACTTCCACCAGGTCGGCATCGCCGCGGCGTCGTTCTCGATCATCGACCCGTCGCCGATGGGCGAGGCCAACTACGTCGTCACGACGAACACCTTCTGGAACGGTCACCCCGCGCCGGACGGCACGAACGGCTTCGTCGGCGCGTGCTCGCCCGAACGGCAGTTCCGCCCGAGCGACATGGACGTGACGTTCGTCATCGGGATCTACAACAGCGCGAACGGCGAGTTCGTCGGCGCGGACGCCGTCGACGGGATCAATGTCACATTCCCCGAGAGCGACCAGTTCGACCCGGTTGCGCTCACCTACCAGCCCGGCGAGGAGGACAACACCCAGGAACAGTGGCACGGCACGCTCGACCTGACCGGTGACACCCCGGCCGGCACCTACACCTACCAGGTCGCCGTCGAAGGGGCCGAGTACGACATCTACGACCTCGGCATCGCCTCGGACACGTTCACCGTCCTCGAGGAGTAACCGAACCTATCGACCTCGTTTTCCCGCCGGCTCGTATTTGCCGAAGCTTTGTAACCTCCCCCCGTCGTACGCCGGTGTAGAGCCGGATCTATGAGTCAACACAACGACGCGGACGAGGAGACGGCCGAATCGGAACCCGACCAGCTGGAGTTCGCCGATACCGTGGAACTCCCCACCACGAAGGAGCAACTCTGGTCGCTCATCTCCGACCCGGAGACGCTCACCGAATGTGTCCCGGGTGCCGACTCCATCGAGCGCGTCTCCGAGCGCAAGTACGAACTCGGCATCACCCGCGGCGTCGCCTCGATGTCGCTGTCACTGACCGGCGAGGCCGAGTTCGTCGAGATGAACCCGCCGGAGTACATCGTCACGACCGGCAGCGCCTTCGACGGCAAGACCGGCAGTGACTTCGAGGTGCTGGCCGCCATGGAGATGACCGACGTCGAGGACGGCGTCGAGTTGACCTACACCGCGGAGGTCCAGTACAGCGGCGGCGTCTCGACGATCCCCAAGCGGGTGCTCCGGCCGATCGTCAAGCGTGACGTCGACACGTACTTCGAGAACGTCAGCGACGTCGTCAACAACCACGAGGCCTGAGGGGGGAGCGAGCCATGGACATCGATACCCACTTCGAGGAGATCTCCGAACACGACTCGAAGTCGCTGTTCAAGCCGAAGGTCGTCTCGCTGGTCGTCTCGAACAGTCCGGAGACGGGGCCGAACCTGATGACCGCTTCGTGGTGGATGCTGGCCGGCTATGACCCCCTCCGGTATCAGCTCGCGGTCGGTCACCACACCTACACCCATGAGGTCATCGAGAACAACCCCGAGTTCGTGCTGGCGGCCCCTTCGACGGAGATGATCGACGCCCTGACGCTCGCGGGGTCGGTCAGCGGTCGTGACGTCGACAAGATCGAGCACCTGGGACTGGAGACCATTCCCGGCCAGGGGGTCGACGTCCCGCTGCTTGCTGACGCCGTCGGCAACATCGAGTGCTCGGTGATGGACTCCTTCGAGTTCGAGAACTGCACGTACTACTTCGGCGAAGTCGAGCACGCCTACGTGACCAAAGGTGGCCTCGACGGCCGGGTTCTCTCGCTCGACGACGCGGACGTCCTCGCGTACATGGGCAGCGACTGGGGCGACGATCCCGACGAAAAGGACCGGTTCTACGCCGACCTTTCGACGGACGTGATCGAGCGCTTCCCCGGGGAAGCGGCCAAAGAGACGCTGCCCGATGGAACCGACGAAGATAGCTGACTGAGCCCTGGCGAACTCGCCCGGTTCGATCGACCCGCCGCTGTCCCGGCACTTGCCGACCGAGGGGGGAACGCAGCTGCGACGACCGGTGCGCTTCCTAGCAGCTGTTCGACTCTGTTAAGTCCGATCACCGCTCGACGCCGCGTCGACATCCCGACGAGCAGCGACCAATAACCCGTTCACAGGGCCGAAACCGTCTGACGGTGGCACGTATCACTACCTATATAATTCATGTCATGTCCGATATCGGTGGAACTTGCTAAACACCTGTTTAGCCAATCCCGTGTTAAGAGACGTTAAATCGGGTTAGACGGCGATATAAAGTCTGGTTTAGGATTCCCAAATTACTGGAAACCTCGTCGAATTATAACCGGCCTGCAATATAGTGAACACTGTGACTGACAACGACCCCACCGATCGACCGAGCAATTCGACGGCGAGTTCACGGCGTAGATTTCTGCAGGCGAGCGGCGTGTCGGCTGCCGCAGTGCTGGCAGCCGGTTGTCTCGGCGGTCAGAATGGAGACGACACGACGGGAACCGGCAACGGCACGACGACTCCCACGGGAACGACGGAAGCCGACGCCGAGACGTGGCGCGAGGAGATGAAGGCACAGGCCGAGTCGGAACTCGAAGACGACAAGCTGCAGGTCTGGGCCCAGAGTCCGACCGAGAAGAAGGTGATGGAGGAGGTGTTCAACGGCTATCCGGTCGAGGAGTCCATCCTCTTCGAGGAGGCACCGATCATCGACGAGGGCGAGCCATGGGAACCCTTGAAGGACAACGTCGAGATCGAGGCCCTCGATACGACCAAGCAGGCGAACACCTACCGCAGGCAGGTCAAGACCGGCTCGGTCGAGAAAGACATCATCACGACCGACTACCTCCCGACGCTGGTCAAACAGGACGTCGAAGTCACCGACCTCTCGGACATCCCGGCCTGGCGCGAAAACGTCCCCCAGCGGCTGCGGGACCTGACCTCCGAGATCGCGTATTACCGCGGGAAGGCAGTCAGTTGCGTCTACAACACCGAGAGCGTCGAGGAGCCGCCGGAAGACCTCATGGATCTGCTGTCGGACCGCTTCGACGACAAGAGCCTCATCCTCGACGTGACGCCGAACCCGATCGTGGCCCACGTCTTCACCGAGAAGTACGCCGACTCCGTCCCACCACGCCTTGAAGCGCTCGGATCGGACATGACCGGGACGGAGTTCCTCGAAGCGATCGGCGCACAGAACCCCGCGCTGGACCAGAGCGCCTACGCGATGCAACAGGAGGTCGGCACCGGATCGAGCGATGTCGCACTGTTCGGGCCGCTGACGGTCACCTACGACCTCCAGGTCGAGGGCCTCCCGATCAAACCGGTCGAACATCCCTCGGCGCACATTCTCCGGCCCAAGGGCATCGGCATTACCAACGAGCCGCCCCACCCGGCCGCCGCGAAGCTGTTCATCGATTACGTCCTCTCGAACCCGTCGGTCCAGCTCTTCGAGAAGGGCGTGCTCTCGATGGACTACCAGCGGTCCAACCCCGAGGGGGCGGCCGAGTGGCTCAACGCCGACTGGCAGGAACCCTACACCCAGTTCGAGATCGAAAGCTCGACGAAGACCGTCCGGGAGAAGTGGCGCGAGGCGCTGGACGTCCCGAACGTCTGATGGGGTCGGCGACCCGGGCGCGTAAGGGTCACGGCTCGACAGTGGGGACTCGCGGCATCGTCTCGCAAGGCTGACGCCACGTCGAAACAAGACAGACACCGATCCCGGTCTATGACAGACACCGATCCCGGACTTCGCAAGCGCGTTCGCGCCCTGTTCGACAGCCGTTCGCTCGTCCGGATTGGGCTCTTTTTGATTCCGGCCGTCTTCCTGCTCGTAATCATCGGCGCGTCGCTGGTGTTTTTCGCGTGGGGGTCCGTGTGGTCGACGACGCCCGGCTTTGGCGGCCACTTCACGCTCTCGGGCTACTGGACCGCACTCACCAGCCCTGTCGTCCATCAGACGCTACAGAACACCCTGATCCTGGCGGTGGTCGGGACGGCCGTCGCGGTCGGGATCGGTCTGCTCGCGGTGGTCTTCACGCTCAAGATGGACATCCCACGGTGGCTGGCCAGCGTCGTCAGCGCGCTGATGATCATCCAGTTGCTGTTGCCCAACTTCATCCAGGCGCTGGCCTGGCAGTTCTACCTCGGCCCGCAGGGACCGATCAACCGCCTGTTCATGGCGTTACCGATGATCAGCGAGGCGGTCGTGGGACCACACAACATCTGGGCCATCGCGTTCATCTTCGGCACGCACTACGCCGGGCTGGTCTACCTGCTCACCAGCGGCGCGGTCAAGTCCATCCCGCCACAGCTCGAGGAGATTGCCCTCGTCTCGGGGGCCAGCCAGCGGTCGATCTTCTCCGAGATCGACCTCCAGCTGGTGGTTCCTTCCGTCCTCATCGCGGGGATCATCGTCTTCGTCCGCGGGATCCAGTCGTTCGGCGTCCCGCTAGTGCTGGGCGTCCGAAACAACGTCTACACGCTCGCGACGCTGATGTACTTCGAACTCAACGAGTTCCCCCGGAACTTCACGTTCATCGCGGCGGTGGGGATCATCATCCTGCTGTTGAGCCTCTGGCTGCTGTTGATCCAGCGTCGGATCTCGGGGTCCAAGGAGCAATACGAGACCCTGAAAGGGGCCGGCGAGGACACCGGGACGCTGCGGTTCTACGAGAACCGGCCGCTCGCCGGGGGCTTTCTCGCACTGCTCGTTTTCGCGTACCTCATGCCCATCGCGATGATCGTCCTCGGCAGCGTCCAGCGGGCCTGGGTCGGCCTTCGTTTCCAGTTCGTCCAGTGGGATCTCCAGGGGTATCGAACCCTGCTCGGCGGCGAGCGAACGGACGTCTTCGTCGAATCCGTGACCAACGCCACGATGCTCGGCGTCTCGGCGGCGCTACTGGCACTGTTCCTCGCGGTGATCGTCTCGTACCTCTCGATCAAGACCGACTGGAAGGGCGGCACCTTCCTGAACTACCTCTCGTATGCGCCCCTGGCGATCCCGGGGATCGTCGTCGCCACGGCGCTGCAGTGGATCATCCTGGAGTACCACCAGACCATCGGCTTTCTCTACGGGTCGCTGTACATTCTGGTTGCCGTCTACGCGGCGAAGTTCCTGATCTACGGCGTCCGAGCGGCCAACTCCTCGCTGCGCTCGGTCGGCTCGAACCTCGGCGAGGTCGGGTCGGTGCTCGGCGCGAGCACGCCGACGGTCATCAGGGAGATCTACGCACCGCTGATGGGTCCCGGGCTGCTGGCCGGATTCATCATCATCTTCATCGACACGACCAAGAGCCTCTCCATCCCGCTGATCCTCGGGGGCAACGAGTTCAAGATCGTCCAGAACGCGATCTGGCTGTTCATCACCGAGAGCCAGCTCAACGTCGCGGCGGCCTACTCGGTCATCTTACTCGCCGTCCTCACGACCATCTACATGATCGCCTACAAGCTCGGCATCGACATCACGAGCGTCTAACCGACACACGTCCCATTGTTTTCACGAGCGTCCGAGTCGACGGCAGGGGCATCTGCCCATCCAAGGATATAGGATCGCGGCCCCGCTGGAGTGACACATGACTCTCGAACTGTCGATGGCACTGGGCGGCCGAGACGTCACCGAGGCGCTGCTCGACGGCACGGTCGAACCCGACGGCATCGACCTCAACACGGTCTCGTTACACCCCTCGAACCGCCACCGGCGGTTCTTCTCCCATGGCCGCTTCGACGTCTGTGAGGTCGGGATGGCGTCGTACGTCTCCTCGCGGGCCGACACCGAGGCATATCCGTTCACCGCGATCCCGGTGTTCACGAACAAGCGATTCCGCCACGCCTACTTCTACAAGCACACCGACGCCGGGATCGAGGAACCCGCGGACCTCGAGGGCAAGACGGTCGGGATCTCCTCCTGGCAGACCGCCGCCAACGTCTGGACGCGCGGGATCATGCAGGAACACTACGATCTCGATCTCACCGACGTCGAGTGGTATCGCCGCAAACAGGACGACGTCCCGATCGAGGTGCCCGAGCGCTACGACGTCCGGGACCTGCCGGGCAAACACGGCGGGGACGCCGTCGCCGAGCGCGAGGACCTCATCGACGCGCTGGTCGCCGGCGACCTCGACGCCGTGATGGACCCCGCGGGTGCGACGATGCGGGCCGTCGACGCGGCCGAAACGACGGACTTCGTCTTCGAGGATCCGATCGCCGAGGAGCAACAGTACTTCCGGGAGACGGGGATCTTCCCGCCGAACCACGTCGTCGTGATCCGCGACGAGGTGCTCGAAGAGCACCCCTGGGTTGCGCTGAACATCTATCACGCCTTCTGTGAGGCGCGCGACCACTGCTTCGAGCGCAATCGGTCGCCGAGCACCAACGCTGCGATCACCTGGGCACCGCTGTATCTGCTCGAACAGCAGAACGTCCTGGGCGAGGCGGCGTGGGACTACGGCCTGACGGAGGCCAACCGCAAGGCCGTCGAAACGTTCCTCCAGTACAGCCACGAGCAGGGACTGATCGACGAGCGCTACGATGTCGAGGCGCTGTTCGACGAGAGTACGATCGCCCGCCCCGATCCAGCCTGAGGAGAGCCGGCGAGCGCACGACCAACCCGTCCGAATCCTGCCTGAGACTTGCGGCTGTCAGCGTCCGCCAGGTGAGACCCGAGCCGGGCCACCGAAACCCTCATTGGTCGGTCGTCGGTTTGGCCGAGTATGTCCCTCGAACTCTCGCTGTCGTGTGGCACTCGCGATCTGAACGAGGCACTGCTGACCGGCGCGGTCGAGCCGACCGGCATCGATCTGACCGTCATCCCGGAGTACCCGCCACGGCGCCACCGCCGATTCTTCGAACGCGGGGACTTCGACGTCTGTGAGGTCTCGCTGGCGTCGTACGTCTCCTCGCGGTCGGCCCCCGAGGAGTACCCCTTCACCGCCATTCCGGTGTTCCCGGCCAAGCGCTTTCGCCACTCGTTCTTCTTCAAGCACACTGACGCCGATATCAAGGAGCCGGCGGACCTCGAAGGCAGGAAAGTCGGCTGTCAGTCCTGGCAGACGACCGCGAACGTCTGGGTGCGGGGCATCATGCAGGAACACTACGACCTCGACCTCACCGAGGTGGAGTGGTACCGCCGCAAGGAGGACGACGTGCCGGTGGACATCCCCGAGAAGTTCGACATCCGGACGATCCCAGGACCACAGGGCGGGGAAGCCATCGTCGAACCCAACGACTTCCGCGACATGTTCTTCGACGGCGAACTGGCGGCGGCGATGGACCCCGCGGGGTCGTTCTTCCACGACGTGCTGGACGCCGAGAACGCCGAACTCTTCTTCGAGAACCCGATCGAAGAGGAACGCGCTTACTACGAGGAGACCGGTATCCATCCGATCATGCACACCGTGGCGATCCGCGACGAGATCCTCGAAGAACACCCCTGGGTTGCCGTGAACCTCTTCGACGCCTACTGCGAATCCCGGGATCGGTGTCTCGACGCCAACCGGTCGCCGAGCACCAACACCTCGATCACCTGGGCGCACCTCCACCTCGACGACCAGCGTGAGGTGCTCGGCGAGGACGCCTGGGAGTTCGGCCTGACCGACCGCACGACCCGGGAGGTCGAGACGTTCGTCGAGTACGCCGTCGACCAGGGGCTCGCGCCGCGGGCGTACGATCCCGCGGAACTGTTCGCCGACGTCTCGGTCGCCCGGTAGTTCCCGCGGGCGGAGAGACCCCGCAGCCCTTTTGAGGAGATAGCCCCCAGGCGACAGTGACACCATGGCAGCTGAATCGGCGTTGACCGTGACGGGGCTGCGGAAGGCCTTCGGCGATGAGTTCGAGCTCTCGGGGATCGACGTCACCGTCGGGACCGACGAGATTGTGGCGCTGCTGGGGCCGAGCGGCTGTGGCAAGACCACGGCGCTTCGGTGTATCGCCGGGGTCGAGACGCCCGACGCGGGGCGGATCGAGGCCGGGGGCAAACTCGTCCAGGGTGAGGGCGTCTCGCTCCCGCCCGAGCAGCGCGACATCGGGATGGTGTATCAGAACTACGCCATCTGGCCGCACAAGACCGTCTACGGGAACGTCGTCTTCCCGCTCGAACACGCCGAGCACGACGTGCCGGCCGACCGCTACGAGGAGCGCGTCGAGGAGATCCTCGACCTCGTCGAGATCGGCGACCTGAAGGACTCGCCGGCGACGGACCTCAGCGGCGGCCAGCAACAGCGGGTTGCCCTCGCGCGGTCGCTCGTTCACGACCCCGAACTGCTGTTGCTGGACGAACCCCTCTCGAACCTGGACAAGGGGCTGCGCAAGCACATGCGCTACGAACTCCAGCGCCTCCAACACGAGATCGACGTCTCCATGCTGTACGTGACCCACGATCAGGAGGAGGCGTTCTATCTCGCGGATCGCATCCTCGTCATGCGCGACGGCGAGGTGGTCGAGCGCGGCGAGCCTCGCGAGCTGTACAACCGGCCGACGTCGCCGTTCACGCGCCGGTTCGTCGGCGACCGCAACCGATTCATCGGACGGATCACGACGAACGCCGAGGGCGAGTCCCTCGTCGAGACGGACTTCGCAACGTTTCCGCTCGCCAGCGCCGACTTCGTGGCCGAGAGACTCGAGGACGCCCCGGCCACGTGTTTCGTCCGGCCCGCGGACATCTCGATCGGCCGGTTCGGCGGCGAACACGGCGGCGTCCTCGAGTTCGCCGGCACGGTCGTCGCCGAGGGCCTGCTCGACGAGCGATACGAGGTGACAGTCGATCTCGGAGGCACGAAACTGATCGTCCACACCGGCAACGGCCGGGAGTTCGAGCGTGGCGAATCGGTCCCGATCTACTTCGAACCGGGTGACGTTCAGGTGTACGCCGGCGACGAGTGACGTGGCCGTGACCGACTGTGCCACCCCGTGGGGGGTCTCGACCGGGAGCGAGCACCGTCGCCACAGGCTCAGGGTTTTTAATATGCCGCGACCGAAACACCGTGTGTGAGTCCATGAGTCGGCCCGAGGAGGACCAATCGGCGCGACCCGACCGCGAGGCGATCATCGAGGCGGCAGCGGCCGATCCCGACGCGTCCGCGGCGGACCTCGCCGAGGCGGTCCCGAACGCCACCCCGGAACTGGTCGAGCGCGTTCTCGGCGAGCACACCGTCCCGGGCACTGACGGGTCCGGAACCACCGACACCGACGCGTATCCCGACCGCGAGGACATCTCCGAGCGCCAGATCAGGACGCTCCAGGCCATCGCCGCCCACCCGGACGCGACCCAGCGCGACATCGCGAGCTTTCTCGACGTGACGGCTGCGACGGTCAGCAACCGGGTCAACAGCCTCCCCGGCTTCGACTGGGAGGACCGCCGCACGTTCGTCAGAGAGGTGCTCGATCTCGACGTGATCCCGGGTAGCGACCGGACGGCCGACGCCGGCGAGGGCGAACTCTACGAGACGGTCCAGGAGCTTCGCGACCGCGTCGATCGGCTCGAACGGCGACACGCTGGCGAGACATCGCGGGACGAACCGAGGAAGGCACCGTTCGACGACCCCGAGCTTGCCCGGAAGGTGATCCACCTCTGTCTGGAATCCGAGGCGATCACCGACGAGGAGGAACAGCGGATCCTGGCGTACTTCCTCGAATGACGCGACGCCCGCCACCGTCGTGACCGGCTGTGATCGAGGGGTACGAGGATGGGGGCCCCGACCTCAGAGGTCCCGTGTCGTCTCGAAGAACAGTTCCTCGACGTCGTACTCACGGTCGATCAGGCCCTGATCGTGAGCGTAGCCGACGAACGTCCGCAGTTCCTTTCGGGTCTTCGGGCGCAGGCCGTATTCCCAGGCGTCCTCGCCGAGGAGTTCGTGTTGCTCCTTGAAGTGGAGGTGATTCCAGGTCAGGGAGGTGTGGCTGCTGGGGCTGACGTTGCGCTGGATGCACTGTTCGAGGGCCTCGCTGAAGGCATCGTAGACGCTGACCGCGACCCAGGGATCGTCTTCGAGGATCTCGTCGCGGATCGCGACCGTGTGCATCATCGGGTGCATCCCCGTCTGCTCGAAGAACTCGATCTCCTCGGCCTGGGGGTCCGCGAACATGAACTCGGCCTCGTCGTTGCGACAGACCGCCCGGAACAGCGAGCCGGAGGGGTCCATCGCCGCGTCGAGTTCGCCCGAGAACAGCATGTCCTGCATGTCCCGGGGCTCGTAGATGGCGTCCCCGCCCTGCTTGCCGGGCACGCGCTGGATGTCGAACTTTTCGGGCAGTTCCACGGGAACGTCGTCCTCGCGACGGCGATACCACTCGACCTCAGTCAGATCGAGGTCGTAATGCTCCTGGGCAATACCGCGCACCCAGACGTCGGCGGTCGTCTGCCAGGACTGGGTGCCGACCTTCTTGCCTTCGAGATCCTTCGGTTCCTCGATACCCGCATCGGCGTTCTTATAGAAAAAGGCGAGTCGGAACTTCCGGTTGGGGAAGACGGGGATCGCGGTGTAGGGGAAGTCCTCGCCTTCGGCCATCGAGGAGACGTACGAGGCGACACACACTTCGGCGATGTCGAACTCGCCGTGCCGGAAGAACCGCCGGTGGCGCTTTGGCGGATACTCGCTGATCGGCGTCAGGTCGATCCCCTCGGGCTCGACGTCGCCAGTCAGCAGCGGCTGTACGGTGTCCATGTCGCCGACGCTCAAAGAGAGATCCAACGTCATAGCCACACCCGGGCCAGAACGATCTTAGCTCTTGTGCTCCGGGCCGACGGCCTCGAACGACGCGACCCCGTCCGGGAGCGGCGACCTCACTCCTCGGTGACCTCGAAGCTGAAGTGATAGGCCGGGAGCGGCCGCATGGGGTGGTTGTCCAGGTACGAGAGGTGCGGGAAGATCTCGAAGTTGGGTTCGTCCTCCTGCATCTCGTAGATGGTCGGGTAGATATCGATGAAGTGATAGCCCGGTTCGCCGGCGGCCGGGATGTCGAGTCTGATGACGCCGCCCTTGTCGTCGCCGCTGGTCCCGCAGGCGTAGCCAAGCGGCTTGTTGTCGTAGACGAGGAAGGGACCGTTCTCGTACATCGTCCAGCCGACGCCGGAGAGTTCGATCTCGATGGAAGAGCCGACCGGCCCCGACTGCGGTTCGAACCGCTCGATCCGGGGCTGGACGACGAAGCCAGTGACGGCGATCTCCTGGCCGTCGACTTCGGCCGTGATCGGGCGGGTCGACCCCTCCTCGGGCGGGATCTCGACCTCGACCTGAAAGCTACCGTCGGCGTCGGCCTGGACCGTCGGGAGGGTATCGCGGTGGGGTTCGGGCGTGATCGGGATGCCCTTCACGCGGTGGCCCTCGTGGCGGTACCAGATCAGGTCGACCTCGGCGTTGGGCGGGAAGTCCTCGCCGGTGATGAACGCCTGCGTGCCGGCCTGGCCCGACGTGGGCGTGATCTCCAGGCTGGCGTCGCTCTCGACGTCCAGGTCGGGGTAGTGGAGGTCGAGCGGTTGCTCGTCGAACTGTTCGTCCATCCAGCAGCCCGTGAGGTCGCCCTCGGGTTCGGTCACCTCGACGGTCCACCGGGAGGGACGGTCGCCACAGACCTCGCCGTAGGGCGACTGGGTGTTGTTCTGGAGGTAGGGGATTCCGCGATAGTTGCGCCAGACCTCGAGGACGTGTTTGCCGGGCGGGCCGACGGCGCGGATCTCGGCGGTGGCGGTCCCGCGGTTCTTCACGCCCGTCATGAACCCGAACGTGGAGTTGTCCCAGGAGACCTGGTAGTTGTTCGTGACGACGTTCGGGCCGAGGCCGTACCCCTTGAACGTGAACGTCTCGCCGAGGGGCACGGACTCCTCGGCGAGTTCGAACCACGGCGTGATATCGAACTCCGCGCGGTCGACCGTCTCGCCGTCGTGCTGGACTTCGATCTTGTGGGCCCCGCCGTAGTCCTGGGGGATGGTCCACTCCTGGTCGAAACTCCCCGATTCGTCGGTGGCCACTGTCAGAATGTGATCCGTCCGGGGGCGATACTGCGGGCCGACGATCTCGTTGCCCTTGAGCACGCCCCAGTCGCCGGCCGTCGAGTGCCACAGGACGTCGACGGACTCCCCGGCGGGGAAGTTCCGGCCTTTGATCGTGATCGTGTCGCCGACGTACCCTTCCTGGTCGCTCAGAACGACGGTGCCGGACGTCGTTCCCCCGATCCGGTGTTTCTCCAGGGTTTCCTCCAGTTCCGACGAAAGCGATGGTTCCTCGTCCATACCCCGGGATTGCGGACGTACACAAATATACTTGCTGTCGTCTCCAGATCGGTGGGAACGAGAACAGACTGCATCGGGCACAAACGGTCGCCATCGGTGCGAAGAAGCACAAACCTGGCAGTGAAAATCCCACCCGGCGACAAAGAATCACCCACCCGACGCCGGCAACCGAACAGCGACTCACCCCAGGAACAGGTTCAGCCAGGGGTAGCGGTCGAGATATGGTTTCGTCACCGGGTGTTCCTCGATGATGGCGTCCAGACCGAGGATCCGGCCGGTCCCGAACGCGCCGATCCCGAACAGCAACAGCACGTACACGAAGTGGAAGTCGATCAGGACCGACCCTTCGAGCGGGAACGCCGCAAGCCAGTAGAACGTCATCATGAGCGCGCCCCAGAACGCGCTGAACCGGACGAACGCCCCGGCGATCAACGCGAGCCCGACAAGTGTCAGTCCGAGTTGGTTCAGGGGTGTCAGTAACTGGTACCAGTACAATCCCGTGCCCAGGATCTCTCCAGTAGCCATGATGTCCCAGATGTTGTACCCGGCGAGGTTACTGAGCGGGTTCTCCGGGCCGATGCTGTAGGTGAGGAACCCGCGGACGCTCCACTCGGGATTGAGAACTTTCGTGATCCCGGCATAGAAGAACGTCCAGCCCATGATGAGCCGGAGACTGAGTAACGAGTACCCGATCCAGGTTTCGGAATACCTAAACGAGACTGCGCGACCGAACAACTCGGCGTCGAGTTCTCTTGTCGTCATACGTAGTGCCTCGAACGGAACATAGACGGCCAATTCCATAAAGACATGACCTCTTCCCGAGAGCCGGGAACCGTCCCCACGACGCAGTAGTGTCCCACAACTGGTTTGTCGAACCAGCCGACAGTGCGGGTATGGAAGACAAACCGCTCACCTGGGAGACGCTTTCGAGCGAAATTGCCTACTCCTGCGACGGCTTCGACGTGGTCAGAGAAACAGTGAGATTGCCCGACGGGGCGGAGGTCGACTTCGATTACCTCACCGAGAGCGAGAGTGTCGTCATTCTGCCGCTGACACCGGACGGCGACGTAGTTGTCATCGAAGAGTGGCGAGAACCGGTCCGGCGAGTCAACTACGGGCTGCCGGCGGGCAGCGTCGAGCCGGACGACGACGACCGCAGGACGGCAGTTGCCCGCGAACTCGAAGAGGAGACCGGCTACGAGCCCGGCGACGTGACCCACCTCACGACCGTCGAGCCCGCCAACGGCTTTTCGGATGCCGTCTTTCACTACTTTCTGGCCGAAAACTGCACGCCGACGGGCGAACAACGACTCGACGACGACGAATCGATCCGAGTGGAAACGACGACGCTGGATGGGCTTCTCGAAGCTGCCGAAAGCGGTGCACTCAGAGACGGCCGGACCATGCTCGGCGTGCTGTACTACGAGTTGTTCCAGGGGTGAGGCGTGGTAACCCGACGGGCACTCAGAAGGCGTCCTGGACGAGTTGGAGGGCCTGTTCGCGGTCCTCCCAGGGCACGAAGATGGCGATCGACGTGGCGCTCGTGATCACGTCAAGCAGGTTGATGTGGGCGTCCGAGACCGGGTTGATTACCTGTTTGACCGCGCCCGGCTGGTCAGGCAACTCGCCGCCGGTGACCCGGATCACGGCGACGTCCTGGATCACGGTGATACTCGAGAGGACGTCAGCGTCGACGACCTCGTCGTGGAGGATCGCCTCGGCCGACTCGGCCACGGCAGTGTCGAGGTAGAACGTGATCGAGTCCATCCCGCTGGAGACGGCCTCGACGTTGATGTCCTCGGCCGACAGGGCGTTCGAGAGCTGTGCGAGGATGCCCGACTGATTCCGGATCGACCGGCCGGCAGCGGTCAGACAGCACAGCTTGTTCTCCTGGAGGTCGATGAGTTTCTGGAACTCACCTTCGATTGATGTCCCGCCCTTCAACAGGTCGTCGTGCTGGTAATGGACGACGCGGACGTCCATGTTGCCGTCCTTGTACGAGAGGGCGCTCGGCGCGACGACTTCGGCCCCCCGAAAGGAGAGGTTCCGGAGTTCGTCGACGGAGATCTCGCCCACGTTGCGAGCGCCCTCGACGACCCGCGGATCACCGGTCATGACGCCCTCGACGTCGGTGACGATGACGACCTCGTCGGCGTCCATGTACTTCCCGAGCATCACCGCGGTCGTGTCGCTGCCACCGCGCCCCAACGTGGTGACGTCCCCACTGTGATCCTCGGCCAGGAAGCCAGTCATGACGGGCACGACATCCTGTAACTGCCCGGCCAGGGCGTGGGCGCGTTTTTTGGTCTCCTCGACGTCGACCTCGCCGTACTCGTCGGTGATGATCGGCCAGTCCTCGCTGCCGGGTTCGAGGAAATCGGCACCGATGCCGCGGGCGGACAGCGCCCCCTTGAGCATCCGGACGGACGTCCGCTCGCCCATGCTGACGATCTCGGCCTGGTCGGCCTCGTCGGCGTCGTACTCGATCTCGTCCAGCAGATGGTCCGTCGTCGACCCCATCGCGCTGGCGACCACAGCCACTTCGTGACCCTGTTCGACGACAGCAGCGATCGAGTCTGCCGCCCGCTCGATGCGATCACCGCTCCCCAGACTCGTGCCACCGAACTTGACTACGACGCGCATACGATCACCATGCCCCTGATACCGTGACTCATCCTGGCTGGTCATTAGCCCCCGGGCGAATAACTGCTTTCATTCGTGGTCGATATAATCGACGCTCGACACCGGAGCACGCTGTCCAACGGCATGATAGATCCCAGGAACGGGGCCGAACGCACCAGCTAACGTACCGACTACACCAGCGCACGGAATCTGCCCGGACCGATCCAGAAATCTGCCTGAAACTGAACCGCCGCAGTTATGTGAGCCAGAGCAAAACCTCGTATGTACCCCTCCGTCCATGGACTCCTCGGATACGCCCAGTGGTCTCTCCCGCCGCAGTCTACTTGGCGGTGCCAGCGCTGGCTTCGCCGCTTCGAGTGCCGGCTGCCTCCAGTACGCCCGCAGTCTCGTCGATCGAGAGTCCCCCAAGCAGGTGTCAGTGCGGATCAAGACTGTCCCGGCAGACGAAGACGAAGCAGCGGTCCAGATTGCACGGGCCTTGCAGAAAAACATGGAGACGGTCGGCATCGACGCGTCGATCGTCCTGATGACCGGAGCAGAGCTGCTTCGGGACGTGCTCCTCAACGAATCGTTCGACATCTACGTGAGTCAGTACCCCTCACATCACGATCCTGATTTCCTGCGACCGGCGCTACACTCGACGTTCGTCACCGAGCAGGGATGGCAAAATCCGTTCGGCATCTCCGATCTCGATCTCGACGAGCAGTTGACCGAACAGCGAACGGCCGTCGGAGCGGAGCGACAGCGTGCCGTCGCCGGCGTCGTCGGGTCCGTCACGGAGATCCAGCCGTTCGCGATGGTGTGTTTCCCCACGCGAATCACCGTCGTCCGAAACGACCGCTTCACCAACTGGAACGGCCTTGAGGACCCGATCAACTACCTGGCGTTGCGACGGACCGAAGACGCCCCCGACGGCGAACCCACGCTCCGGATCGCGTTAACGGACGACCGAATCACGAAGAACTACAATCCCCTTGCCGTGGAGTACAGGCGGCCGAACCCCCTGACTGACCTCCTTTACGATCCACTCGCTCGCCGTTCCGATGGAGAGATCCAACCCTGGCTGGCTGGTGACGTCACGTGGCAGTGGACCGAGGACACAGCCGTGACGGCGACCGTCAAACTCCGGGACGGGCTGACCTGGCACGACGGCCAACCCCTGACCGCAGCCGACGTCGCCTTTACGTACCGATTCCTCGACGACACGAGCCTCGGGACAGGAAACATGAACGTCCCCTCGCCCCGGTTTCGGGGGCGGACCTCACTGGTCGAGTCGGTCGAACGCCTCGACGCCCAGACAGTCCGGTTGGAGTTCGGTGACACGGCGGAAGCCGTCGCGGCCCGTGCGCTGACTGTCCCGATCCTGCCGTCGCACGTCTGGGAGGAAAAATCAGCGGCCACGAACATCGCCGGCATCAACATTTCCGAAGGAGTCACGCAAGCACTGACCTGGGCCAACCCCGATCCGGTGGGAAGCGGCCCGTTGCGATTCGAGTCTCGGACGCCGGGGGAGCGGGTCGTATTCTCGCGGTTCGACGACCACGTTCTGGTCGGTGGTGGCCCGGACCGCGTTTCCGTCCCCTTCGAACGCTTCGTCGTCCAGATCGCGCCGTCGGACACGGCAGCAGTCTCACTGGTTACCGACAGCACGGTCGACGCAACCGGCGATCCGATCCACCCGAAGGTTCTCGACAGGGTGACCGAAAACGACCCCATTGAGGTCCTCTTCGGGAACTCACGGTCGTTCTATCACGTCGGATTCAACACGCGGCGTGAGCCGTTCGGCAACGTCCGGTTTCGGCAAGCAGTCGCCCGACTCCTCGACGCCGAACACATCGCCTCGTCGGTGTTCGACGGCCATGCCACGCCAGCAGCGACGCCCCTGGCCGGCACCGACTGGGAGCCACCGGAGTTCGAATGGGACGGCACAGATCCGGTCGTTCCCTTTGCCGGGACGGACGGTGAACTCGACATTTCGGACGCAAGAGGCGCGTTCAGGGAAGCCGGGTATAGGTACGACGGCGACGGGAGACTCCTGAAATGACGGTCCCGATCGGACTCCTTGTCATGGTGGTCGCCGTCACCGTCGGGCTGGTGAGCGTCACGGCGGCCATCGTCATCGGGTGGCAACGGCTCGCCAGACTCCAGACCGAGTATCGCTCGACAGCCCGGGCGGCCATCCCGTCGCTTGCTGTGCTCGCCGGCGTGCTCGCGATCAACAGCGTCGTTCGGGATATCGGCGTGGAGATCTCCTGGCTCATCGGCTGGAACATCACCGACCAGATCTACGCGCTCGAGCGGAACCTCGTCCCAGTGATTCAGTCACTCTCCCACCCGTGGTTGACGATATACTTTTCGAAGATTTACATATACGGGTACGTCTTTTTGCTCGTGTTCCCGCTCGTTGCCTATCTCGTCCTCGATGACATGGAGTGGTTCCGGACGACAACGATGGCCTACGCGCTCAACTACGCGATCGGACTGGGAATGTACCTCATTTTTATCGCCTACGGCCCCCGGAACATGTTACCTGATCTCACTGAGGGGCTCCTGTATACGAACTGGCCGACGTCGCAGTTCCTCGTGAGTGAGGTCAACGCGAACACGAACGTCTTCCCGTCGCTGCATACGTCGCTGTCTGTGACGGTCATCGCCCTGGCCTACCGAACACGCCATGAATACCCGCGGTGGCTCCCGATCGCCACGCTCGTGGGCGGGAGCGTCGTGATCTCGACGATGTACTTGGCCATCCACTGGGGGACCGACGTCGTCGCAGGTGCTGTTCTCGGCGTGGGCTGTGTCTGGCTCGCCCAGCGACTCGTCGACATCGCCATCGTCGAGACGCTCGTCGATACTGCGATCACCGCACTCCAGGCATTGCGTCGGGGGCTATCACGCCTCCGGAACGGACGGTAGGAATCGCTGATTGGGTCCCGCTACATCGATGATACCCACTGGCTCAAGAACCGACCGAACCGATGGTCACGCGTTACTCGGCTCGCACAGACTGAGCCGACTCAGTCCCCTCGATCGATCCGTCAGGAAGCGGCGTTCGTTCGACCACCGTCCCGTCCACCGTGGGATACTGCTCGACGATTTCGCCCTCCGCGATATCGCCCTCCGCGATCATCTCCTCTAAGAGCCACCACGCCACCTCGACGTGCTCGGATTTTTCGACGTAGTACTCCGCGGGAACACCGAGTTCGTCGAGGCGGTCGGCGTCGACCCAGGCCTTGCCGTAGACGAGTGTGCCGTCGTCCGTGGTTTCGTCGAAGGGACGGCGGACGTTCTTGGCCATCCGCTTGAGGCGATTGCGATGTTGGGCAGCGTCTTTGAACACCGACGTACAGAAGTAGACCTTCGGGTGTTTGGCCATCGAGTCGAGCACGTCGTGGCTGCCCTCGACAGCACTCATGTGGTCCTCTTTCAGATCGAACCCTTTCTGTTGCATCCGCCGGTAGTTGCCCTGGCTCATCTCGAACTCGTTGACGTTGACGAATTCGGCGGCCCCCTCCTCGACGAAGGTGATGAACTCGTCCTCCGGCCGAATGCCGGGAATCTCGAAAGCCGGCGTGAGCCCTTCCTCACGGGCGATGTAGAGGATGTCTTCCCACTCGGTGCCGTGGAGGTCACCCCACATGTCCAGGGGCGGGTGGAACCGAATTTCGTCCAGACCGGCCTCGGCGAGGCGGCGCATGTTCTCGCGCCCCCCGGTGATGCCGGTATATAGGTGGATGTGGTGGTCCTCGCCGAACTCGTCTTTGAGCAGGGAGATATATCGGCAGGTGCGGTCCATGACTTCCTGGGGTTCGCCGCCGGTCAGTGACGATCCCAGCGCGTCCATGCGCTTTGCTTCCTCGATGAGGTCCTGGTCGTCCTCGACTTTCCGCTCGTTGGCGTAGACATCGGTGACGTTCTTGCGGTTCTCGCCGAGCGGACAGTAAAAACAGTCGCGCTGGTCGCAGTAGCCGTAGACAAAGATCACCATCTTGCCGCCCTTGGCACACTGCTCGCAGCCCTCTGAAATCATTGCGTAGAACTGTATACCCGACTCACGACTAAAAGACGTGCGGCTTGTGCAAGCCCGGCCGGTTACTCCTGGGATGGCCTCTCCACCTCGCTATTCGACCCCCGACCGTGGCAAGGAACGACGTCTGTCTCGGCGACCCGTTCAGCCGACACACCGTGTGTATATATGTCATTATATTCCTCGTACCATTAATACTTAGGAATCGCGGCCCACATCTGTTAGTATGCCGCACAATCAGGATGTCGAGAACGACACCGCAGACGTGACCTCGAAGTTCGAATGTATGGGCTGTGGAACGATCGTCGAGGCGGAGACCCACCCTGGCGAGTGTTCGGATTGTGGCGGTGAGTTCCAGAACCGGGCGAAGTCCCTCGAGTAAGGACCACGGACGGCCCGGTGATCGTCGATCGATAGATCGGGCTGACGCCGAGTCCACCGGCGATCAAACACCCGCTTGACCGTTCGGCTCTTTTATACAAACGGCGAGAGTATCAGCCCACATGGCGTCCAACAGGCGACAGTACCTCCGGCTGTGTGCGGCCGGTGCCGGCGGGGCACTCGCCGGCTGTGCTGGACTGTTCACAGACCCAAAGAGCACTGAGAACGACGGGATTCCCGGAAACACGGATACGGACGACGACCCGGAAACTCCCGGGAGCACGGACACCGGCGAGTTGATCGACGACTGGCAATACGATCCCCAGGAACAAGCCGAGGTTGCAAACACGAGCAGCGGTGTATTGCAATCCAGCGGCGGGAATGGAGCCGCTGCAGGAGGTGGGGGCTCGGGCGATCTTGGCTTTGCCGTCGGCGGGGCTTCGAACGTCGCCGACTTCCGGCGCAACGTCGAGGAGGAGTACCTGCCGCTCCCTGACAGCCTCCCAGTGGAGGGACTGTTCTACAACTACTACTTCGACACTGGCGGGACAGGTGAGTGCTCGTCGCTGTTCTGTCCCTCATACGCGACGGCGATCACGGCAGACCCGCTAGGCGAGTCAACGGGCCGGTATTTCACCGTCGGTCTGAACTCGACGCTGGATACGTCGACTTTCGAGCGTAAACGGCTCGACGTCGTGATCGTCCTCGACATCTCCGGATCGATGGGGTCGCAGTTCGACCAGTACTACTACGATCGATTCGGGAACAGACACACCGTCGAGGAGGGTGACAGCCGGTCGAAGATGGCGGTCGCCAAGG
Organism: Halorhabdus utahensis DSM 12940; assembly: GCF_000023945.1. Lineage (NCBI taxonomy): Archaea > Methanobacteriati > Methanobacteriota > Halobacteria > Halobacteriales > Haloarculaceae > Halorhabdus > Halorhabdus utahensis. The sequence continues at coordinate 1,221,742 of NC_013158.1, forward strand.
ACGCCCTGGTGGCGCTGACCGAGCAACTCCACCCCGACGATCGGGTGGGGGTCGTCCTGTTCAACAACGAGCCGACCGTCGCCAAGCCACTCCGGGACGTCGAGACGACCGACATGGACGCGATCCGTGGGCACATCCGCGAGGACATCGAGGCCGGCGGCGGGACGAACATCGCCGACGGCATGGCCGAGGCCGCCGACATGCTCGGCGAATACGCTGACTCCGACCCCACGGAAGCCGAGACCAGACAGATCGTCATCACCGACGCGATGCCCAACACGGGCCAGACTGACGACCAGGCCCTGCAGGATCGCCTCGCGGGCTACGCCGAAGACGGGATCCACACGAGTTTCGTCGGCGTCGGCGTCGACTTCAATCCGGAACTCGTCGACGAGATCACCGCCGTCCGTGGCGCGAACTACCGGTCGGTCCACTCCGCCGAGGACTTCGAGACGTACCTCGGCGAGGAGTTCGAGTACATGGTGACGCCGCTCGTGTACGATCTCTCGGTGGAACTCGACGCTGCGGACGCCGAGATCGCGACCGTGTACGGCTCGACGGCTGCCGAAGACGCGACCGACGAACTGCTATCAGTGAACACGCTGTTCCCGTCCCCGAAATCGGACGGTGAAACGCGCGGCGGCGTGGTCCTGGTCAAACTCGACGGGGAAGCCAGCGGGGACATGACGTTGCGGGCGTCCTGGGAGGATCGATCGGGGTCGACGGACGAGACGACGCGGACCATCGAATTCCCGGAAGAGCCCCCGGAATATTTCGCAAACACGGGAATCCGGAAAGCGGTCCTGCTGGCCCGGTACGCCGACCTCCTGAAGAATTGGATGGTCCACGAGCGCGATCCCGACCGAGTCGCGGTCACGTCCGACGACGAGATCGGAGTCCCACCGGAAGACCTGCCACTCGGCGAGTGGGAACAGCAGTCCCAGCCGCTGGCGGTCTCTTCGCCCTACGAGTCCCGGATCGAACGGTTCCGGGCGTACTTCGAGGAGGAAGCTGATTCGATCGGTGACGACGAGCTCACCCAGGAACTCGACATGATGAGGAAGATACTCCAGGCGGCATGATTGCGGAAAACGGGGAAGCACTCTCGGCGGCAGCCAGGGCTTGACGGACTCACTCCCGATCAAGCACGTGAATGAACCGATCGAGCGAGCGGTGGACGCGGCGCTGGAACTGTGCCGAGACGGTCCAGCCAGCCTCGCGAGCCACCGCAGCCCAGGGTCGGTCCCCGACGACGACGGCCCGCGGCGCGACCCGACGGGCTTGCGCGAGTGCATCTTCGAGGAGCACAGCCAGCGAGTCAGCGGAGATCTTCGTCTGTCGACCGTACGGCGCATCGACGACGACGGCGTCGAACGCGTCGGTCCCGAATGGAAGCCGTCTGGCGTCGCCCCGGCAGACAAGGAACTCGTCAGCCCCCGCAGCCACGAGGTTCTCGCGCGTCCCCCGAACCATCTTCTCTAAGGCGTCGACGCCGACGACCGTCGCACCGACGCGACTTGCTTCCAGCAACAGACCGCCAGTCCCGCACATCGGGTCGAGCACGCGCGCGCCGGGCCGTGCGCCGGCAGCGTTGCCCAGCGCTCGGGCGAGAGCCGGATCCATGCTCCCCGGCTGGAAGAACGGCCGGTCAGTGGGGGCACGGTCGGTAAAGTCCCGCTCCGGTTCGACTGTGAGCCAGCCGAGCGCGCAGAGTCCGTCCTCGCCAGCAGCAGACGGGATTGCGATCGCGTCACCGTCCCATTCGGTCGTTGAGGGCGGGCCGGCGAACACCGCCCGGAGCTCGTGATCGGGATCGTCGAGGTCGACCGTAAACCCGCGCTCGACGAGGATCGAACCGAGCGCGCGTTCGACGGCCTGCGTGCTCACGCCCGTCGCGCCGCGGACGTCCCGCGCTCGCACCGCGACCGACCCCGAGCGGTCGATGCTGGCTGCCTCCACCAGTGCGCGAGCGCTCGCAAGGTCCGGTGCAGCCGTCCCGAGCAACTCGTTCACCCGGTGGGTCAGCGCCAGCTGTGACACCCGGTCGGTGATCCCGCGGGCAGTTGCGACACCCCCGCCGCGGACGGTGACCCGACTGGCCGCGCTCGCGGCCTCGTAGGCGGCGAAGGCGTCGTCGGTGCCGGCGAGTTCCAGCAGGTACACGCGTCTCAGCAACAGGGCTCGATGCTTGGTTCTGGCGATCGGGGCTGAAGACGGTTCGATCGTGGTGGACGCGGTCGAAATGGCTGCCTCTCGTTCTCACCTGAAATCCCGTCTATTTGCCCGTCAAAGCGACCGTACCCCGAATATAGGGGTGCTTATAAACGTTAAATACCAACCTTTATAAGCCTTAAATACGATTTATAGTTCGAGTCATGGTTGACCCCAAGGAAACAATCAACATCGAAAACGTCGTCGCCTCAACCGGTATCGGTCAGGAGCTCGATCTGCAGAGCGTGGCGATGGACCTCGAAGGGGCCGATTACGACCCCGAGCAGTTCCCCGGCCTCGTCTATCGTACCCAGGAACCCAAGTCGGCGGCGCTGATTTTCCGGTCGGGCAAGATCGTCTGTACCGGCGCAAAGAGTACCGACGACGTCCACGAGAGTCTTCGGATCGTCTTCGGGAAGCTCCGTGACCTGGAGATCCAGGTCGACGAGGACCCCGAGATCGTCGTCCAGAACATCGTCACCTCGGCCGATCTGGGCCGGAATCTCAACCTGAACGCGATCGCGATCGGGCTGGGCCTGGAGAACATCGAGTACGAACCCGAGCAGTTCCCCGGTCTCGTCTACCGGCTGGACGACCCCGACGTCGTCGCACTCCTCTTTGGCTCCGGCAAACTCGTCATCACCGGCGGCAAGGAACCCGACGACGCCAAGAAGGCCGTCGACAAGATCGTCTCCCGGCTCGAGGAACTCGGCCTCCTCGAATAACAACGCAGAAACGACTGCGACTCGAATCGCGAGTATGTGGACGCTCTCCCCGTCTTTCTCTTTCGCTTCGATCGACGCGCCAGCGGTGTCACTCGCATCGATCCCGTTGCAGGGCGGGCCATTCAGCAGCACCCTCGTCCTACTGGTCGCAACCTTCGTCGGGGCGTGGGTTTTCTACGCCGTGACACTCCACCTCGCAGCGACGTTCTTTATCGGTGAAGTCCGTTCCCAGCGGGCTGCCTATGCCGGTGCCGTGCCGGCGGTCGTCTCGCTGCTGCTCCAGCGCTACGGCGTGGCGAGCGTCGGCTTCGTCTCCCCCGAGTTGGGTGTCGGGATCGTCGTCGTCGCGACCGTTCTCGCCGACGCCGTCGCGATCTCGACGGTCTATGACCTGCCCCGACCCGCGACGGCCGCGCTGACGCTGCTGCACGTCGCCTTCGCCACGGTGCTCGGGATCGCGCTGGCGAATCTCTTCGGGATGGTCTAAGCGCGGATCGGCACCATTTGATCACAAGTCCCGCAATATTGTGCTCGAACTGTTGACTGCTACCAAGCGATAATGGCCCGCAAAACATGACTATTCATGCAGAATACGGCGTATAGTTCGCCCGAAGCGAGTCGTTTATACGCGACGGTATTGTACTATCAATACACAATGGCAGACGTAGCGATCATCGGTGGCGGTCCGGCTGGATTGGCCGCAGCCGTCTACACGGCACGCGCAGATCAGGAAACGCTCGTCTTCGACAAGGGCGGCGGCACGACCAGGGATGTCGACTGGATGGAGAACGTCTACGGGTTCCCGGAGGGCGCGAGCGGCCCCGAACTCGTCGACGTGGGCCGCGAGCAGGCGACGAAGTTCGGCGCGGCGATCGTTGAGGAGGAGGTCGTCCAGGTCGGCGAGGACGGCGACGGCTACCACATCGAGACCGAGGTCGACGAGTACGAGGTGAAGGGCGTCATCCTCGCGACCGGCGCGTCCTACGAGACGCCGGCGATCCCTCACGTTGATGACTACGAGGGCGGCGGCGTCTCCTACTGCGTGGAGTGTGACGCCTTCTTCTATCGCGACAAGCCGGTCGCGGTCGTCGGCGCGGGCAACTACGCCGCAAAGGAGGCGATGATGCTGCTGGATTACACCGACGACGTGCGCGTGCTCACCAACGGCAACGCTATCGACATGGACGACGCGCTGCTCGACCAGCTCGAGGGCGAGGGCATTCCGGTCATCGAGGAACCGGTCGATCACATCGTGGGCGACGAGGTCGTCGAGGGTGTCGAACTCGACGCCGGCGAGCAACTCGACGTCGAAGGCGTCTTCATCGCGCTCGGCGCGGCGGGCGGGACGGACATCGCCGACATGCTGGGCATTCCGCGTGACGGTTCGTACCTCGACGTCGACGAGGACCAGTACACGGGCGTCGACCGCGTCTACGCTGCCGGCGACCTGACTGGCGGGCAACGCCAGGTCAACGTCTCGGTCGGCGAGGGGACGACGGCGGCGATCAACCTGCTGGAGGACTTCCGCGGCGGCGAGTACATCGACTACAAGAAGATCGAAGCCTAGGCCGGACGAGCGGGGCAATCAGTTCCGGGCGTGACAGCGATCTCAGGGCAGTGACTCCGCAGCACTGAGAAGTTCATCTTCGGTTTGCCAGCGGTACAGGCGTCCCTCACGTTCGAACAAGTCGAAGACACCATCTTGCATCCAGCCGAACGGATGGTCTACATTGTTGTATTCGCGTTTGAGGACGTGGCTCTTCGCGAAGTACTCGGTCGTGCCGACAAGCAGTCCCTGCTCAACAAGGAAGTCACTCGGCTCCTTCTCGGCGACGCCGACGAGATACGTCACGATATCCGCGATCAGGCAGAACTTCTGAATGCTGTTGTCCCACTCTCCTTGAACGTCGACCATCCGGAACGCGTAGGCATCGGTGCGTCGATTGAGGCGGTCGACGACCAGGTTGAGTCGTCGGATCTGCTCTCGATCGTAGTTCCCGAGGACGAAGTAGGATCGGTCGTTCTCATAGACGGGCGTTAACTCGCTCAACGCGTGGAGAACTTCCTCGTTGTCGGAAAGCGAGAGTTCCTCCTCGTCAAGTTGCTCGCTCGCACTCCCGAGGACTTCCTCAGGGACAGGCGGCGCGTCCATGCTCCACATTTCAGACACGCTAAAATGTAGTTTGCGAATTAATTAACGAACGATAGTAGACCAATTTTACTATAGAGTAAATTACCTAGGAGTAAACTACTTGTCGCCAGAGCGCGAACAATGACTTATGAGCACCGATCTGGAAACCGTTGAGGGGACAGAAACCCGCGAACTCGTCCACTTCGTCACCCAGCAGACGCGGTTTGCCCTCCTCAACAACATCCTTCAGCATCCCGAACAACTCCCGTCGATGTACGAGCTGGAGGAACTCAACCCCAGCGTGAGCGAGGCCACCGTCTACAAGCACGTCCAGAAGCTGATAGACGCCGGCATCGTCGAGGAGGTCGCCCTCGCGGACGACCGGCGACGGCAGGGCTACCCCTGGAAGTTCTACGGGCTGACCGAGGAGGGCCGGGCGTTCCTCGAGGACCACAATCTGCTCGCGGCCGAGGAGACGCTCCAGCGGATCTACGAGACCATCTCGGACAAACCCGAGAAGATGGTCAAATACGAGAACGCGCCGCGTCCTGAGTCATAGATGCCTGAGACGGTTAATCGAGCTTCATTCTGCGAGCGGTCTCCAAAGCGTGCATCCCACGCCGGAGACAGCACACTAAAGAGCGTTCCCCTTCGCAATACGCCCAATGACGAGTTTGGGCACGGCGAGCGCCGATCCCGGCGAGGTCGCCACCGGGCGACTGTACGTCGGCGAGACACGGGACGGGAGTGACGTCGGGTTGCCGGTGGCGGTCGTCAACGGAACAGAAGACGGGAAGACACTGTATCTGCAGGCCGCCAGTGACGGCGACGAACTCAACGGCGTCGGCGTGATCCAGCGGCTGGTCCCGCGACTCGATCCGACGGAAATCAGCGGGACGATCCTGATCGTCGGGATCGTCAACTACCACGCCTTCCAGGTGGCCGAGCACCGCAACCCGATCGACGACACGAAGATGAACCGGGCCTACCCCGGCGAGGAGACGGGGACAACCAGCGAGCGCATCGCCGCAGCGACGTTCGAGGCGGCGACGCGGGCCGACCTCGTTGTTGACCTCCACCAGGGTTCGACCAGCCGGATGATCGATGAGACACGCGTCCGGTGTGGCACCCGCCATCGCCTCCACGACGAGTGTCTCGAACTCGCGAAGGCCTTCGACTGCGGGACCGTCCTCGACAAGAAGGGGCCCGACGGCCAACTCGCACGGGCCGCCCCCGACGACGGCGTCCCGACGATCGATCCGGAACTCGGCGGGGCGGTCGGGTTCGACCAGGAGTCGATCAAGATCGGCGTCACAGGCGTCCGGAACGTGCTCAGGCACTACAACTTTCTCGACGGAGAGGCCCCGATGGAACCCCAGACCAGAGCGAGTTCCTTCGACCAGTACGGCGCGCCGGCGGGCGGGCTCGTCGACTTCGAGCCCGATCTGGGTGACCGGGTCGACACCGGCGAGACGCTGTTCACCGTCACCGACGTCTTCGGGACGGTCAAGGAGCGGGTGACCGCCGACTCGACGGGCATCTTCTGGCGGACACGCCGGCTCCCGCAAGTGGCGACCGGCGAATACGTCTGTTCTGTCGGCACCGATATCGACTCGTACTGACGTGCCGGCTTTCGGTTCGTTCGTGGGCGCGCCCCGGCCGCCCCCGTTTCGACAGGACTTACATCGACAGGGGTCGAACCACGCGAGGAAGCCACATGATCGTACTCCACGCGTCGTTCCCGATCAAGCCCGAGAAACGAGAGCAAGCCATCGAACTCACCGACGACCTCGTCGAGGGGTCGAACCAGGAGGACGGCACCATCGAGTACCGGGCCACGGTCGACCTTCAGGACGAGAACGTGATCCGGTTCATCGAGCGCTACGAGGACGCCGAAGCGCTGGAGGCCCACACCCAGACCGACCATTACCAGGCCTTCGGCGAACACCTCCCGGACCTGCTCGACGGCGAGCCCGAAGTGCTGCGCTTCGACGTCGAGTCGATGGAAGCACTCGACGTATAGGGCGACAATCACGAGATTTATCTTCGCCGGATCAGTGTCACGACACTGTGAGTCACGTGGGTGGGGGAACACCAATGGCCTTCGGCGATCCGCTTGAACCGCTCAGCACCGTCTCCGGGATTGAACCGTTCCAGATCCTCGGGGGCGGAACCATCATCGCGGTGTGTCTGGTGCCGTTTCTGCTCGCGTTCGCCCCGAAGTGGACGGCGGACGCAACCCGGACTGCCAGAACAAGTACACTGCTCTCGTTCGGTGTCGGAATCGTCGGCGCAGTCGGCTACGCGATTCCCTTGCTGACCCTGGTAGCATTTGGTGTGTACAGTCAGTTCCGGGCGCTGAGTTGGCTGGTCACGTTCACCATCCAGGCGTGTTTCGTGCTCGTGAGCGACGCGGTCGCGATCCTCGCACTCGGCAAGACGATCAGTCACCGATCGGGCCGTCTCACGACCTGGCTCGGTGTCCTCGTGGGTTCGACCACCCTGGTCGGGCTGTCAGCCGTTCCAATACTGGGGCCGATCGTGGTCGGCGTCGTCGCCCTCGTCGGCTTCGGTGCGAGTCTCAGACGAACGTTCGGGAGCGGCGTCACCACGGAAGCAACCCGGGCGATCCCACCACGGCGGCGACTGTGACGGCGACAGCTGTCGAGACGGATCGACGATCGAAAAATGAATTCATTCCGACACGAAATTCCGGGAGGCCAAAGGTAATACTTCGCTCGACCCTAGGTTTCGTATGTCAACAGCTTCGGAGAGAACGCTTCTCACCGTTCTTCTCGCTGCGCTCTCGTCGGCCATTCTGTCCGGTCCGGCGAGCGCGCACATCAAATACGTCACCGACGAGGATAGTGCCGGGAGCGCGGCCGAACTCTTCGCCGCCGTCTTCAACGACCCGGGGAGCGTCGCACTGCTTGTCGGGGGCGCACTGGGCGCAGGCTTGCTCATAACTGGCTATCTCCGGTTTTCGCGGCTGGTGCCGGACATCGCCGTCGCCAGCCGGACGTTGCAGTCCTACCGGCCGTACCTGCCCTGGATGCTCCGGCTGACGGTCGGTCTGCCCCTCGTGGGGGCCGGCTTCGCCGGCTACCTCTTCACGCCGAGTCTGCCGGTCGAGGCACGCCTCCTGCAGGTCGCGATCGGGTTTTTGCTCCTGTTCGGGCTGGCGACGCGACTGGTTGCCGCCGTTGGCCTGGTCATCTATCTCGGCTTGCTCGCCACTGACAGTACACTCCTGCTGGCCAGCGAGTACATCGCGGGCTTTCTGGCCATCATGATCGTCGGTGCCGGCCAACCAAGCGCGGACATGCTACTCCGACGGCTGGTCGTCACCGAGGGGACGCTCGCCAGCCGCGCCCGTGGCCTGCCGACGCCCGCGGAGATGATCGCCAGAGTCGGCATCGACAAGTTACCGGTTGCCCCCCTGTTGCGGCTGTTCGTCGGGGTGAACTTCATGTTTCTCGGCGTCACCCAGAAGTGGCTCAACCCGGCGGGTGGCATCGCAGTGGTCGAGAAGTACAACCTCACGGCGGTCGTGCCGGTGTCGCCGGAGCTGTGGGTGTTCGGTGCCGGATTGGTCGAGGCCGCGGTCGGCGTTGCGTTCATCCTGGGACTGTTCACCAGAGGGACCGCCGCCGTCGGGTTCCTGATGCTGACGACGACGCTGTTCGGGCTGCCCGACGACCCCGTGCTGGCTCACATCACGCTGTTCGGACTCCTCTCGGCGCTGCTGGTCGTCGGAAGCGGGCGGTACTCGCTCGACGCATCACTCGTGCCCGCAATCCGGCGTCGGCTCGACCCGGACTGGGAACGCCGAACCGACCACGCTGCGGCCGACTGAGCACCGAGGGCCTGAGGCGACTGCATCCCGAGCGACACTGGGCGAGAGAATCACGAGCGACAGATCCGTCATCCCAGGGCTGAAAGCACGCTCATGGAGCGCGTCTGTACTGACTGCGGACGGACGTACCCACTCGAGGGCCCCTGGCGATGTGCATGCGGGAGTCCGCTCGACCTGGGGGGGCTCCCCGATCTGCCCGCACAGCCGCCCGAGATCGACCGCGACAGCGGTCTGTGGGCCTGCGAAGGCTTCCTGCCCGTCGAGCCACTGGTAACGCTCGGCGAAGGGTGGACCCCGCTGATCGACGCCGAGGCAACTGGCCTCCAGTACAAGCTCGAACACCTGTTTCCGACGGGGAGCTTCAAGGATCGCGGCGCGGCGGTCGTGCTCTCCCACGCCCTCGATCGGGGGGCCGACCGGGTGATCGAAGATTCCTCGGGCAACGCGGGGCTGGCGATCGCGACATACGCGGCCCGTGCCGGCATCGACGCCGAGATCTTCGTCCCCGTCGATGCCAAACCGGGGAAACTTCGGGCGATCGAACGGACGGGAGCCGCCCTGCGGCGGATCGACGGTGACCGGGAAGCTGTGACCCAGGCCTGCATTGATGCGGTCGAGGCCGGCGACGGCTACTACGCCAGCCACGCTTGGGAACCGATGTTTCTGGCCGGAACGGCGACGTTCGCGCTCGAAGTCGCGGCCCAGCGCGGCTGGGAAGCCCCCGACGCCGTGGTGACGCCACTGGGTCACGGAACGCTGTTTCTGGGCGCGTCTCGCGGGTTTGATCGCCTGCAGCGTGCCGGCTGGATCGACGACGTGCCGCGACTCTTCGGCATCCAGGCGAGCGGCGTCGCCCCGATCACCGCGGCGCGAGGGAACGACCGCGACGCCGAACGGAACAACCTGGCCGACGGCATCCAGATCGCCGAGCCGGTCCGAGGGGACGGAATCCTCGACGCGATCGAAGCGAGTGGCGGCGACGCGGTCGCGGTCACGGCTGCCGAGACAGAAGCCGGCCATGAGCGCCTGCTCGGAGAGGGTCTTGACCTTGACCCTACGAGTGCGACTGCGCTCGCCGGCCTCGAACGCCTTCGCGAGCAGGGTGTCATCGCCGCCGATAGCGACGTTGTCGTCCCATTGACGGGCCGAAACCGATCGGTGTGAGGATCCCAGCGGAGAGCGGAGGGTCCGAACGGCAAGACGTTGGTCGTGTCTGATTTGCAAAGCAGGAGACAGGGTGCAGTCCGTGATCCGTCAGGGTTCCTCGACAGTCCGCGCGGCCCTCACGGCGTGTTGACCGGCGGGAAACTGTCGCATCGATAGCGATTTCAATAACAATATTTGCCGGTGAACAGTTAAGTGAGTCCGGTCACTCGTTCGTGCCATGTCAGAATCACTCACCCATGATTCGGAAGCCGAGGCGGACGAATCAGGGGAGCGGGAGACTGAGAAGCGGCGAGTGACAGATGCGAACCTGCTCGATACGCTCGTGGCCGGCTGTCCGATTTCACTATTTATGATCGACAGAAACGGGAAGATCTCCCGGTGGAACGAAGGGATGACGGCATATTTCGGCGTCGACGAACTACACGCACTGAACGAGCCCGTCGAAAACGTGTTCCCGGCTGTCGAACACGGCAAAGCGGGCGAAGGACCGCTGGCGATGGCAGCACTGGAAGCCGACCGGGACTTCTACAACGTCGAAGTCCGGACGGAAGTCGATGGTGAGCACCGCCACTACGTCGCCAGTGCGGCCCGGATCGAGGACGACGAGGGGAGCGTCCAGGCCGTCGCCGAGACGATCAAGGACGTCACCGAACTGAAAGAGACCGTCGAGCGCGTCACAGGCACCCTGGGCGCAGTAGCCGACGGCGATCTCAGTGCGCGGATGGACGATACAGGATTGTCTGGCGATCACAGGCGGCTGGCGACAGCCGTCAACGAAACGGTCGCTGCGCTCGACGAAGCGCTGACCGAGATCGAACATGCAGTCGATAGTGTCGACGACGCGGCGGCGACTGTCGCGAACACGGCATCACACCTCGACGGTGCATCTGACGAGGTATCGTCGTCGGTCGAGGACATCGTCGAAGGTGCCAGCGACCAGTCGGAACTGACGACCGGCCTGGCAAACGAGATCCAGTCGGCAGCGGCCAACGCCGAGGAGTCGGCCGCAAGCACCGACGAGATCGCGACCTTCGCCGGCGACGTCTCGGCGGAGGCCGAGGAGGCCGGATCCGCCGCGAGCACTGCCGAGGACGCCATCGAGGAATCGCAGGCAGTCCTGGCGGCAGCGACCGAGAGCGCCAGGACGCTCGAATCGCACTCCGCGGACATGGCCGAGATCGTCGGGACGATCGCCGACATCGCCGAGCAGACCAACATCCTCGCGCTCAACGCCTCGATCGAGGCCGCTCGCGCCGGCGAGGAAGGGGAGGGCTTCGCCGTGGTGGCCGACGAGGTCAAGAGCCTCGCGGCGGAGACCCAGGAGGAGACGGCGGCGATCCGGGACGTGATCGATAACGCACGAGAGGAGATCGAAACGGTGACGACCCACGTCGGTGACGCTGCCGAGGCCGTCGACACGGCCGAGTCGGTCGTCGAAACTAACAGCGAGACCTTCGAGCGGATCGACACCAAAACTGACGAGGTCACCGACTCGATCCGAGAGGCCTCCGACGCGATCGACGAACTGGCAAACACGATGCAGGAAGCCGCCTCGGACGTCGACCACATCGACGAGATCACCACCGACACGCGCGAACGGGCCCGCTCGTCGGCCGAGGCGGCCGAGGACCTCGTGACCTCGATCGACAATCTCTCGACCTCCGCCGAGCAGCTCACCGACCTCTCGACGGAACTCACTGGACTGGTGAGCGAATACGAGACGACGGCGGAGTGAGCCACGACAGCAAGGCTTTACCGCCGTCGTAGCGTACCAGCGACAAATGGTACTCGACGATCTGGGATCGTCCCTGCGGGGGGCCCTCGACGGCCTCCGGGGGAAGTCCCGCATCAGTGAAGAGGACGTCCAGGCGGTCGTCAAGGAGATCCAGCGATCGCTGCTCCAGGCCGACGTCGACGTCGACCTGGTGATGGACCTCTCCGACAGCATCGAGACCCGCGCCCTGGAGGAGGAGCCGCCGGCCGGCACCTCCGCCCGGGACTGGGTACTGCGCATCGTCTACGAGGAACTCGTCGACCTGGTCGGCGAATCGACCGAGCTTCCCCTGGAACCCCAGACGATCGTGCTGGCGGGCCTCCAGGGATCAGGGAAGACCACCTCCGCGGCGAAGATCGCCTGGTGGTTCTCGAAGAAGGGGCTCCGTCCCGCAGTCATCCAGACCGACACCTGGCGGCCCGGAGCCTACGAACAGGCCGAGGAGATGGCCGAGCGAGCGGAAGTCGACTTCTACGGCGATCCCGACGAGGACGACGCGGTCAAGATCGCCCGCGACGGACTCGAAGCGACCGACGACGCGGACGTCCAGATCGTCGACACGGCGGGCCGACACGCCTTAGAGGACGGGCTTATCGACGAACTCGAAGACATCGAATCGGTCGCCGACCCGGACCACAACCTGCTGGTGCTCGACGCCGCGATCGGCCAGGAAGCCAAAGAACAGGCCAGCCGCTTCGAGGACGCGGTCGGCATCGACGGCGTCGTGATCACCAAACTCGACGGGACGGCCAAGGGTGGCGGTGCCCTCGTCGCCGTCAACGAGACCGACTCGACCATTGCCTTCCTGGGCACCGGCGAGACGGTCAAGGACGTCGAGCGCTTCGAGCCCTCGGGGTTCATCTCCCGGCTGCTCGGGATGGGTGACCTCCAGCAACTCACGGAACGCGTCGAACGCGCGATGGAGGAAACCCAGGCAGAAGAGGGTGACTGGGGGCCGGAGGACATGCTCGATGGCGAGTTCACCCTCAAGGACATGCGCAAGCAGATGGAGGCGATGAACAAGATGGGGCCGCTGGATCAGGTCATGGACATGATCCCCGGCCTCGGCGGCGGGATGATGGATCAGTTGCCCGACGACGCCATGGACGTCACCCAGGAGCGCATGCGTGACTTCGAGGTTATCATGGACTCGATGACCGAGGCCGAACTCGAGAACCCGCGCCAGATCGGCCGCAGCCGGACCGAACGCATCGCGCGAGGTTCGGGCAAGCCCAAAGACCGCATCCGGGAACTCTTAGAGCAGCACAAGATGATGGATCGGACCCTCAATCAGTTCCAGGGCATGGGCGACGCCGACATGGAACGCATGATGAAGCAGATGGAGGGCGGCGACATGGGGGACATGGGCGATATGGGCGGGATGGGTGGCATGGGCGGCGGCGGCAACCCGTTCTGAGTTTCCGTTCGAGAAGCCGATACCGTCGAGTGGTTTTGCGTGTGCAGTGCTGAACCCGGCGCCCGAGACGTGGGTCTCGACAACACGGAACAAATCTAAGATGTGATTTATCACCATCTTTCCGATGGTCTTTTCTCCCGGCGACTCCTGGGACAGTCGAATGAGCATCGACCTCGACGACGACGAAGTATTCGAGGACGTCCGCGACCGCGCGGATCGCCCGATGCGCCGGCTGTTTTCCGAATACGGGGGACGATATTCGTTCCCGTTCGTGATCGGGTTCGTCAGTAGCGTCGCCGCCCGGATCCTCGACCTGCTTCCGCCCCTCCTGCTTACGCTCGCCATCGACGCCATCTTCGACGACCAGCAGTACAGCCTCTGGTTGGTCCCCCAGTCGCTGATTCCCAAAACCCAGAGCGCACAGCTCTGGCTCACCGTCGGTATCATCGCCGCCGCGTTCCTGATCGGGGCCGGCTTCCACTGGACGCGCAACTGGGGGTGGAACACCTTCGCTCAGAACATCCAGCACAACGTCCGGACGGACACCTACGACAAGATGCAGCGCCTCAACATGGACTTCTTCGCCGACAAGCAGACCGGCGAACTCATGTCGATCCTCTCGAACGACGTCAACCGGCTCGAACGCTTCCTCAACGAGGGGATGAACGCGTTCTTCCGGCTGTCGATCATGGTGCTCGGGATCTCCGTGATCCTCTTCTACTGGAACTGGCAGCTCGCGCTGGTGACACTCGGCGTCGTCCCCCTGATCGGCTTTTTCACCTACAAGTTCGTCGAAACTATCCAGCCCAAGTACGCCGACGTCCGTTCGTCCGTGGGCCAGCTCAACTCACGCCTGGAGAACAACCTCGGGGGCATCCAGGTCATCAAGGCCGCCAACACCGAGACCTTCGAATCCGATCGGGTGGATGATGTCTCCGAAGACTACTTCGACGCCAACTGGGACGCCATCGGCACCCGGATCAAGTTCTTCCCCGGCCTCCGGCTGCTGTCGGGCGTCGGGTTCGTCGTCACCTTCCTCGTCGGCGGCCTGTGGGTGTTCACCTCCCAGACCACCGGAACCGGGCCGTGGTTCTTCACGGGCAAGCTCTCGGTGGGGGAGTTCGTCGGCTTCATCCTGCTGTCCCAGCGGTTCATCTGGCCGATGGCGCAGTTCGGGCAGATCATCAACATGTACCAGCGCGCCCACGCCTCCAGTGAGCGTATCTTCGGGCTGATGGACACGCCCAGCCGGATCGTCGAAGACCCCGACGCCGAACCCCTCGCGGTAACCGACGGCCACGTCGAATTCGACGATGTCACCTTCGGCTACGACGACGAGGAGACCATCGTCGAGGACATCGCCTTCGAGGTCGAGGGCGGCGATACCGTCGCCTTAGTCGGTCCGACCGGCGCGGGCAAGTCCACCGTGATGAAGCTCCTCCTCCGGATGTACGACGTCGACGAGGGAGCCATCGAGATCGACGGGACGGACCTCCGGGACGCCACTATTCCGAGCCTCCGGCAGGCGCTCGGGTACGTCAGCCAGGAGACGTTCCTGTTCTACGGCACGGTCCGGGAGAACATCGAGTACGGCACGTTCGACGCCGAGAAGGAGGCAGTCGTCGAGGCGGCCAAGATGGCCGAAGCCCACCGCTTCATCCAGAACCTGCCCGACGGCTACGACACGAAAGTCGGCGAGCGCGGCGTGAAGCTCTCGGGTGGCCAGCGCCAGCGGATCGCCCTCGCGCGAGCGATTCTCAAGGATCCCGAGATCCTCGTTCTGGACGAGGCGACCTCCGACGTCGACACCGAGACGGAGATGTTGATCCAGCGCTCGCTGGATAAACTCACCGCCGACCGGACGACCTTCGCCATCGCCCACCGGCTCTCGACGATCAAGGACGCCGAGAAGATCGTCGTGATCGAGGACGGCCGGATCGTCGAACGCGGCACCCACGAGGACTTACTCGCCGATGACGGCCTCTACGCCAAGCTCTGGGCCGTCCAGGCCGGCGAGATCGACGAACTGCCCCAGGAGTTCATCGAGCGGGCTGCCGAACGCCGTGCCCAGACGGAATCGGAAGCCGACGACTGAACTGGCTGGAGGCCCGAGATGGAGGCCAAAATGACCGACCGCGCCATCGATCACCTCCGACAACTCGACCACTGGACGTTCCTGCTCGCACTTGTCCTCGCTGCGATCGACGCTGTGCGGACACGCCGTCGCCTTCCTGCGGTCGTGACCGCCTTTCTCACGGTTGCACTGCTGTATGACGCCTACGAGTTCCTGGTCGAACGAGCGTCGACGTAAACGGGGACGGAGAGAGAACGGACGCGTCGCACTACTCGACCACGTGACGCGTATCGTAGGAGCCGAGTCGCCGGACCCACCCTTCGCTGGCCAGTTCCTCGATTTCATCCAGGGCATCCTGCAGTCGCTGTTCGTAGAGGCCGGCCTCGACGTCGATGTGGAAGACGTAGTCGCCCAGCCGCTCGCCGCTGGGTCGGGACTCCAGTCGCGAGAGGTTGACGTCCCGGTCGGCGAACGGTTCGAGGAGTTCGAGCAGGAGGCCGGGATAGTCGACGTTCGGGTAGACGATCAGCGAGGTGTTCCCGCCCTCGATCGAGCGGGTCTGCGGGTCAGCGATGGCGAAAAAGCGCGTCGCGTTCGAGGACTGATCCTGAATATCTTCGGCGAGGACAGACAACTCCGCGCCCGCGTTGTCGGGATGGGCGATGGCGGCGACTGTGGAGTCCTCGCGGGCGTGCTCGACGCCGCGTGCCGTGCTCGCGACGGCTTCCAGGTCAGCATCGGGGTGATGCTCTTCGAGATAACTCCGGCACTGGGCGAGTGCCTGGGCGTGGCTCGCGACGAGATCGAAATCCTCACTCTGGGCCATGAGACCGTGGCGGATCGGCGTGATGATCTCCGCAACGACCGCGACATCGGAATCCGCCAGCGCGTCCAGCGATTCGGTGACGCTGCCCTCGATGCTGTTCTCGATGGGGATGACCCCGCGGTCGTACTCGCCGTCGGCGACCGCCTCGACGATCGCCGTGACGGACTCGGTGAACTCGACGGATTCCGAAAGCGCCGACGCGGCCCGATGAGAGTAGGTGCCCGACGGGCCGAGCGTGATCGTTCGCATACAGGTCGCTTCGGCACAGTGGCCCAAAAACGTCGCGGTCACACACTCGGGAGCAGATGACGTGTGACGACCGTCTGACGGAGGTTCTTGATCCCTGGCGGGGATAGATTCGCGTAATGGGAGCCGAAACCGGCGGCGCTTCCGACGATACACGCTACGCGGCCGAGCCCGACGCCGAGGACGTGCTCTCGCTGGTCCTCCCGTCGGTGCTCGACGGGCTGGCCGCCGAGGCCCGCCGGGCGCGCGTCAGCGCCGCCTGGACGGCCTGCCGGCTGGCCGACGAACGCCCCCAGCTCGGGGCCGAACTCGCCACCCGTCTCGTTCGATCCGCCGGGGAAGCTCACCGGGAGGCCCTGGTTCGAACGCTCGCGACGCTCCACGAGCGCCACCCCGAGCAGGTCGGCGATGCCCTCCGCGCGTTCGACGGGACCGTCGTCCGGGCCGTCCGAAAAGCCGGTAGCTGGGACTTCGACGCGGAACTCCGGGCCGACGGCGGCGCGACGACCGCTTCCGGCAGCCAACAGATCGTCGAGACGTCTCAATCGGGCGTCTCAGTCTACGAGCGCTCACTGCCCGACGAACCGGTCGAACCCGAGCCGCCGGACCGGATCGTCGACGACAGGGTCGAATCGGAACCCGAATCCGAACCATCGCCAGCAGTCGACGGGAGCGTCCCCGAGGGGCCGGGGACACCGGAGCACGTCGAGGAGCGCCGCCGCCGCATTCAGGCCGCCGAAAACTCCGAAGCCTTCGCCGCGGTCCAGCTGGTGAGTGCTTTCGACGAAATCAGCGTGATCGAGCCGCCCGAGCGCGGGCAGTACGGCCACATCCTGCCCTCGCGCGCTCGCATGGACCAGGCCGAGTACGGGGTCGATCTCCTGTTCTTCGACGAACCGGGAGAGGACGCCCGGGACTTCGGATCGGCCGTCCACGAGCGCCTCCACCAGTGGTACTGCGCCGACGAGGCGACGGGGATCGTCGCCGTCGCCGACTACGGCGACCACCCCCGGCCGTGGGTCGCGACGCCGCGGGCCGAGCACACGCTTGCCGATCGCAGACCCGCGGATCTCGACGTTGCCCTGCGGGACGCCCGAGATCTCGCCGCCGGCCTCGCGGCCGTCAACGAGCGCGGGCTGGTCCACGGCGGGATCGACCCACACGACGTGGTCTACCCCTCGGTCGGCTTCGAGGAGAACCCCGCGCCCAGCCTCGCCAACCTCGGCGTGATGACGGTCTTCCGGCGACACTTCCAGCCCGCCGAGTACGTCGATCCCCGCTACGCCGCCCCGGAATACTTCGACGATCGCTACGGCTCGGTCGACCACGCGACCGATGTCTATCACTTCGGAACCGTGCTGTTCCGGCTCCTCACCGGCGAGGATCCGTACCGCGGCGACTACGACGACGTCCGGGCGGCCATCCTCGACGACGAGACGCCCGTCCCCAGCGACGTGCGACCGGAAGTCCCCGAACCCGTCGACGAGATCGTCGCCAAGGCGATGGCCCCCCGGAAGCTCACTCGCTTCGAAACGGCGGCCCAGCTGCATCGACAGCTCGATCAGCTCGTGTGAGTGGGGTTGGACGGTCGATGAGATCGTCGGGTAGGAGCGTCACGTTGTCAGCGTCCGGAAACGTTCTAATCGTCGCCTGGCTTATACGCCCCGCCACGTCGTTCGATCGTGTAGATGTCGAGAACCTGATCGTCGTGGTCACACTCGGCACCGAGCCGAAACTGGCCGATCCGGAGCTTCGAATGTGGTGCCCCGGTCAGCGGTTCGAGGTAGTCGTCGGGGTCGCGCCACCGATCGGTGACGATGTCGTCCAGCTTGTCCGTAATTCGCGATCGTGCGTGTTCGTCGAGATCGTCGTACGTCCGCTTGGCCGGTGCCCGTAGCTGCCACGTCCACTCTTCACTCATCGTCGTTCAGCAACTCGTCGCGGGAGAACGTCTCGCTGTCACCCGTTCGGCGTGCGTGCTCGACCGCCGCGATCTCCTTCCAGCTCTTGCGGGTGAGACCGGGGTGCCGGACGGCATCACGAAGGGTTTCCCGAATGAACTCGCTTCGGCTATTGTACCCCTCCTCGCCCCACGTCGCGTCGATGTCTTCGAGTAACGTCTCCGTGAGACGGACGTTGATATTCGTCTTTTCGGGTCCACCACCGCCACTATCCGTATCTGCATCAGACATACGAATGTGTTACGTTCAGGATCGAATAAATGTTCGGGGTCAACTGCTGTCCTCTCGGGAAATGGACGAGTCCCTCGATATTCCGATCGAAACTCGCCTGAATGAGTGGGACGCCGGTGAGAGATGGGACAGACTGGTTTCAAAGAATCGTCGCCAAGGCGATGGCCCCCCGGAAGCTAACTCGGTTCGAGACGGCGGCCCAGCTCCACCGACAGCTCGACCAACTTGTCTGAGACGGGCCGCCATCGGGAGTTCGATACATTGGGAAGGACGACAGTACATTTTTCAAATAGGATCGACCAGTGTCACGTATGGAAAGTGTGCGTCGTCTCGCCGGCTTTCTGATGGTGGTTTTCGCGATCGCGACGGTGCCCGGTGGCGTCGCCGCGTATGTGTCGGAAGGGCTGGGAGAGGCAGTGTGGGTGTTCGTAGTCGGGTGGCTCTTTCTGACTCCGGCTTACGGCGTTCTCGCCGGGTATGTGCCCAACCCAATGGATGTGATCCATCAAAAACTGCGGCGAGACGAACAGACGGCAAATGAGAGCGACAGCCGCTCGAAAGACCAAGACGGAGCGAACAGCGCTTCGGAGGAACTCCGTCGTCGATACGTAAAGGGGAAGATCAACGAGCAAGAATTTGAACAGCGACTTGAAACGCTACTCAGGAGCGAAAAGTCCCAACCGGCAGACCCAGAGCGGATCGAAAGCGCACCCGGTAATTCAACGGGGACAAACGAGACGGGGGTTCGCCAGCGCGAACTCGAAACGACGAGGAAAGAGAACTAACAACGGCTCGCTGCCAGTCTGCTCGGGAAAGAAATTCGTCGAATCAGTTAGTTCACGTCCGCGAGGCAAGCGGACGGCGAGCGATGGCGTCAGGCGGTGGCCGGGGTGACGGCCTCTGTGAAATCGTTGACCGACTTCGCCTCGCGGGTCGTTCCTCCTCTCACGTGTCGCTTCGCTCCACGTTCGAGCAATCGAGGCCTCACTCCGTTCGGCCTCGCGCTCCCCGCTCGGCGTTCCGAGGTTCTTCGCTGCGCTCAGAACCTCGCTTACATCGCGCCGCCCATGCCACCCATACCGCCCATGCCGCCCATGCCGCCGCCCATACCGCCGCCGGGGCCGCCAGCGGGCGGGCCGCCGTCGTCGCCGTCGTCGCTGCCGCCGCCCTTGAGGTCGCCGGCGGCGATCACGTCGTCGATCCGGAGGATCATCACGGCGGCCTCCGTCGCACTCTCGACAGCCTGGGTCTTGACGCGCAGCGGCTCGTAGACGCCGTCCTCGCTCATGTCGACGATGTCGCCGGAGTAGGCGTCCAGGCCGACGCCGATGTCGCCGGCGTCGTGCTGACTGCGGAGGTCCACGAGGGAGTCGATCGGGTCGTGACCCGCGTTCTCGGCGAGGGTGCGCGGGACGACGTCGATGGCGTCCGCAAAGGCCTCGACGGCGAGCTGCTCGCGGCCACCGACGGAGTCGGCGTGGTCACGCAGTCCAAGCGCGAGTTCGGCTTCGGGAGCCCCGCCGCCGGGCAGGACCTTGCCGTCCTCGAGCGTGACGCGAACGACGCCCAGCGAGTCCTCGATGGCGCGTTCGACCTCGTCGACGACGTGCTCGGTGCCGCCGCGCAGGATGAGCGTGACGGCCTTGGCGTCCTCGACGTCCTCGACGAAGACGCGCTCGTCGCCGGCGACACCCTTCTGGGCGACGCTGCCGGCGAAGCCGAGATCGTCCTCGGTGATATCGTCGATGTTCGAGACGGCGCGTGCGCCCGTGGCACGCGAGAGCGCCTTGATGTCGGACTTCTTGGCGCGACGGACCGCGAGGATGCCCTCCTGGGCGAGGTAGTGCTGGGCCATGTCGTCGATGCCCTTCTGGCAGAAGACGGCGTCGGCACCGACGTCGGCGAGTTGATCGACCATCTCCTGGAGCTGGGCCTCTTCCTGATCGAGGAACTCCTGGAGCTTGTCCGGGTCCGAGACGTTGACCTCGGCGTCGATCTCGGTCTCCTGGACCTCGATCGCCGTGTCCAGCAGCGCAACGTTGGCGTCCTCGACGGCGTAGGGCATGTTGTCGTGGACGCGCTCCTTGTCGATGATGACGCCTTCGACGAGTTCGGACTCGTCGGTCGACCCGCCGACGACGGTCTCGACTTTGACGTTGTCCGTGTCGATGTCCTCACCGTTGGCGACGGACTGGACGGCGTTGACGACCAGTTCGGCGAGCGTTTCCTTGGAGCTCTCCGCACCCTTGCCGGTCATCGCGGTCGCCGCGATCTGTTCGAGGATCTCGTCGTCCTCGGGAGTGACCTCGATGGCGTTCTCCTCGAGAATCTGTTTCGCCTGCTCGGCCGCCTGGCGATACCCCTGTGCGAGGATCGTGGCGTGGATGTCCTGTTCGAGGAGGTCCTCGGCCTTGCTCAGGAGTTCACCGGCGATGATGACGGCCGTGGTCGTGCCGTCGCCGACCTCGTCCTCCTGGGTCTCGGCGACCTCGACGATCATGTTCGCCGCGGGGTGCTCGATATCCATCTCGTCAAGGATGGTGACGCCGTCGTTCGTGACGACGACGTTGCCCGTCGAGTCGACGAGCATCTTGTCCATCCCCTTCGGGCCGAGCGTCGTCCGAACGGCCTCGGCGACGGCGGTCCCGGCGGTGATGTTCATCGATTGGGCGTCCTTCCCAGAGGTTCGCTGGCTGTCCTCGGAAAGTACGATGAGGGGCTGGTTACCCATTTGTTGAGCCATAGTCAGGCAAGGATTGAATGTCCTTCTATATAAGCATATCGTTACGGAGCACAATGAGACAGCCTCATGCCAGCGGACGTGGGTCCATGTGATCCCTTGGCAGCCATTTAAGTACTACCTACCCATGCCGAACCGCCGGTGGCGGAGTTCGGGAGTGATCCGGATGCGCTCGACGTCCTGGCCGGTGCGATGCCAGACGAACGCCGCGCGCGTGAACAGTTCTCGACATTCCAGGCGGACGTCCCGCGGGTTGCCACCGGTCCGTTCGTGAATGTCCGCGATGGCAGTCGGTTCAAAGAGGTCCGGCGACTCACCGTCGTATGCTTCCCCCCGGAAGTGTGCCAGCGACCGGGCGATGTACTCGGCGATGTCCTCGACGTCGAACGGATCGATCCCCTCGTAGTAGCGAAGACGGGAGTCAAGCGTCGCTTTGACGTCCTGGAGACGTTCCTTCCCCGCGGGCGTCCCGCTCAGGAACAGCCGGACGCCAGCGTCACCCGCGATCTGGATCGCCGAAAGCAGGTCGCTGGGGAGATCCTCGATCTCGTCGACCACCAGGAGCAGCGTCACGTCCTCGGCCCGCGCGTCCTCGGCGATTTCCTGGACGGCTTGTTTGGTTTCAGCCGTCGCCCACGGGATCCCGTCACGGACCTGCCAGTAGTTCCCGGGATCGATCTCGAATCCCGCCTCGGCTGCTCCCCGGAGAACCGTCTCGTAGAGACCTCTCGGCGTGGTTTCCCGAGGGTTGTCGACGTGGGCGACGACGAAGTCGTCACGTCGGCCCAGGTCCCGTTTGAGGATCTCCCGGAAGGCGGTCTTGCCGGTGCCGTAGCCGCTGATGAGGCCGATGTGCTGGCGCTGGAGCAGCCAGCTCGTCACCTGGTTGAGCAACGTCCGATCGTGCCGGACGTACAGCGGCTCGGCCATGCCGTCCCGGCCCGCCTCTTCGGTGAACGGGAGGGCCGCGACGTCGTCCGGATCGCCCCCCAGGGCCCGCCCGAACGCGAGGAGTCGTTCCTCGACCGCATCGAGTTGATCCAGCACGACACCTGCCTCAGCGTGCTTCCGGCGCTGTTGGTCCGCAGCTCGCAGTTGTCGGAGTCGATCGACGATGTCTTCGACCCGTTCCCCCGTCTCGTCCTGATCGTGCTCGTCGGCTGTCTCCCCCATGAATCCACCACTAGCCATACTGTTCAGTACAGTGATGTATGTTACGGCCGCCTCTGAAATCCTCTCACGATGAAAGCCGTGGGGTCCCCCACTGAGGGTTGAGCCCACGGAAACGGAGCGGTACGGAGGTTTGGCGTCACGGTGGACGGTACCTGTCCCACAGCGACAAAATCGCAGATGGAGCGGTCAGCCGGTGAACTGGTGATATTCGAGACCCTGATGTTTCATCTCGTTGTGGCGGCGTTCGAGGAACGAGTACACCGAGCCGTGGGGGGCCCCCTCGAGGATCATCTCGGCTGCCTCCCGGACTGCGTCGACTTGCTCGGGGCCGCCGATGATCGACAGCGTCGAACCGTAGATGACAACGTCCGCACCGGTGAGGTCCTCCATCAGCTCCCGGGTTCGGCCGTTCTCGCCGATAAGTCGACCCTTGAGGCGCTTGAGATCGTTCGGGTTGCGCGCGACCGCGTCGATGTCGATCACGTCGAACATCATCATGTCGCCATCCAGCAGTCGAAGGGCGGCCTCAGGGGAGAATCCGCGACCGATCGCCTTGACGATGTCTGGTCCCTTGAGCCCCAGGACGGGATCGCCCACCGATTCGACCGCGACGGCGCCGGTCTCGCTATCGATGTCGAGTCGAACTTCGGCTTCCTGCTCGATCTCCCGCATCGTCTCACCACCCTCGCCGATCACCACACCGATCCGGTCCTGCGGAATCTTCACGTGTTGCATATGCGCCATATAGCGGCCGCGTTCAGTTAAGTAGCTCGCACTGTCGATTCGGCGGGGACACGCCCTCGACCGCCCGAGGCCTTACTCCGCCATCAGGCCGCCACCTTCGACGCGCATGACGCCCTCGCCGTCGGGCAGGTTCGGCGCGTCGACCAGGCGGACGATCCGCTTGTCACCCTTCGATTTCCGGAGGTAGAGTCGGAACGTCGAGGTGTGGCCCAGAATGTTCCCGCCGATGGGCTGGGTCGGGTCACCGAAGAAGGAATCGGGGTTGGCCGCGACCTGGTTCGTGACGACGACGGCGGTGTTGTTGAGGTCGCCGACCCGCATCAGGTCGTGGAGGTGCTTGTTGAGCTTCTGCTGGCGGTCGGCGAGTTCGCCACGACCGACGTACTCCGCCCGGAAGTGGGCGGTCAAGGAGTCCACACAAAGGAGGCGAACAGGGAACTCCTCGTCCTGGCCCTCGCTGGCGAGTTCCTGGGCCTTCTCGGCCAGGAGAATCTGGTGGTTGGAGTTGAACGCCTTCGCGACGTGGATCTTGTCGAGGATAGACTCGATGAGGTCGTCGAAATGGTCGTCGTCGGCGGGGTCGGCCTCGCCCTCTTCGGCAACGCCGTGGAGAACCATCGTGTCCGCGATCACGTCGTCTTCAAGGCCCTCGACCATCTGCTCGATACGTTCGGGCCGGAACGTATCTTCGCTGTCGATGAAGATCGAACTGCCTTCCAGTCCACCGTGCTCGGCCGGCAGCTGAACGTTGACGGCCAGCTGGTGCGTGACCTGGGACTTGCCGGCCCCGAACTCGCCGTATACTTCGGTGATCGATTGTGTCTCGACGCCACCCCCGAGCAACTCGTCGACCTCCTCGACGCCCCACGTGAGCTTGCCGATCTGTTCGCGGCGTTCGAGCACTTCGGCCCCGCTCTCGAACCCGCCGATGTCGGCGGCCTCGCGGGCGGCCTGGATGATGTCCGCCGCGCTCGATTCGCCGACGTCGGCGGTGTTACTTAATTCGCCGGGACTCGCGACGGCGATGCCCTGATAGGAGTCGTAGCCGTTCTCGGTGAGCTTCTCTGCGGTCGCCGGACCCACGCCCGGCAGATCTTCGAGATCTTCTGTTGCTGCCATACCAATCGGTTTGCCCGGCCCGGCATATAAAGCCTCGTTAACACCGGAGTGAAAGTGAAAAGGGAGAACGAAACCGGGAGACTGCACAGAAACAGCAAGTACGGCCCCGCTCCCGCCGGATCGTCGGGTCAAACGGCCAGTCAGGGTCGATCCGCGGGTTCGGGCAACTCGACGGCGGCCGGATCGGGCATCCAGAAGTAATCGATCGTCAGGCCGATGGTGAGGGGGCCGACGATGGTCAGACCGACGACGGCAACGCGGCTGTCGAGGTTGGGGCCGAGTCCGAGAAAGCCGGCCAGGATGAGCGTCGTGACGAACAGGATGAGTGTGCCAAACAGGACCGCGTAGATCGCCGCGCCCCAACGAGTGTGCAGCCGCACACGGAAAAAGCGAGTCGCAAGCGCCACCACCGCCGTGTTGAGGAGGACGATCACAGCCAGCCCGACGGCGTCAGCCACCCCAGTCATATGTGCACCCAGGCAGCCCAGCCCCTTCGAGGTGTCGTTGTCGGCAGTCCGGAATCTGCCACGTCGTCCCCGACGGAGTGACCGCGATAGTAGCTGCTGGCGTCTGTGGTGCCTT